>NZ_JAMPQO010000015.1:0-223406 GCF_028482485.1 Providencia sp. PROV116 | reverse complement strand
TTTTGTTGCGTTTTTTTGCATTTCAAAAAATAAATTGTTCACTTTATAAGCGGTTCTGATTGTTTTGCCACATTACACAAGGCTTTAATTGGTGAGATATGAAAAGTAATAGATTAAAGACCAGTATAGATAGCTTTCAGAAAATACTAACTGAACAAATTGGCATGGAATTATCGCATCTTAGAAAAGAGAAAGGGCTTAGTGGTAGTGATCTAGCTAAAAAATTAAAGATATCACAACAACAAATATCTCGTTATGAAAGAGGAATATGTAGCATTAATTGTGGAATGCTATTTTCAATTTTATTTTATCTAGAAATTAGCCCGAGTGCATTTTTTGAAAGTGTATCATTGAAAATAAATGAAAAAAATCCTAGTGCTAATTCATTTATTCATAATAGTGAATGCTTATCCGATGAAAAGGATAACTACCATTATATTTTTAATCGACAAACAGAAATTATTTTAAATTCTTTATACAGCAAATAGTTATTTTAAAAATAATAAATTCTAACTATGCCCTACATCATGTTGGGTAATCATCACGTTGTTATATATAAATGAGGTTCAAATGAAAAAAGTATTTTTAGCCGCGCTAGTTTCTGCCGCTATTGCATCTCCAGCACTTGCTGATCAAGGGCATGGTAAAGTCACATTTAAAGGTGAAATCATTGATGCACCTTGCTCAATTAGTTCAGATTCTATTGACCAAACAGTATGGTTAGGCCAAATCGCTAACTCTGTTTTAGCGAATGGTGGTACTTCTAGCGCGAAGCAATTCAATATTGAATTGGAAGACTGTGTATTCCCGAAAGATGCAGATGATAAAGTGTACAACGATAAAGTGAGTATCACATTCTCTGGTGCTAGCGCTGCTTTCAACTCTAAATTACTCGGTGTAACAGGCTTAGATGCAACAGACCCAACTATTGCTGGCAACGTGGGTATTCAATTAACGGATACTAATGGTGCAGCGTTAAATATGGGAGTTGCAACAGCTCAAGAACACCAATTACAAGCGGGTGATAATACATTGCGTTATAGCGCTTATGTACAAGGTGCAAACGTTGCGGTTGATAAAATTCCATTAGGTAAATTCGAAGGCGTAACTAACTTTACCTTAACTTATAACTAATTGATTAGTTTAAGAGGAATACCTTTGTGTTCCTCTACTAATCACCAAATTAAGTCAGAGGTTAAAGTGAAAGGATTTATCTATTTGCGAAGAAAAGTATCTTCTCTATTTCTTCTAACATTATTTCTTTCGCCACAAATGGCTGCATCATCTCATGGATGGGGAAAAGTCACGATGAATGGCGAAATAGTCGATACTGCCTGCGCAATAGATATTGGGTCTAGGGATCAGACCATTAATATGGGGGTGCTTCCAACAAGCTATATTCGTGAAGTTGGGAAAGGCCCCATAAAAGAATTCAATATTAAGCTCATTGATTGTCGTTGGGAAAAATATTCGAAAGATAATAACGAATGGAATTCACTCGAAGTCACTTTTGATGGTCCATCAGAAGGTGATTTTTTCACACTCTCGGGTGAAGCAAAAGGAGTGCAATTGGCATTGCATGATATATCGGGATATTCCATTACACCAGGAAAGCCATTACCCGCATTAGGAATTACGCCAGGGACAATGATCCTGAAATATCAAATGCAATTAGTCACCAATTATCATCCTGTTAAAGCGGGTAATTACCAAACCTTATTAAGGTTCAAGGTCGATTATTATTAATTCTAAGAAATTATATTGGTGTTTTAGGGATGTTTTTTATGTTTTTTAAACAACACAAAATAAATATAATAACGACAACGATAATGATTACATTTGGATCATTATCCGCTCAGTTATATGCTGCCGATACCATACAATTTAATACGGCATTATTTGATTTAGAAGACAAAAAAAACATTGATATTAAGCAATTCTCACGTGCAGGCTATATTATGCCTGGTATTTATCCCCTCAAAGTACAAGTAAATAAAGAAACTTTACCTGAGCAACGGTTTTCATTCTATGCACCAGAAAACGACCCTGAAGATAGCCTCGTTTGTATCACACCAGAACAAGTCCAGCAGCTAGGATTAACAGCTAGTTCGTTGAAGCAAATTACGTGGTGGCATAATAATGAGTGTCTTGATTTACGCAGTTTGCCTGGCTTTCAAGCTCGAGGGGATTTATCTGACTCTACGTTGTATCTGAGTATACCTCAAGCCTACCTTGAATATAGAACAGCTAACTGGGATCCGCCTTCTTTGTGGGATGAAGGAATTTCAGGGGCTATTTTAGACTACAATATAAACGCAAGAGCGAATAAGCCTCATGATAACAATAGCAACTATAATGTGACAGCAAATGGTGTCGCAGGTGTGAACCTTGGTGCATGGCGCTTTAGGGGAGATTGGCAGGGGCGTGCTCAACGAGAAACTGGCTCGAATAGTAAAAATGAGCATGACTTTCAATGGAGCCGACTATACGCCTATAAAGCGTTAACCAGTATTAAAGCGAAATTGACCTTGGGTGAGGACTATTTTAACACCGATTTATTCGATAGTTTTCGATTTACAGGTGTTGGCTTACGCTCTGATATCTTAATGTTACCACCTAATTTACGTGGGTATGCACCTGAAATAACAGGTGTTGCGACGACAAATGCGACGGTGATTGTTAGCCAACAAGGGCGAATTATTTATCAAGAACAAGTCGCCGCGGGTCCTTTCCGTATTCAAAATTTAAGTGATGCGACGACGGGAAAACTGGATGTTCGAATCGAAGAGCAGGATGGTTCGGTTCAAGAATATCAGGTTGAAACAGCCAATATCCCTTATTTAACTCGACCAGGTAGTATTCGATATAAACTAGCGATGGGTCGTCCAACGGATATGGATCATCATGTCAATGGAGATACATTTGCGAGTGGTGAAATGTCGTGGGGTGTCACTAATGGTTGGTCATTGCTTGCTGGTTCATTAAATAGCCAAGACTATAATGCATTCAACGTGGGTGTCGGTCGTGACTTATTGGCATTTGGTGCCTTATCTTTCGATATTACGCATTCTATTGCAAATATTCCTAATGATAAAAAACTCACAGGTAATTCTTATCGAATAAACTATTCAAAACGTTTTGATGACTATGATAGCCAAGTTCAGTTCGCAGGTTACCGATTCTCAGAACGCAGTTTTATGACTGTAACCGATTTTTTAACGGCTAAAGATTCAGGTGAGCGTCAAGGTAGTAATAAAGAAATGTATGTGATTTCTTTAAATAAAAACTTTAGAGAATCGAGAATTACAGCTTATTTAAACTACTCGCACCAAACCTATTGGGATAAGCCAGAAAGTAATCGCTACAATTTAATGGTGACAAAAACCTTAGATTGGGGAAGCCTGAAGAATATTAATATTTCGTTATCCGCCTATCGTAATAAATATAACGAAACAAATGATGATGGCCTGTATATCTCAGCTTCAATGCCTTGGGGAAATGGTGCAAATATTGGTTATTCATTACAAGCAACACGGGATGATACTGTTAATCGAGCAACCTATTATGACAAATTGTCAGATAGAACCAATTATCAAGTCAGTGCAGGTTCGACCAACAAAGGTGGAACCGCAAGCACCTATATTACCCATTATGGTGATAATACTAAGTTAACTGCGAATGCCAGCTATATTCATAATAATTACACATCATTTGGGGTAGGGGCACAAGGCGGATTTACCATGACTTTAAATGGTGCGGATGCTCATCGAGTCTCAAATATTGGCGGAACTCGTTTGCTCATTGACACTGATGGTGTGGCTAAAATTCCCGTATCAGACCGAGGGATACCTATTGCATCAAATGCATTTGGTAAAGTGGTTGTCCCTGATTTAAATAGCTACTACCGCAGTAAAGTTAAAGTCGATTTAAATGCATTACCGAATAATGCCGAGGTAACGGATTCTATTGTTCAAGCGACATTAACAGAAGGCGCGATTGGCTATCGCAAATTTAATGTGTTGTCTGGTGAAAAGATGATGCTTTCAATGCGTATGTCTGACGGTTCTGCACCGCCATTTGGCGCTCAGATCACGAATTTGAAAGGAAAAGAAACGGGAATAGTCACTGATAATGGATATGCCTATGTTAGTGGTATCAACCCAAATGAAGTCATGATTATTCATTGGGGTGGTGAAGCACAATGTGAAATTAATTTTCCTGAAAATTTAGAAACAATTAACCAAGGATTATTTATTCCTTGTAAACCATTATCAAATAAACGTAATGAAGCAGATAATAATCTGTAAATGAGTGATTGCTATGAAAAAATTAACTAATTTATATATCAGTACTATTTTATTAAGCAGTTTAGTTAGCGGAAGCGCATTCTCGGCAATTGCTTTAGATAGAACCCGAGTTATTTTTAATGGCGATCAAAAAAGCGTTTCAATTACTATTACTAATAAAAATAACCAGCTACCTTATTTGGCTCAAGGGTGGATTGAAAATATTCAAGGGGTAAAAATCACTTCACCGTTTGCTGTATTACCGCCGGTACAGCGAGTTGAACCCGAAAAATCAAGCCAAGTCCGTATTGAGGCGCTTCCTGAAATTAGTCAGTTACCTCAGGATAGAGAAAGTGTTTATTACTTTAATTTAAGGGAGATCCCGCCAAAAAGTGATAAACCGAATGTTTTGCAATTAGCGTTACAGAGCAAAATTAAATTATTTTATCGTCCTAAAAGTATCATGCTAAGCGAAACAGAAATGCTGAATAACCCTTGGCAAGAAAAAACACAGCTTATTAAGCAAGGTGACCAATATATCATTAAAAACCCAACTCCCTTTTATATCACGATTATTGGTGCGGCTGAGCGAAAAAATTCACCAGTAAATCAGAATTTTAAGGCAGTTATGGTTGCACCATTTAGTGAAGAAAAATTAGGAGTTCCAAGTTCTACTGTGGGGGCAAATCCGGTATTGACCTATATAAATGACTATGGTGGCCGGCCAAAACTTCAATTTAAATGTCAAGCAAATACATGTCAGGTTGTTCCTGAAAATAAATAGAGAGGAAAATGATGATTAATCAAAAAAGCTTTTCCTTACTCTTTGGATTATCTCTCATATTTCATTCAGCTGTGATATATGCGGCATCAAATAATGCCTTTTATAACACAACAGGAAATTGGGATGTTGAAGGTGCAAATGGCAAAATTTTCGTTTATGGCTCATTAACGGAGAGTGCATGCCATTTATCGATGGATTCTGCATTTCAATCCGTTGATTTAGGAAATATTGAAACTGCATCATTAAAAACAATTGGCGCCCAAGGCCACAAGACGCCGATAAACATCGAGTTATTGGATTGTATCGAAACCCCAACGGTTTTGAGAAACAATAAATCCGGTAATGTTACATGGAGTCTTTCTCAGCCAGGTATGAAAATTAGGTTTATCACGCCAGTTGTCCCTTTTAGGCCGAACATAGCGAGAGTTGAAGGTGTGAATGGGCTTGGATTACAGATAACTAATCCTAAAGGAAAAGAAATTGCTTTTGGTGAGTACAGTGAACCTGAGCTTATTTCTCTGGGGCAAAATATTTTAACTTATTATGTAGCTCCCGTAAGAATCGCAGAGAAATTACAGGCTGGAGCTTATCGAAGTGTTATTTCTTTTCAAATAACGTATGAATAATCTTAATAGATTTTCTGATATAGCATTGAAGGTATTTATATGAATAACTTAAATTTCAATTTTTATAAATTTAAAAAAATAATACTCTCGATGCTATTAAGTTTGTTATTTTTTCCGTTACCGAGTCAGGCAAAAAATGGTCAAATCGGTGAAATTAAGATACGAGGACAACTTGTCGCAGAAGCTTGTACAGTAAGACCTGGTGATGAAAATATCATTGTGGACTTTGGTACTATTGTTAATAAATACCTCTATATTAACCAAAAAACACCACTTGAAAATTTTAATATTCATTTAGATGACTGTGATAATAGTATCTTTAGAACGGTGACCGTTAAGTTTACAGGAAGCGAAAATACCCATTTACCAGGCCTTCTTGCATTAGATTCTGGCAGCATGGCTTCGGGTATCGGAATTGAAATCTTAGAATTTAGTGGTAAAAAAATTCCTATTAATAGTACGACGCCTGCATACAATTTAGAGAATGGCACGAATATTTTAAGTTTTAATGCGAATGTGCAAGGGGAACCTGATGCAATAAAAAATAAAAGTATTGCGTTTGGCCATTTTACTGCAACCGCTATTTTTAGTTTAATTTATGATTAAGGTATCAGTAACAATGAAGATGTTAATATTACTTCTCGCAACCTTATTATTTTCCCCGACTATTTTTGCTTTCCAGTGTAAAACTAATGGAGGACAAGAAGTTGGTGGGGGAACACAAAGTATTTATGATGTTCCTCTAGATAATGATATTTTTGCTGTACCTAATCGTATAAATGAATTTGCGGATGTGAGTGATTTTATGACCTGCCGTAATGAAGCCCCTAGTGCTTATGTTGATTATTTAAATGTGACTGGTGCTGACCTTGGTCCCACATTTAAGAATAACCCAGAATTAAAAGCGGGAGTGGTCGTGCGTGGTGCTTACTATTTAGCACCATTTAGCGGTAAAGAAATTCAAGTATTTCGTTTAACCACAGCAAGTGAACCTTTACAAATTAAATTATATTTACAGGTAAATGTTAAACCAACGCCATCAGTTTTGGTAAGAAAAGGCGATTTGCTGATGACGTTAGATCTCCATAAATATGCGACATTTGTAAATAGTAATCAGCATATTGACCATGCTTATTTTAAATGGAATTTCTATGCAGGTAATGATGTAGTTGTTGGAACGGGTACGTGTGATATCAATGATAACCAAATCATCATTGTTGATTTTGAAACAGTAAATGCATCGGGTATTTCAACAGTGGGAAGTGCAAGCCGTTTTCAACGTAACGCAGAAATCACTTATAGTTGTGAAGATAATAATCTGACAGCGCCAATAAAGATGATTATTAGCGGAGAAACTTCGACTTTTTCATCTGACGCTTTACTTGTTAGAACTGGAGATATTGGTAGTCAAGGTCCTATTATGCCGGGATTAGGTGTTGAGATTTATCATCAAGGGCAAAGAGTTTCCCCTATGAATGGGCATTTCGATTCAAAAATAGAAAATGGGCATGGTAGAGACACACTAATGTTTACGCTAGTTAAAAAACCTAATTTATCGCCAAATGAATTGATAGAAGGCCAGTTTAGTTCAGCAGCTACCATTATTATGTCCACTCCGTAGTTATTGAAATAGAGAGGTTTTTATGTGGATGAAAGCCTCTATTTTTTCTCATCAGCTCTCTATGGTTACTGAGTAAATCGTGCCTATAAAAAATCACAATATATTGATGGTTTTTTATAAACACATTTTAGATTAGACAAAATAAGTTAAACACGCCGAATTTTGAATTATCCTCGTTAGCATATTTTCTTAAATAACATCACATAATTTCTCTATCAATGAAGCTCAAAGCCTATCAGGTCTCAGCGGCTAAAGGTATAATCACATAATTATCTGATAGATTTAGAGGCGAAGATGGCAAAACTCACCTTACAAGAGCAAATGCTAAAAGCAGGATTAGTCACCAGTAAGAAGATGGCTAAAGTGCAAAGAACGGCTAAAAAATCACGCATTCAAGCGCGTGAAGCAAGGGAAGCCGTAGAAGAGAATAAAAAAGCACAGCTTGAACGTGATAAGCAATTAAGCGAACAGCATAAGCAAATGGTGCAATCCAAAGAGTTTAAAGCGCAAGTTAAACAACTTATTGAGATGAATAAAGTTGATATTTCAAAGGGAGATATTAGTTTTAATTTCACCGATAACAATGTGATCAAGCAAGTTGTTGTAGATAAAATAACACAAACACAATTGATCAGCGGTCGTCTGGCGATTGCCCGTTTAGCGATTGAGAATAGTGATAACAATGAGTATGTGATTATCCCTGCAAGTGTAGCGGATAAAATAACCCAAAGGGATGCGGATAGTATCGTACTCAATAATGCGCTCAGCCAAGAAGAACAAGATGAAGATGACCCGTACGCGGACTTTAAGATCCCTGACGACCTGATGTGGTAATATTCGTCATAACTTAAATTGAAGTACGGCTAGCGATGTGCACTTACAGGGCAGAGCAATTTATTTTACCAGTCATAAAATGAGACAGTGGTTACTTGGGCGTTAAAACGGGCTCGCACAGCGAGTATTAACGCTTTCTTGGCTAATGGGATGAACAAAATGCAGTTCGCTAGCGTGCAACATGAGCCGAGATGCATGCTCTGGTATTTGGCCCCCATATAGGTCACAGCCTAATATAGGGTGGCCTAATTGTTGGCAATGGATACGAAGCTGATGCGTTCGACCCGTTTCTGGAATTAATTGGACTCGGGTTACTGGAAGCAATGTGCCATTATCTAGTGGGTGATACAGACGTTCAATCACGTGATAGTGGGAGCGGGCAGGTTTGCCATTAATTTCGCAAAGAGACATGCGAGGAAACAGTGCTGGGTCTCTTGCTATTGCAGCATCAATGATACCCTCATCATCAGTTAAGTGACCACAAAGTAGAGCTTGATATACTTTAATTACCGTTCGCTGGCTAAATTGTTGGCTCAGAGCGGCATTCACTGCTTTATTACGTGCAATCACCATTAATCCTGAAGTGCCAAAATCGAGTCGGTGAACAAGAGTACATTCAGGGAAGATTTGTACTAATCGGTAATGCACTGAATCTAAGTTTTGTGGGTTTTTTCCAGAAAGGCTTAGTAGGCCACTCGGCTTATTAATAAGAGAAAGATGTTCATCCTGGTAGATAATTTCTATCTTACCGTGGCAGGGCGGCGCAATAAAGGTGTCGATGATTTCAGTCATTAGCCTTTCCAACAAAGAATAGCGGTTGATAATAACCAATTTTTAGTATGCAGGCGAATGCTTGCTACTTGCATCACGTAAATTTATCACTCAGACTAAAAGTAAAGCCGTAGTCTGCACACGCATTGTGCTCTATACTGCGCGTTGTAAAAACTGAATCAATAAAAGATTAATTAGGCGGTAATGGCGATGAATGGAACGATCACAACATGGTTCGAAGATAAAGGTTTTGGATTTATCAAAGATGAGAATGGCGATAACCGTTATTTTCATGTGGTTAAAGTTGCCAACCCTGAGTTGATTAAAAAAAATGCTGTAGTCACTTTCGAACCGACGACAAATAATAAAGGGTTATCTGCATTTGCGGTCAAAGTCATACCTGAAAGTAAATATATTTATATCGCAGGTGAGCGGATTAAGATTACATCCATTAAGTCTTATCGCGTTTATTCGGTGGACGTGCCTGCTGATACACGTATTGATAAAGAAAATACTGTGTTATCTATTGGTGCATTGATGAACAGCATTAAACCTAAATCAGATAAACCGGACCAAATGCGCTCCTTGAAAAAATTAGAAATTAGCACATTACATGGTACTGCTTTAACATTTTCGGAAGATGAAATTGATATTGATGAAGCTGTGAAGCAACTCAAATTTAAGTGATTTTTTGTAAGGCAAATAGCGCTCAAGGGAAGCGCTATTTGCTTGTTTATCATGTTATTCTTTCTTCTACTATTCAGTACTAGAAAGCATCAGATTGACGACGAGCTCCCTAGTGAGAACACTCAATGTACCGTGTTTGTAATGGTGCTGATGAAGTAGCTGAATTATTTGTATAAAAGGTATCACAAAGGAAACAACCTATTGTGATACCAATTTTTCCTCGATTACTGTCGCATTTCACAAAAATCACTTCTTAAATTCAACATCGGTTGCTCATTTAACGTATAATCAATCGATTGGTTGCCTATATTGACTTTATTATCATAAAAAGAATGACTTCTGGGTTAATTAGGCTGATTAAGGGGGGGATATGTTGGATTTCTTAAAAAATTACGATAATTTAACCATTAGCGAAAAAAAAGTTTTAAAATACCTGACTGATAACATTACGGATATCCCTTACTTAAATATTAATGAGCTGGTTGCTAAAACCTTTGTTTCTAAAACAGTTATCATTAATTTATCGCAAAAATTAGGGTTTAGTGGGTTTAAAGAGCTTAAATTTCAGATTAATAATTATATTTTAACAAAAAATAAGACTGAAAAAATTATCCCGTCATCTTATAAAAAACAACTCGAAAAAAATATTAATAAAAGCTTTACGTTAATTAATGAAGAGCAAATTAGTGATTGTGCTAAAATACTACATAAATCGAGAAATATTTTTATTGTTGCAAGAGGAACAAGCAAAGCGGTTGGTTATTACCTTGAGCATTTGCTATTTGCGTTAGGACTACACTGTTTTTTCATTAATGACTACAATTTATCTGACTCTTTCACTCGATTAGTTAGCAAAGATGACACTGTCATTTTTATCTCGCTATCTGGTGGAACAAAAAAAATTATTGAAACAGCAAAAATTGTGCAATTAAAAGGGGCGAATATTATTAGCATGACCGCTTTTAATACCAATGAATTAACCACTTATACTGATAATACTCTGTTTTGTTTTGCCGATAATTTTGATACTAAAAGGGATGATACCAAATCCAGAATTGGCTTTTTTATTTTAGTTGATTTACTTATCAATGAATTAGAAAACCTACTTTAAACTTCCTTTTTTACTTCCTAAAAAATTTTCACCTGTCTTTCATTTTTATTTTTGGCAATGAGTTTTGTATTAAAATGACCTAGGTCATTAATTATGACCTAAGATAATTTTTAAAACCGTGACATCATTTCTTTTATAACCCCCCCAAGCTAGTATGCCTTTAATTCTAATAATAGAAGTCATAAGGAAACAGTATGGCCAGAAAAAAGTTTGGTGAATCTATTCAACGCTTTGGGAGAACATTACTCCTTCCGATAGGTGTATTAGCCCCTATTGGTATGATATTGGGTATCAGTGGTGCATTAGTGCAGACTTATATGATTGCACGTTTTCCTTTTCTTGGAAATGAAACGGTTAATGCATTACTTGTCAGTATTCGTTCAATCGCAGGTGTTATTTTTGATAATATTCCCTTGCTCTTTGCAATGGGTGTGGCCTATGGGATGAGCCATCGAGATAAGGGAATTGCCGTCTTTGCCTCGGTAGTCGGTTACTTATCGCTGATCATCACTATGAATATTTGGTTAGTCCTTACTGGTAAACTTGCTGACCCTGCAATGATGGGCCAAGTGGGACAAATTAAAGTTCTTGGTATACAAACTTTAAATATCAGTGCTGCCGGAGGGATTATTACTGGTTTGATTGCCGCTTGGGCCACCGATAAGTTTTATAACCTTGAGTTACCGACCGCATTCGCTTTCTTTTCCGGTAAAAAATCCGTTTCTATTATTATGATAGGTTTAATGATTGGAGTGGGGGCGTTATTACCGTTTATTTGGGAAGTATTAGTTCAAGGTTTGATGAAACTCTCTGCGGTATTTTTAAGTCCAGTGGGGCCATTTTTTACGGCAGGAGGTGAACGCTTATTTATTCCATTTGGTTTACACCATGTATGGAACGTTTTGTTTAGATTCACTGAAGCGGGTGGTACTTATATTATTGATGGCCAAACCTTTGTTGGCGTTGTCCCTGCATTAACTGAAGTACTATTTAACCAAGGCCCGGATAGCGAATATTGGGCGATGATGCCAAGTTTGACTCGCTTTATGGCGCAGCAACAAATGTTGGTTACATTGTTCCTCTTCCCTGCGATTGCTCTTGCTATATATAAAACATCGAAGAAAGAAAACCGCGCAGAAGTGAAATCCATGCTTGTCACCATGGTATTAACGGCAATGCTTGGTAACGTCACAGAGCCACTCGAATTTACCTTCGTATTCATTGCGCCATTACTGTATTTAACTTATGCCATTATTGTCGGTATTGGTGCGGTGTTACTTTCATTGGCTGAGGTTGGTATCGGTTATATTCGTGGAACCGTCTTTGATTTTACTATCTTTGGTCTGCTGTACGAACACACTAACTGGATTTTCCTTGTTATTATCGGTAGCTGTTTAGCCGTCGTCACTTACTTTATTTTCTACTGGGCAATTATTAAATTTGATATTAAAACTCCTGGTCGTGAAGAATCTAGTAATCTGAAAAATACTTTAATTAAAGAAAAACGCTACGGCGAAATTGCAGAAATTTTAATCCAAGCATTAGGTGGAAAACAAAATATTCGTAACGTAGATAACTGTATTACTCGTATGCGTATTGATGTTGGAGAAGTTAACCAAATTGATAAAGATTTAATGTTGGAATCAGGATGTACCGCATTCTTCTTTCCATCGGCAAACCACGTCCATGTCGTATATGGACCAAAGGTTGAGTTCGTTCGCAATGCTGTTGATGAAGCAATGAAGAAATAAAGAAAGGATACGAAATGAGAGCATTATACGATTCTAAAAGTAAAACTATTGATGACCGTGGAATTAAAGACTTATTGTCTGATGAAGCAAAATATTCTACTTGGTTAATGTTTGAATCCATGTTGGCCCAAGCTCAAGCTGAACTGGGATTTATTCCTCAATCAGCGGCAAATGAAATTAAAGAAAAGGCCGTAATCGAAAATATCGATTTTGAAGAAATGAGCCGTATTTACCAAAAAATAGGCCATGGTTTCGTACCTTTCTTAAAGGTTTTAGTGAATGCTTGCTCTGAGGAAAGCGGTAAATATATCCATTATGGTATTACCACACAAAATATTCAGCAAAGTTCACAGCTGTATATGATGAAAACCGTACACCATAAATTTATGTTGTTATTGGGTGAAATCATCGAAAACTTGTCGAATCTGGCTGAAAAAACCAAACATATGGTGATGCCGGGAAGAACCCATGGGCGTCATGCAATTCCGATAACCTATGGCTATAAGGTTTCAGTGTGGATCAGTGACTTTATTGACTGTTATCAGCGAATGAAAGAGTGTGAAAAGCGCGTGTTCACTATTATGATGGGCGGTGCAGTTGGCGCTTTTAACTCGATGCCTGAGGTTGGAATGGCGGTACAAAAACGTGTCGCTGAACTGGTGGGGATGGAAGCCATGGAAGTACCATCCAGAAATTTGAGCACCCATAAACTTGAATATGTGGCAAATTTAGCGCTAATGGCGAATATTTGCCATAAAATCGGCGAAGAGGTCTATAGCACAACGTTAGAAGAAATTGCAGAAGTTTCTGAAGGGTTTACCAAAGGAACAGTAGGCAGTAGTACTATGCCACATAAAATAAACCCGAAACTGGCAAAGGGAATTATCGCTAACTCGCAGAAATTATATTCCTTACCAAGTGTTGGTATGTATTCCGCGGTAAGGCCTTATGAAGGAGATAGTAGTTCTTATATGTTATTTGATGGGTTAATCGAAGAAGCTTTGGAATTAACCACAGAAATTTTATTAAGAACAGAGGAGCTTTCGAGGACGATTGTGCCACATGAAGAGAGAATGCTTCATAATGTATTGAGAAATAAAGGTCTTGATAATACTGAATATGTCATGATGAAGATGGCGGAAAAATTAGGTAAAGATAAAGCTCATTCCCTTCTGTATGAAGAAGCTATTAAAACGGCAGCGGATGGGGAGGATTTCTACACTAATTTAACCAAAAACAGTGTGATATCAGCAGCGTTCAGTAATGAAGAAATTAAAGCCATGCTCGACCCGAGGTCTTATATTGGGTTATCTGTCGAAATTGCTGAAAAAGAAGCAAAACGTGGATTAGCAATTGCCCAAGAAATTAAGCAACAATATCAATAGGTATTTTTAGTATATTATATAAAAATATTTAAAATAAAGGCCTATCTATTATATAAATAGGCCTTTATTTGTTTATTCGCCAGCGAGTGCTCTTGGGAATAATAAATTATTTTCTAGGTTAATATGATTCATTAAGTCATCAATCAGTTCATTGATACCATTATACAACACACGCCAGGTAGTACAGGCTTCTGGTGGCGGTGTAACATTATCGGTAATGCCTTTAATGGCCTCTAAGATATCACCAGCATCATCATGTTCTTGCTCCATCACACTAATTGGGCCTGCCGCGTTTTTGCCCATTCCATTTTTTATCATAGGGAATAAAACGCGTTCCTCTTTCATCATATGGCTAGTTAATTCTTCCAGTAATGCTTCTAAGTATTTTGATAAACCTTTTGGCACACTTGGCTTATTTACATGAACGCGTTCAACTTTTTGCGCCTGTAAGATAAGTTCAGGTAATTGCTCTCTGTGCCTATCATGATAGCGAACAATGATAAAATCGATAATTTCACCGAGCGGAGCTTTACGCCAGTCTTTTTCTAACGTTTCTGTGGCTAATTCAGCTAATTGGCTTTCTAATAGGTCAATATCTAACTTTAATTTTTCTGCACTACGACTGAGAGTCTGTTTTCCACCACAACAGTAATCCATATTATATTGGCGGAATAAAGAAGAGGCTCTAGGAATAGATAATGCGAGCTGTCCAAGTGTTTTATCTCTAAATTGCATATGAGGTATCCTCTAAAAAATCATAAAATTCTGATGCTACTTTGTTAGTTAATTTATGCAGGTAATGCCCATTGGCGAGCAATATTACGTCCATACTCACGGCAGTCATCTAATGTTTTTGTGTCTGGTTTCCATTTTGCTTTTAAAGATAATGCGGTATCAAAACCGGCATCCATCAAACGTGTTTGAACACGATCAACAGCGCCACCATTCCAGCCAAAACTCCCAAAAGCAGCGGCTTTTTTATTTAAAAAACGTAAGCCAGTAATTTCTTCAAGCATACCTGCTATTTTGGGCATCATGACATTATTCATGGTTGAGGTACCGACCAACGCCGCCTTGGAGCGGAAAACATGAGTAATAATGTCGTTTTTATCACTGCGTGCAACGTTAAATATTTTAACGGCGACGTTAGGGTCGGCTTCATTGATGCCTTGAGCGATTGCATCCGCCATTAAACGGGTATTATTTGACATGGTATCGTAGAAAATAGTGATGCGATCTTCTTGGTAATCGGCTGCCCACTTCAAATATAATTCAATGATTTGATTTGGGTTATTACGCCATACTACCCCGTGTGACGTGGCTATCATATCGACAGGTAGGTTAAAGCCTAAAATTTCATTTATTTTTGGCGTTACTAAGCGGCTAAATGGTGTAAGAATATTGGCATAGTAGCGTTGGCATTGCTCAAATAATTCATTTTGGTCGACCTCATCATTAAATAATCGCTCATCACAATAGTGCTGCCCGAAAGCATCATTACTAAAAAGCACTGCATCTTCAGTAAAATAAGTCATCATACTATCAGGCCAATGTAACATTGGAGTTTCAATGAAAATCAATTGCTTATTGTTACCTATATTGAGCGTATCGCCTGTTTTAACGATTTTAAAATTCCACTCAGGATGGTGGTGGTGACCATTTATTGAATCAATAGCATTAGCGGTGCAATAGATAGGGGTATTAGGAATAAAGCGCATTAATTCAGTTAATGCACCAGCATGATCTTCTTCTGCGTGGTTAATCACGATATAGTCAATATCATTTAAATCAATTTGTGAGCGTAAGTTTTCAACAAATTCACGACTAAACTTATGATCGACAGTATCAATAAGTACATTTTTTTCTTCGCGGATTAAATAGCTATTATAACTACTTCCCTTTAATGTTTTATATTCGGTTCCATGAAAATCACGTACTTCCCAATCACGTTGACCCACCCAATGAATATTATTTTTTACATGAATCGCCATATTAATTTTATCCTGTATTTTTTAAAGTATAGGAAGATATAATCAATATTCATGCCAATATTTAACTAATTGATTTTTAGATAAATTTAAATAAATATTTTTAATTTATAGTCATAATGACTGTATCAATAATCGTCATTATGACTATACTTGTTGTCAAATTGACTATGGGGAGTAGATCATGGGTTTTTCTGTTGAAGCATTAGCAAAGATCGCAATAGAGTTACAAGATGGTATGGAACATGCAGATCGGTTTCAGCGTTTGATTACTACATTAAGGCAATCATTAGGGTGCGATGCTTGTGCGTTATTGCGCTATGAACCAGGTCAATTTATTCCCTTAGCAATTGATGGATTAATGGCTGATGTTTTAGGTCGCCGATTCTTTTTGACGGGACACCCTCGGCTTGAAGCAATTGCAAGAGCTGGCGATGTAGTACGTTTTCCTGCGGATAGCCAGCTCCCTGATCCATACGATGGGTTAATTCCTCATCATCAGCATCTAAAAGTCCATGCTTGTGTCGGCTTACCTTTATATGCGGGGCAGAATCTTATTGGTGCATTAACATTAGATGGCATGGAACCTGATCAATTCGATGCATTTAGCAATGAGTCACTTAGGTTAATTGCTGCATTAGCTGCTGGGGCATTAAATAATGCATTACTTATTGAACAGCTTGAAAACCAAAATATATTGTCGGGTAAACCTATACGATTTAAACCTTCAGGAGAAACCGAAATCATCGGTTTATCTCTTCGTATGCAACAATTAAAAAAGGAAATCGATATTGTTGCTACGTCAGAATTAAATGTTCTGGTTAGCGGAGAAACGGGAACAGGAAAAGAATTAGTTGTTAAATCCATTCATGAAAAATCCCTTCGAGCAGAGTATCCTCTTATTTATTTAAACTGTGCGGCATTACCTGAGAGCGTGGCAGAAAGTGAATTATTCGGCCATGTTAAAGGGGCTTTTACGGGAGCAATTAGTCACCGTAGTGGTAAATTTGAAATGGCGGATAATGGCACTTTGTTTTTAGATGAAATTGGAGAGTTGTCATTAGCATTACAGGCAAAATTACTGCGAGTATTGCAATATGGTGATATTCAACGTGTTGGTGATGACCGCAGTTTACGCGTTAATGTCCGTGTATTAGCGGCAACTAATCGTGATCTACGCGAAGAAGTATTAGAGGGGCGGTTTAGGGCAGATTTATTCCATCGTTTAAGCGTATTTCCTCTACTTGTTCCCCCATTAAAAGAACGTGGTGAAGATATTATTTTATTAGCCGGATATTTTTGTGAGCAATATCGTCAGCGTTTTGGTTTATCTAGTGTGGTACTGAGTTCTTCATTACAAAGGTATTTACTCAACTATTCATGGCCTGGCAATGTACGTGAATTGGAACATGCGATTCATCGTGCTGTTGTTCTTGCTCGTGCCTCAATTGACACTGGCGATATTATCTTACAGCCTCAATATTTTATCTTTGATAACAATGAGTATGAGTTTACGGAAACCTCAAAGAAAGTAATACCATTAACTAAAAACTTACGTGAAGCAACAGATGACTTTCAGCGTAAAGTCATTACACAAGTACTGGAACAAAACCATCATAATTGGTCTGCATGTGCTAGAGAATTATCTTTAGATATTGCTAACTTACATCGACTAGCTAAACGACTAGGCCTGAAATAAAGTATTAAGGGCATCGTAATGCTGCCCTTAGAATCTTAATTTTCTAATCCATTAATAATAAGCTGTAGCCCGTCAGCAAATTTCAAATCGTAGTTATTAGCAAACAACATTTCTTTGGCTTTCCATGTATAGGGATATTTATCTTTAGATAATTGGTTAAATTCAGATTATTTCTTGCCTTATTTTTGGCAATATTCCTTTTTCATATAGAGTTTCACATATTTCTCGAGTTGCTCAAGCTCTTCATTATCACTTTCGTTACGTTGTAAATGCCGAAATAGTGTGGAGATTTTCTTCAAATCAAACCGGTTTTGTTGAATACGTTTTTCAAGTGCAATAAGGGCTCTTTTCTTTGATGCATGATGTGCAAATTGCTTTTGTAAAATAAGTAGGTACAGCCAAATGCTTTGCCGAGTGATAAAAAAATCGAATATAGGTGAGGGCGAGAAATTTGCTTTTTTTGCTAGTAATAATCCACTAAATAAGCGGTGGATAAACTGAGTTGTAGATGGTTTATGGCTTTGGATTAGAGCTGTAATTCCCTGTTTAAATTGCTGTTCTGAAAGATAAATTAATTGCTGGTAACGTTTTTTAGGGCTGGTGGGATAAATCCATGCGAAAGCGGCCATTGCAACTAATGGGCCGGAAACAATCGCAATGGCATTACCGATGCTTTGAGTGAGTGAAAGCGTAAAAGGATAGCTTGGTTGCAGCAAAATTAAAGAGACCATAATGTAATCAAAAGCAATTAAAATCAGGCGATTATGAGAAAAAATGACAACACCGCTAATAATCACTGGAATAATGAAAAGGGTCATCTGCCATGATGAAGAGGCAAAAGGCCACAAGTACCATGTGCAGATTAATGCGGCAATGGCACCAAACAATTGTCCTGTAAAAATATTTCTCATAAACCTAGCGGGGTAATCAAGGGAAGCGAATAGTGCCAACATCACCGACATACCGAGTGTGAGATAAGCCAAAGCTTGCCACTGTGTCCATAGCCATAATAAACCCACTACGGCTATCGCAATAAAAGAACGAGTAAAAGCCTGCCATGCTGAGATTTTATTTTGATGCAGTTTTAATTTGTCGATTTTATTTATCCGCTTGATTGACGTACCAAAAGTAGCATAGTAAAGCGGGACTAATAGCGTTTTAAGTACCCCATTAGGGCACAATGATAAAATATGTTTCCATTGCGTATTCGTTGGCTCTTGTGCAGGAAAATAAAAGGGTGCAATGGATTGATATTTATCTAGGTGTAATAATATTTGGCTTTGAAACATAAGTTTTTGACGTGCTTTAGCAACTTGTTTACGGTGGTAATGCCAGCCGATGCGATTTGTTTCTAGAATTTCCTCATAACTTGTCATCACTTGCCAGAGTTGGTCAATTTCCTGTAACTTTATTGGTTTTTTTTTCTCAAGTGTGCGATGCAAAATTTGATAAAATAGTGTATCAACCTGGTTTTTTAGTGTAATAACGGGTTCTTGTTCACGTTTTGGTGTAAATAAAAAATTGAAAACTACTGCGGAAAGAACGCCAACAAGGATAGTCCATAGCCGATCCCAAGCGACCATAAACAGGTTATCTGTCATGTGGACACTTAGCATGCTGACCATGACTGCTGAATAACCCGCTAAAAAGGTACCATAGGCCACAAAGCCTTTTTGCAGTTGACCAATACCGCTACATGCTCCTAACCATAATGCCAGCCCTACGATAAATAATAGCGGGTTGATAATGTGTAGTTGAATTAATATTACGCCAACTAGCACGCCAATGACTGTTCCCGCGAAACGCCACCAACTTTTTTCCAGTAAGTTTTCGCGCCAAGGTTGTGCAGAGGCCCAGACGGTCATGGCTGCCCACTGTGGGTGAACAAGCTGCAAATATTGAGCAATAAATAGAGCAGCAATTGAGGCACAAGCCGTAATTACCGCAAAACGAAAGCGTATAGGATTAAACCCTAAACGGTGCAAAAAAGTGATGTTTTGTAGCATTGAGTATGAGTAAATTTGGCGTGTTAAATGGTTTATTAGTTGATAATATCAACTAAATTTACAGTAATTATTAACTAATTAGTTGATAAAATCAACTAAAGAGGCATTATGCGTACAGAACAAGCCAGAGTGTTTGGGGTGATAAGCCGAGCTGCCCATCATTATATGAAGTGGATGGGGGAGCCTTACGGTATCAATGCCATTGAGTGTTTGATGATTTTGCATATTGATCAGTATGATGAATCAACCCTAGAGCAGATTACAAAAGCCATGGTTGTGGATAAATCCGTGACGACTCGAGGAGTGAGCAAATTTTTAGCTAAGGGGTGGGTTGCTAAAACGAATAGTTTAGTTGATAAACGGGTTTATCATGTTTCGTTGACATCACGCGGCAAAACGATTGTGAATGAGTTAAATTACAAACTAAATAAGTGGAATGATTATTTAGCAGCGGACTTGCCAGAACAAGAGGCTGAACAGCTATTTAGCGCACTAGAAAGCTTGGCAAAACGAGCCATTGAAAGCTCGGTGGCAGATTTTCCGCGTTTATTAGAAGAACCCAATGAGTGAAGCTTAATAACCAACTTGGCAACGTTAAGGATTTCGAGCTGGTTTGAGTGCCAGTAAATATAATTCCCCATTAAGAGGGGATAGAATATTTTTAATTGGTTTTGGTGAAACGAGTGCTGTTACTGTTGAATAGCGGCCACAGGAAGTAATACTATTTCAGATAAATTCTCAGGTACTGGGCTCAGCGTATTACTCATCATGATTAATTCACCATCTTTTTCAACTCTGGCACTCATTCCTAAGGTATATCGTTTGGATTGAAATTCTTCAGGAAGAGCGACTGTAAATGCGATACTACGTCCTGCACTTTGTGATTTGAAACTGTAATCAAGATTAGACTTTGCATTGTTTTCATTCTGTAGTATTGACGTCAACGACAGTGTGATTGTGGCATTTTCAGGAATATCGTAAGAATGTGAATAAATATTACCATTGATATGATAAGTGGGAGTTTGAGTAAAATAACTCATTAAATTATTACTACAAGCGGATAGCATGAAAGTTATAAAAAATATGAATATTGAAAAAATGTGTTTTTTTGAAAAGTTGGGGTTAATATTTAACATTAAATGTTCTCTTTGGCGAAATCTAATTATAGTGATTAACGAATAAAAATCTTCTGAAAAAAATATCGCATATAGGTGTAAATACTTTTCTTGGCATCGTATTTAGAAAGCATCGGCATTTCTGATTTTTCCCCTGTGTATAAAATACCAATGCGAGGTAAAGTCATAATTAAATTTTCATCTAGATCAATTTTTTTAAAGGATTGTCGCAATTGCCTGACTAGCTTGTAATAGCTACTTTCAGTCACGATAGTGCCTCTTTTTTCCCAAATCTCGTACATAACTTCTCTTTTACTATTTGTTTTTACTAGTAATAATTTAAGAAGGCATGATTCATTTTCTGAAAGGTTAACGACTTTTTTTTCACGCGAAAGTGTTCGCTTGAGTGGGTCATATACTACATGCCCAGACAAGAGAATCATTGATTCTTTTTCACTATAGTCAATGTTATCCATAAAATTATCTATTGTTGATAAATCGGTCATAATCTATACCTATACTAACTGTTGATGAAATGTATTCCAATATAAAAAAACGAGGCTAGTCAGAATATTTAGAAAATAAAATCGTTTTTTGATATTGAGTTCATGTGGTTTGATGGGGAGAATTTAAACTATATTCATAGGTTGTATATATCAATTTTTATTTATATTTTTTATATTTATTTATTTTTGTCAAATAAATAGGCTTAGCATATTAAAAAAACATACCAAACCTATAAATATTAGTCGATGGGGAATAAGTAAATGATAAGAGGGGTAGAGAAATTTAATGTTAGATTAGTAGTTCGTCTTCCTCATTATCGTTACCCTCTAAATTAATGTTAGTCATATTATGACGAAGTTGGTTGCTAAGAGGAGCACTCATCAAACTGATAGCCATATAATGGCTGAGCGAGCGATTAAATTTTTTATTTAATGAAACTAGCTCAGGGTCAGTTGATGATTGTAATATTTGACTAACACCGGTAATAAAGTTTTGTTTTTCATCTCTACCCAATGTAATCATTGTCTTAAATACGTGAGAAAAAAATACTTTTCTATCTTCTTTTGATTTAAGTTCATCAATAAACTTGTTAATTTTATTTTTTTCTTTAGGGGAAAAATCTATTTTTTTACTATCCATATTTTTCTTCTGCCATAATGAAGTCATTTTATTTTGAATGTTTTCAGTGTGAATTTGAGATCCGCTATGTTGAGGACTGATAGCCTTAGCTTGTAAATTGACCAGCATCTTTGTGTTCTTCCTGTATTGAATTTATTGTGGTTATTAAGTTTTGATAGGTCTTTTTATGTATTTTTAAAATTTGGCATTGTGTTGGAACAGAAAATACATGAGGAAAAATATTTTTAGAGGCGGTAATAGGGGAAAAATAGGTAATTTTATTATCAATCTCTAAGGCGATTGTATTATCAGCAGCGGTTGAAAATTTCATATCAGAGCCGCTTTGGGCAATACGAGTTTGCATTTTTGCTGGTAGATGTAATGTGGTATTTGTCACTTTTGCATATTGCTTTTCAAAATAAACAGCAACCATCTCTTGTAGCTCATTATTACCAAAAATGTCATTCAATATTTTCATCAGCTGTTCTTTGCTTTGACTGGTATTTTCTTGGTACTGAATTTCACTGGTTTCTAATACGTGAATAAAGTCAGTTAATAGCTGTTTAATGCCGTCGTAATAACCTTGCTGATAAGCACTTTGATAGATAGTTTCTTGCTGTTGTTTCGCTTGTTGGTAATACTCACTTGCCTTTTTTTGAGCTTGTTGAGTCATAGTTTTGTGGTATCTATCGGCACTTAATGCTTGATATTTGATCAAGACTTTTTCAGACATTGTCTGTTTAACATTCTGGGGTATTTTCTCTGACATAACGGCATGTCTCTTCAATAGTATTCCAAGGTAGCATCGTTTTTACTGATGACGGTATAAGTTGCTGAGTTTCAAGACTAAACATATACTTAGCTCGAAGGGTGTAAACGGTGCCAAAGGGGGCTAAACACATCAATAATTGTTGTGCCCCAAGGGCAGTTAATACCTGTGGTGAAGTTGTAGGTTGATTTTCTGATTGCCAAAGTGGGCGGCTCAAGCGTGTATGTAAGACTCGATATTTGGAAAGTTCAACCCACCAAGGAAGCGGTTCAGCGTGTAACAAAATCCCTAAACCTAACGCTACCTCTGGTAATAAAGCCCAATGTTCAGATAATACTTTGGGTAACAAGGGCGTTTTCTCGTTAGGTAAAGGCAATGAGTATTGCTGAATCAATTGCTGGTTATGTTTACGTTGCAGTATAGGAGGAAAGTCTTTATATCCAACCCCATTAAATTCACTATGGAAATAACATCCTGGAGCGAGGAAAATATTTCCTTGTGTAATGAGTAGGTTATTCAGCACTGTCATCAACAGGTTTCCCTATCAGATTAGTTGCTGATTTTTTGTTACTTAGCTGGCGCCACAGTAACAGTAAAATAGTCAAAAGAATGATCATTGCAGCAATAATTGAGCCGATTATGACTGGGTTAAATGTATGTTCAGGCTCAGGCTTAACTTGATATTGCAACGGCGGGCGATTGACGACCACGACTGAGACATTATCGTAATTTGCCTCAGCAAAACTGTTCGTTAGAAACAGTTTAATCTTATGCATCATCATTTGGGGGTCTTCACTCCCAGAATAGGTCACCAAGCTGGAAACATTTTGCATTTGTTTAGTAGGATTATTGCCATTTAATGGATAACTAACATGCACACGTGCGTTAATAATATCAGGGATGGTAAGTAGCGATTGCTCAAGGCGTTGTTCAATTAAAGAAAGCAAGCGAGTACGTTCTGCCTGTGGTGAGGCCACTAAAGAGTCACCAGGAAATGCTTGGATAATTTCCACTGGTTCTTTTGAGGGCAGGTTATATTGGCGTAGTAAATCTACCGCAATAACAAAGTCACTTGGTTGAACACGAATGGAATCTCCGTTTTTATTATCTTGTTTACGCGTAGCCTCAACACCATGCTCTTGGAGTATGGCTAATACTTCGTTACTTTGTCTTTGGCTTAAATGACTGAGTAATAATTGGTTATCACACCCCATTAATAAGCCAATAAAACTAATTAAGATAAATTTTTTTAAAATATTCATGGCTTATTGAGCTTTTAAAACAGTATCAATCGCAGAAACACTTTTATGTGTTAGTGTGCTAATCATATTCATAGCAAGGCTGTATTTACCGACACGATTTTGAAATTGCAGTAATTGAACTGGGTTACTTGGGTCAATGGTATTGACACTATTCATTAATGCAGTTCTTTCTTGGTTCGTCGATGCGCTGTATTCTGCAAAAAGCTCTTTGACTTTATCGGCAATGGGGATTGATGATGGTATCTCAGAGGCCATCTCTGTGGAATTTATCATCGATAAATTTGAAGTAATAGGCGACATAATGTATTTCCTAAGTGAAGGTAGAGCACCATCGTCAATGACGCTCTATTGAATATTAAACGTTACGAATAAGAGCTTGGTCAGTATCTTTAATTGATTTCATAAAGTTACTTTGTAATTGACGTGCCATATTATAATTACCACTCATGGCGGTGATTTTCGCCAGCACTAGTGGGTTATCGACTTCTAATGTTTTATCAGCAAGAATTGTATTTAACTCATCTCCGAATTGTTTCGCTTTGCTACTAATACTGGCCGATGTACGATAGATCATACCCATATTATTTTTGCCAGTTCCTGAAATTTCTAGATCGGATGTCTCCCATTTTCCTTCGGGATTTAAACCTGGGATCATATCTGCCATTTTTTGCTTCCTCTTTATTTTTGAAGTTATATTAAATAATGATTTGTTAAGTTAAAAACTGATTGAATTAAAAAACCAATGGTTATTGCCTAATAAAATATAGCCGTTAGCATTGGTGACAAATGATTTGCCTACAAGCTCATTATTGGCAAGGGAGATTGAGAATTGAATATGATTATCTCCCCATTGCTTATAAAATGAATTTGTGAAGTTAATTAAAGAAGCAGTTTGATTGTCATTTAAACTGTCTTTTATGATAAAGATAACTTTATTTTCTTTAGTTATTTTACGCCATTGAACATTACTTTCTGTTAATCCCAACTCTGCTTTTTGTAATAATTCACCAAAGCTGATTTTTTTTATTTCACTTTTTATATAGCAACTAAAATAGCTAGAAAGTAACTTATCAATATTTTTTTCTTTATTAATTAAATTATTGTTATCTATAGTCACGATTATTGGGTTGCATGGATTGGTAAGCTCTACCTTTAATGTGTCTGGTACTATTTCAATAAGTTTATTTTCAATTTCTTGTTCAAGCTTATTTACTATTTTAATTGAGAATTTTTCATTGTATTTAGCTTTAACCAGGCGTTGCATGCTCCAATCAGAATCTCGCTGTGTTTTTACTAGGATAAGGCTTTCATTACTAGTACCTTGGGTTACGATAATGGGATACTGACTACCTTGAAGTATTTGTTCTAATGCTTTTACTTTTTTCTCGGTGCTTTGTGCTGGAATATATTGAAATATAGTGTAAACAACAAATATTGAAAATAGAGTCAAGAAAAAGACCAACATAGTTTGTTTATTAAAAAGGCTTGATTTTTGCTTAGCTGGTTTTTTTACTTTAGTTTTAACGATAGGTAATGAATTTTCAGCCTCTGAAGTCTGTAAGGTTTCAGGTATTTGAGGGTTTTGCCACTCGGTATCCTGCATTTTGATCACAATAGGAAAAATATCCGCTAAAAGTAGCTGCTGAAGAACGATAGGTATTTCTGTACTTAATCCATTATCATTTAACCGGAGAGCTAGCCCACTTTCAGAATGTTGACTTGCAGTAATAATTGAAAATTCGCAGGCAGTGCCATCGCTTGGAATTGAGTAGGTTGTGAAACCATCATCATTGATGTCAGTTTTATAATCTAAGCCGTTATCAATGATAATCAGATTGTTATCTGCATTAACCATTAATTCTTGGCCGGTCATTGGGCCGCTAGCAATTTTTACTATACATGTGCGGCTATTTGTATCACTCATAAAGATAATCTCATGGAATTAAATTCATTTTATTATGGATTGGCTGGTTCTCGTTATTGGTGGCAAGTAAATCAAGAAATGTTTTTATTGTCAGTTGAATTGATCTTATTCATTCACACCTTTAGCTTGTAATAGAAAGTATGAGTGATTCCTGAGTATTCCCTTGAGGCTTTTTTTATTATCGCTCACTCTGTGTACACAACATTACGTGGATAAGGCCTATATATAATGTCAAATAAAGATATTGCAACATTATTAGAAAGTAGAGGCTGTGATTTTTCATTACAAGACAAATTGGTCTTAGCTATACCGAAAAGAGTCACGACGCCTTTTATTTATAAATCTATATATTCAAATTTAAATATTTTGATAGAACGTCAGGCTATATTTATTTGTCAAGAAAATGAATGGAATGCACTAGATAAGTCAAATTGGAAGTTATACTCAATGGATTTATCAGAATTAGTCGAAATTTTAGCAGTTATTGATACCGCAATGGGGCAAGCATTCCTTGCGAAAAAGAAAAAGCTGGAAGCTGATGAAAATAACAATAATGAATATATCGAATTAATTGAAGACTTTTCATTAATGGTATCAATCAAAAATGTAGTGATTGATTTAATTATTAGAAATCATCCTGTATTTGATAGCTGGTGTGAAATACTCAGGCGGTACGAAGCTTATGGAATGATGCGATTTATTCTCTCTTCAGCTCAAGAGAATAAAAACGCCAATATTAATCAGTTATGTGCACGTTATGGTATATCAGCTTCTTATTTTAGACAGCTTTATCGAGAAAACTTTAATAAAACGGCAAAGCGGAAAATTATGAGTGTTCGTATGGCTAATGCAATTCTACAGCTAATTGAAAGTGATGATTCAATATTAGATGTAGGGCTTGAAGCGGGTTATTGTTCAGCATCTCATTTTACTAATGATATTAAAAAAGAGTTAGGCCTAACACCATCAGAAATTAGGCATATTGGAGCAACATTATATGAGCAGTAAAAAAAATCGAGTGTTAGGTTTAACACTGTTTTTACTGAGTATGAGTTTCTATTCGGCCCAAGCTGAAATTATTGTGGCAGAACCAGTTACACAATCAAAAAACCACGATACCTTTGTCGCAAATAATATTGCAGTAGGTAAGGTATTCGATGCCGTTGCTGAACGTTTAAATAAGCCAATTATTCTCAGCAAATTAGCAGCTCAAAAAAAAGTGACTGGTAATTTTAATTTAGCTAATGCAGATGAAATGTTTAAAGCACTAACTCGGCGAATTGCATTAGTGTGGTATGACGATGGTGCGAGTATTTATATTTATGATAATAGTGAAATGCGTAGCGCAATTATTCCAACAAATAATGTCAGTAGTAACCAGTTGCTTAATTATATTCAACGAAATGGAATTTATGACTCGCGGTTTCCTGTACGTTCACAAGAAGGTGAACGGTTATTATTTGTTTCGGGTCCGCCACTGTATATTGAACTAATTAAAGCCGCATCTTTATATCTTGCAGAACAGATTAGGAAAGAGGAGTTATCTAGCGGTGAAGTGGCTATTATTCCATTAAAACACGCATCGGTAACGGATAGAAGTTATTCATTACGAGGGCAAAATATTACGATCCCTGGTTTATTAACAGTCATTAATTCTTTGTTTAAACAGGGAGCTTCACCAGATGAAATATTACATATTCAACCACCACCAACACCAATTAATCCAACAGGAGATTCGATAGACGAATTAATGGATACACCAATTGGTGATCCACCATCTTCTGGGAGTAAGCCGATGATGGTAACAAAAAAACCGTCTAACAGCGCTTTTTCTTTGGTAGCACACCCTGATAGCAATAGCTTGATAGTTAAAGGTAGCCAAGAGCAAATTCGTTATGTTCGCCAGTTAGTTAATACATTAGATATGCGCCGCCGGCAGGTAGAGTTATCTTTGTGGATTATAGATATTACTCGCTCAGAACTCGATAATCTTGGCGTGAACTGGGAAATTGGTACTTTTAGTACAGGTACTGGCTCGGTCTCATTTAACCGAAGCACGCTATCAAACAGCCAACAATTTTTATTGCAGATTGATGCATTAAATAAAACGGGTAACGGGCACATTGTTTCTCGCCCCGTGTTATTAACCCAAGAAAACATTCCTGCTTTATTTGATAACAACACCAGTTTTTACGCCAAATTACAAGGGGAGCGTATTGCGACTCTTGAGCAGGTCACATATGGGACCATGGTGAGTGTAATGCCGCGTATTTCCGTGGGTAATAACGTAGAAATGGAAGTCAATATTGAAGATGGTGCTGAAAACCGCGATAGCACAGGGAAAACCTCCAGTGTAGAAGGGTTACCTGCCGTTAACAGAACCAGTATTAACACAGTTGCGCGTATTGCAAAAGACAGTAGTTTGCTTATCGGTGGCTATACACGTGAGCAATATGTTGAAAATGAAAGCAAAATTCCTTTTTTAGGCGATCTTCCTTATGTGGGAGGGTTATTTAGTCATTCATCGACTAATCAACAGAAGATGGTTCGTTTATTTTTAATCCAGCCGCGTTTATTGGATGAAAATGAAGGATGGGATGGGCGACAATTTTCTGAAAAGACGCGGATCACCACCCATGATAGCCAGTTGCACGGTACGGTCCAATTTCTTCAACAATACATGAGTGAGTCATGGCAATAACACCACTGAGTTTTAATAACCGTTTTTCAGTTAATACTCAAAACAAAAGTCGTGCACCTGTGAGTAGCAGTAGTGATGACTCCGATGAAGTAGCACGTGGTGCTGGTGTCATTGATAGCTCTAGTGAATATGCATCGATGTCGATGTTAGCGGCAAGCCATGTACGCCGAGGAAGTTCTAAGAAGGGCAGCGAAGAAGAATGGATGCAATTTGCCGAACGCATTTTGGATAAAGATGCAGATGACAAAGTATTGCATATAGAAGGCCTGCTTAATAAGCAACTGATGACACCAAAGCAATTACGGGCATTTTTATTGCAGTTTTTTACTGACCCTAGTGATTTACTAATGGTACTTGCTGCATTAATTAATCGTAAAAAATTAAAAAAAGAACAAATTGAAAGTATTGAAGCTTTAGAACAATTATTGCAAGCAGAAGATACTAAGCGTCATACACAAGCAGGAATTAACGTTGCATTAATCGCAAAAGCATTTGCTGAAAAATTACATTTTAGTGCTGGGAATTTACGTTCGGTGTACCGTGAGTTTATCACTTATGACGGGCCTGTCGTTTATTTATATGAACAATGGGTTGAGGAAATGGAAATTCAAGAGCGTGAAAATATGATGCGTTATCTTGGGCGAGCACTAGCTTGTGATTTGCAAGCGTTGCCATTAGGTGACTTAAATATTAGTGAGTTTGGAAGTTTTTTTAATCGTGTTGGTCGGTTACGAGAACTGCAATCTTTAGATTATGTATTCTGCCAGCAATTCTTTCAATCTGGTTTTTTTCGGCTCAATGAAAAATCAAACAAATCAAAAATTGAAAAAGAGCTCAGTCAATTATTTACCCGTGGCATTCGTAGTCAGGTTGATTTTGAAACAGTGGTTATCGATTTTATTTCTGAAAAACTGAAAGTCATGACTTCGGATATGTGTGGCAGGTTTTTACAACTATTATTACTGGCTTTTGCAGTTATTCCTATCACTGTCTTTCAGTCAACGGAAGCAAGAGACCAACTTATTGAAAAATTAAAAGAACTCATGGACCAAATTATGGTGCAAGAGAGAATATTACACCGAAAGCCATAGTGCGATAGGAAAATTATCCCATGAAAAGTATCACCGGATTTTTATTACAAATCCGTAATCGTCCAGAATTGATGGTATTAGTTATCATGGTAATGGTTATTGCGATGTTGATCATTCCATTGCCAACTATATTAGTCGATTTATTAATTGGCTTAAACATTATGATATCTGTACTCATTTTTATGAGCTCTTTTTATATAACTCGGGTATTAAACTTTCAATCATTTCCTTCTATTTTATTAATAAGTACATTATTTCGATTAGCTTTATCAATTAGTACCAGCCGCTTAATTTTACTAGAAGCAGATGCTGGGGATATTATTGCTACTTTTGGTGAATTTGTTATTCAAGACAATTTAGTGGTTGGAATGGTGGTATTTGCCATTGTCACCATTGTACAGTTCATTGTTATTACGAAAGGTTCTGAACGTATTGCTGAAGTGGCAGCCCGTTTCTCTCTCGATGCAATGCCAGGTAAACAAATGAGTATTGATGCGGATTTACGGGCTGGTGTGATTGATGAGGCGACAGTTAAAGAGAAGCGTGGCGACCTTGAAAAAGAGAGCCAGTTATTTGGTTCTTTCGATGGTGCGATGAAATTCATTAAAGGGGATGCGATCGCGGGCATTATCATCATTTTTGTTAACTTAATTGGAGGGATATCTGTTGGTACAGCTCAGCAGGGCATGGATGTTTCAACCGCACTAAATACTTTTTCCTTATTAACTATCGGTGATGGTTTAGTCGCTCAAATCCCTGCACTACTCATTTCTATCAGTGCTGGTTTTATTGTGACTCGAGTAGGTGGTAATGATAAGAACTTAGGTGAAAATATTGTTTCAGAGTTATTTGCAAATGACTTTACGATATTAATTACGGCATTTATTGTACTCTCTATGGGTTTTTTGCCTGGTTTTCCAACTATGATATTTTTACTATTATCCGGGGTTCTTATTGGGTTATTTACTTTCAGGTATTTTAAAAAACAAAAAAATAAGCAAAAAACAGTGAATAGTGAAGCTGAAATTATTAATTCAGATGTGACGGAAGGTGAAACTCAAAGAGAAAATAGTGATATTGAAGATGAATATATTCCGGAAACATTACCGATTATCATTTCTGTTAATCAAAAATATAAAAAACATTTAGAAGATAATAAATTTTTATCCAGAATGAAAAAGGATATTTTTATTCGTTATGGGTATAGGATTCCTGATATTGCCGTTAACTATTCACCTATTATACCTGAAAATAAAATGGTGATACTCATTAATGAAATTAAAGCAGGAGAATATAATATCTATTTCCATGGGTATCGTTTACTGACTATCAATGACGAACCTGAATACCTTGGTATGTCATTGACTAAGTTTACGGATGAATATGGTTCGGTGAGTACTTGGTTTGAACAAAAGGACCTACCCAACATTGAGCAGCTGGGTCTAATGGCTCGAGACGATGTGACAGAAGCCATTGATTGTATAAGTAGTTTGTTGTTGAGATTTATTAATGAATTTTTCGGTATTCAAGAAACGAAAAACTTACTTGATGACCTTGAAAGAAAATACCCAGAATTACTGAAAGAGTGCTATCGCCATGCCACAGTACAAAAAGTAACCGAAGTTTTTCAACGCTTATTAATGGAAAAAATATCAGTTCGTAATATGAAATTGATTATAGAAACCTTAGTGCAGTGGGTGCCAAAAGAAAAAGATAGCTTAATGTTAGTCGAGCACGTAAGAAGTGCAATGGCACGTTACATTTCATCTCGTTTTTCTGTAGATGGGCGTTTGAATGTTCTCATGATTAACTCAGAGCTAGAAGACACTATACGTCAAGGGATTAGGCAGGCTTCCGGTGGAGTATACTTACATCTTGAGCCAGAAAAAACTAATGAGTTGATACAGGCAGCAGAGTTTGCTTTAGAAAATAGTTATTTATCAATTAGGGATGTGAACATTTTAGTGCCTGTTGATATTCGTCGTTTTGTCAAAAAAATCTTAGAAGGCCGTTTTCCTGAGTTAGAAGTACTTTCTTTTAATGAAGTTTCTGAAATGGTCAAAGTCAATGTGGTCAAAACCATATAATCAAAAAATCGGCTTTATTAACAAATAAAGCAACCGAATTCAATATAATTATCAGTATTGAATAATTAAAATACCCTAAAATATAAGGAATACCAATGAAATATAGATTTATCGAAATGTTAAATGAATATTTAAATTCTATGGGACGTAGTGATCTAGTTAACTCTCAATTAGATTGTCATTCTAATATTCAATTTGAAATGCATGGTTTTGCTGAAATTAATATTGACCTATCTACAGACGATATTATCATTTGGTGTAGTTTAGATAATTGTAACTATAGCCATTTAGATGCGGTTAGTGCCTCCTTATTAAAATCATTATTAGAATACCCGCCAAATAATTTTTTTCCAGGCCAACCGGCATTGAATATTGTGGATGATGCTTATGTTCTTTCTGCCGTTTTAAAAGAATCAGCTTTAAATAATATTCAATTATTTGCAGATAGTTTTGAAGAATTCTTTGAGCGTGCAAATGAACTTAACAGCCTAATTTCTTAATCTATTATGAAGTTATTTGATCTCTGCGCGCATCCTGCGCGCATTCATGGGTGCCTAATTGAAGCCCCACTACAAGGCGTATTTATTGGTGAGATTTGTTTTATTGAGCATTCTCTTGCGCAGCCAAACGTTATTGCCAAAGCGCAGGTTGTTGGTTTTAAAGAAGGGCTCACGGTACTGAGTTTAATCGGCCGTGCTCAAGGTTTAACACGAGAAGTGGTTATTCGCCCGAGCGGTTATCCGTTTGTATTTGAAGTGGGTGAACATTTAGCAGGTAAAATTTTTAATGCGGCAGGTGAACAAGTTGGTGCGTTGGGTGAAAATCTTTCTGAGCCATTGTTACTCAATACGAAATTACTGCGCATTGATAGCCCTCCAGTGAGTGTTACACAAAGGCGGCCTGTTGCTGAACCGATGGTAACAGGGGTGCGTGCCATTGATAGCTTACTGACATGTGGCTTAGGTCAGCGAATTGGTATTTTCGCCGCTGCAGGTAGCGGTAAAACCTCATTAATGAACATGATCATCAACCATGCTCATGCGGATATTCATGTCGTTGCTTTAATTGGTGAGCGAGGTCGGGAGGTTATTGAATTTATTGAAGAATTAAAAGATTCACCTCATGCAGCACAGACCATTTTAATTTATGCGACTTCAGATAGCCCACCAATTGAGCGATGTAATGCCGCGTTACTTGCGACTACGATTGCTGAATATTTTCGTGACTGTGGTCGTAATGTATTGCTGTACGTTGATTCTATGACTCGATATGCACGAGCGTTGCGAGACGTGGCTTTGGCTACCGGAGAACTACCTGCTAGGCGTGGTTATCCTGCTTCTGTTTTTGAACAGCTTCCTATGTTGTTGGAACGCCCAGGGCAACTAAAACATGGCTCGATTACCGCTTTTTATACGGTGTTATTAGAAAGTGAAGAAGAAGCTGACCCGATTGGTGATGAAATTCGCTCAATTCTGGACGGTCATATTTACTTGAGTCACAAATTGGCCGGACGTGGACATTATCCTGCGATTGATATCTTACACAGTATTAGCCGCGTATTCCAAAAAGTGACGACACCGGAACATCGCCGATGTGCAATTGATTTGCGTGACATGATCTCAAGGCTTGAGCAAATTCAGCTTTACCTTGAGTTAGGTGAATATCAACGTGGAGAAAGTCATGAAAATGACCGCGCTTTAGATAAAAAAGAGCAAATTGAAGGTTTCTTAAAACAAGCCATGGATGAGCCAATGAATTTCGACAATATGTTAAACATTCTCAATGAATTGGCGTCGTAATGATTTCTAATTTATTGGCTTTAACTGAGCGACGTTTTGACCGGACATTACAAGAACAATCGCAATTAAATTCAATAATAAAGCAACAGCAACAACAATGTATGGATATTCGCCAGCGTATTTTAGTTCTGGCGACACAGACCACATCTTATGAAAAATCAGAAGAATTAAGCCGAATCGCTTTTTGGGAACGGCAGCGATTGAAGGCTGTGGTTCTATCCGAAATTGCTCAATTTGAATTTCAAATAGAAACCTTAGCCGTTGAAATATCAAAAAATAAAATACTGCAGTCTGAAATTGCTAAACAAGCATTTATTTTACGCAATAAGTGCGAGAAATTCCGAAATTATCTCAAGCAGCAACGTATAGCAAGAAGGTTAAAATCAGAGCTTCAGCAACAAAATGAAATTGAGGAGTTATTCGTACATGTCAGTAACAAAAGCGAGTTCAAATGACAAAGTACCTCATGTAGTTATCGAGGGAAAAGCAATGCCATTAACATATAATACCACGGAATTTAGCCATCAAAATATAACAAAAAAAATGGCGAAGCTAGTGAGTGACAAAAATATGATGAATTTGTTCAATCATAAAAGTCAAAATCAACAAAAGGATATATCTATTTTTCTACCGGTAGCCCTTTCTTCTATGCAACAAATATCGCAATTGAGCGACTTAGCGAAAGAACTGATTACCTGGAAAGAAAGCGCATATATTGGTGAAGGCATCCAAACGGCAGATCATGACAAAGAATTAAATATTAAAGAGACCGAGCCGTTAATAAATCACTATCTATTTACGGAGAACAATAATTTAGATATTAACCCATTGGCTCATTTGACGACTATGGACCAAGCCGAAAATGTAGGTGCATTAATCGTAGATAACAATGAGAATATTAAATTACAGAGTAATTCACTTACTGAGGACCAAGTTGAAATTTCTTATAACCTAGTAGCTGATAATAACTTTGATACTAATTTCATTACTAGCACACCTACCGTTGATAATAACTTGCCGATGACGTCGAACATTTCAGCTGAACAGAATATTACTGACGAAGATGAGACTCCATTATATAACACTATGATGGTTGGTTTTCCATTACAGAATATCCCGCAGCGAGCAAAGGGAAAAGTTAGCGATAATTCAGTTCAATACGAAAAAAATAAATTTCAATTAAGTGAAAAGACTCAGCTCAATGTAGAAAGTTCGTTGGCGGAGTTAGCGTCTAAGAATACTTTAAGGCCGACATTAAAACAGTTAAAACCACAGATAAAAACTGAACAACCACATATTGAACATGCAGCAAAAACTGTAATTAAACCCGTAAATCCACAGGAAATTGGTCAAGAGCTATTAAAGCCAATTCATCATCGACCAATTAGTTCATTTGATACCACTTCATTAAATATGTCCCCACGAACAAATAACCGATTGAAAAATGGGGCATTAAAAAATAATTCTTCCCTTCTGGGGCAGCAGTTAGTATCCCATCAGGTGGATGATCAACAGGGTATTAAGCAAGGTATTAAAGATAATAGCGCTCATCATGTTGACGCACAGTTTGAGTTCGTTATTGCTGAAAAGGAGCCCTTTATGCTGCCGGCAGCATCACAGAGGATAACCGCTTTAGATAATAATAAGCAGATTTCATTATCTGAAAAACCTACACACCATTTCTCTAATGAAGCGCAAGCGGCGGCGACATCTTCACAAATTTCATCTGTAGAAGAAATAGATCCTTCTACCAATATCATGGCAACAACATTAAATGAGGCGATGCGACCGTCTGTACCACTACAGGTTGTGCAACAGAAGCAAGAGGTGCATAAAGCGCCAGAACTCATGGAAAATAATCCACTTTTAGGTGAAGACAAACAGCCAAAATCGATGGGGCGTAGTCTCACTTATACCTTTAATCAGTGGCAAAGTAGCCCCTCAGTGACATTTGAATTGGCATCTAAAGGGGAGTTCATTGCTTCGACAGCGAGCCGAGACGTCCAGTTGGCATTGAATGAAAATAAACATTTATTGAACCATGAAAGCAGCGTGCAGATCCGACGTGAAGATGAACGCCAGCAGCAGCGAAACAGACAGCAGCATGACCAACAGCAAGAAGAAGATTAATTATGTTGAAGATTCGACGGCTCAGTTCTCAAGAAAAACAACTTAAAATTTGGCAGCAATGTTACCTAGTTAATGCACAAATAAAGCAAGCTAACCGCAGTATTCGTTATTTCAAATTATCGCTTGTGAGTGAAACACAGAAAATAAACGCATTAGTTGCAGTTGAAAGTTGGTGTCATTATCGTTGGCCTAAACTCGTTCATTATGCATGGAATTTATTATCAACCAATCAGTTATGCGAATTATTTTCCTCTGAATATATCGGAATTACATTTTTCTCTCAGGATTTCCGTTGTGAATCTGTCGAGATAGTTGATGATATGCGTATTAACTACCAGCCTTGGTTAATCGTCAAGGAGACTAACCTTGGGGAAGTATTATTAGCAGAGCCAATTGAAGGCTTAGAAAAAAAACAACAAACGAATCAAATAGTTGGCCATTTAAAATTGCAAGCTGATTGGATATTGGGATATAGCTATATTAGCGCCAAACTTTTGCAAACCATAGAATTACGAGATGTGCTGAGTATCCAACAATTACAGTTAAATATGTCTGTTACAGGACAGACATTAGCACGATATCAAAAGCAAGAAGAAGGACTATTTATGATTGAAGAATTAGTGGCGCCAGAAGATGAAAGTGAATTTGTACTTCCTGAAGAAGATGAAGTGCAAGAAGCTGTACGTCCCTTTAATGTAAAAGATATGAATATTAAATTAACCTTTGTTTTAGGACATACCGATATTACTGTTGATGAGCTTTCAAAGATGGAGCCTGGTTATATTTATTCTATTGGTGAAAATAAAGAACGTGAAGTTAAAGTTTATGCCAACAAACAACTTATAGCAGAAGGGGAACTTATTTATATTGGCAATAGTGATGAGCTAGGGTTAGAAATCACACATATTGTGAGTTTAGGTGATAAAAGAGTTTAATATGCCAACAATACCAGAAGGAATTCCATTATTAGTAATTATCGCCTTTTCAACATTATTGCCATTTATTATTGCTGCGGGCACTTGTTATTTAAAAATCTCGATTGTATTAATTATGGTACGTAATGCGATGGGGGTTCAACAAGTTCCTTCTACTATGGTATTAAATGGTATCGCGTTGCTACTTTCTATTTTCGTGATGATGCCAGTATTACAGGATGTGAATAATCATATGCGGCAAGAGCCGGTTGATTTTAGTAATGCTCAATCAATCGATAATTTTGTTGAGAATGGACTAGGGGGATACAGAGCTTATTTGAAAAAATATTCAGACCCGCAGTTAGTCACTTTCTTTGAATCAATACAACAAGGCCGAAGCGAAGAGGAAGTGGCGGCTGATGAGGGTGAAGCTACATTATTTTCTTTGTTACCCGCATATGCATTAAGCGAAATTAAATCGGCTTTTGAAATTGGTTTTTATATTTACTTGCCGTTTGTTGTGGTTGATTTGGTTATTTCCAGCATTTTATTGGCGCTGGGTATGATGATGATGAGCCCAGTGACAATTTCGATCCCAGTTAAATTAATTCTATTTGTTGCAATCGATGGGTGGTCGCTGATTTCTAAAGGATTGGTAATGCAATACATTGAATTAGCACAGTATTAAAGCGAATAATACTATGGATCAAATCGTTTATTTAAGTAATAAAACGATGCTATTAATCGTTTTATTATCAGCAATACCCGTGATAGTAGCTACTACTGTGGGGTTATTGGTAGGGTTACTGCAAACCGTCACGCAGCTTCAAGAACAAACATTACCTTTTGGCATAAAACTATTAGCGGTTTTTGGTTCGCTCTTTATGATCTCAGGTTGGTTAGCCGATAAAGTGATGAATTTTGCATTAGAAACTTTAAGTGCAGCGATCCCTGCTATTGGGCTATTCGGATGAACCAGGAAATGCTATCGCTGATGTCCTCACTCTATTTTGTCTTTCAAGAGGGGTTGATAAAAATAGCGTTAGCTTGGCTGAGAATTGCACCAGTGATGTTTTTACTTCCTTTTTTAAGTAATAAACTGCTCAATGGTGGAATTATTAAAAACTGTGTGGTGGCGTATATTGCGTTAGGTTTATGGCCTTTTTTTTCTTCTCATGCCATACAATGGGATGAAATTAACTTCGTTGATGTCTTTATTTATGAAATTTCGATTGGGCTCGTATTAGCATTGATATTAGCTTTACCTTTTATGATAGCTAATGTTATTGGTGAGTTAATCGATGCACAGCGTGGTGAAACGATTAGCAGTATTGTCGACCCGGCGAGTGGTTCAGAAGCATCAGAGCTGGCAGTTTTATTGAGTCATATTACTTGTATGGTGTTTTTAGCTCAGGGAGGCATGTATCAACTCGCTAATATATTTGCACAAAGTTATCAATTATTACCCTTTGCTCATGGATTTACTTCATTTAATAGCCTCCCCTTAGGGGAGTGGTTAAATAAAATGGTTGTTAATGGTGTTGTTTTGACAGCTCCAATATTAGTGACATTATTTATTACAGAGGTCGCTCTAGGGTTATATTCCCGTTTTTGCCCGCAATTAAATGCATTTTCGTTATCTTTGGCAATAAAATCAATCATCGCATTTTGTGTATTTCTGCTTTATTTCCATAATGAAGTTCCTGACATATTAGTGAATATGATTTCAACTTCACCACTACGAGATGTATTTATTTCCTCTTAATTGCTACGAGTATAAATATGGCTGAAAAAACAGAGAAGCCTACCGATAAAAAAATCAAAGACTCAGCAAAGAAAGGACAAAGTTTTAAAAGTAAAGATAGTGTTGCTGCAATTGTGCTAGTAGTTAGTGCATTTGTGATAGAAGGGCTCTCTAGTTTATATGAGCTCGGTGGGTTAATGCGTAAAATATTTTTACATCCAACGGAGATGAAAATTGATGCATTACTTTGGCAATTTTTCACTATCTTTTTAAGCGTTGTTTTACCGGTGTTATTTGCTTGTTTTTTATCTGGTGCGATAATTTCTTTATTACAAAGTCGTTTTAGATTAGCTAGCGAAGCTATTAAACTCGACTTTGCAAAATTAAATCCAATTGCAGGGTTTAAAAAAATATTTTCATTGAATTCATTGAAGGAATTAATTAAGGCTGTCTTGTATTTAATTGTCTTTATTGTATCAACATTAGTCTTTTTTATTGTTTGGCGCAAAGATATTTTTATGCTCTACAGAACGATGATAAATGGAATGATTAGTCAATGGGTTAGTCTGTGTATAACATTTATTGTTGTTTTTCTTGCTGTCGCTCTAATAATTATATTGGTTGACGCAATAGCTGAATTCTTTTTGTATATTAAAAACTTAAAAATGGAAAAGCAAGAGGTCAAAAAGGAATATAAAGATAATGAGGGGGACCCTCATATCAAAAGTGCACGCCGTGGGATGCATCAGGAATTACTGTCGGAAGAGGTTAAGTCAAACGTTCGTAATTCAACATTCGTAATGGCAAACCCAACGCATATTGCATTACTTATTTATTATGACTCGGATATTGCACCATTACCCTTTTTATTCTCTAAAAGTAAAGGTTCGCAAGCAAAAGCAATTGTTAAATACGCGGAACAACAAGGTATTCCTGTTATTAGAGACATAGTCCTAGCAAGGCAAATATGGCGTTCATATAAAAATGACAGTTTTATCGATGAAAGAGGATTAGAGGATGTTATGCAAATAATATCTTGGTTATTCCGTATCGAATTAGTAAAAATGGGAGTTGATATTGATAGCGCATTGGAAAAAATAGGGGAGAATGAATCACATTCACAAAAAAATAACAATCATTAATTAATGATTTATTTGTTACTTGAATCGTTTTTTTAAAGAAAAAACCAAGCCGGTTAATTATGATGCAAACATAAAGTATGTGTTATGCATTGCATATCAACAATAAGGTAAATATATGAATAATGCGGAAACAAACAATTTTCAACAAATGGATATGGAAGAATTACTTGACAATATTACTACTGCATTAATGGATGGTGCCACTTATAAAGATATACACGGTATTCCACAGAGTACGATGGATGGCATTTATTCTTATGCATACGAATTCTATCAACAAGGTAAATTAAAAGAAGCAGAAACTTTTTTTCGATTTTTAAGTATTTATGATTTCTATAATACAGATTATGTCATGGGCCTTGCTGCCGTCTATCAATTAACGAAGCGATATGCGAAAGCAACAGAATTATATGCCTTAGCATTTGTATTGGCTAAAAATGATTACCGCCCACTTTTTCATGCAGGGCAATGTAATTTAATGATGAAAAAAAGTAGTGCAGCGATTCACTGTTTTGAAAGTGTTTTAGAAAGTAGTTCTGATGTGGACTTGCAAAACAAATCGCAAATCTATTTAAGTGCATTAAAGAAGGACTCTAAAATAAGTCCTGATTTAACAGACTCTAATATATAACGAGGTTATCGTATGGTTGATATTACAAATCTTGGCAATAGTGAGCGAATAAAGAATATTCATACCTTTTTACAAGGTAATAACCCATTAAAGCTGAGTGAAGATATTACAAAATCAGTTTTAGATTTAGAGGATGTGAGTAGAGAGTTAGTGTTGGGTGAACAAACAAAACGAATTCAGATAGAAGGCTCACCTCGCTTGGGTAAACCTGTGATGGCAAAGGCTAGGTTAAGTATTCAGTCATCTCCACAAGGCCAAACACTTAATGCAACGGCTTTATTGGTTGAAACATTTGCGACAATACGTCGGTTGTTACATGAAGGCAATATTGGTGAATTAAATAATCGGTTACAGCTTTTAAACCTTGAGTCAACCGCTTTACGAAAGCAAGGGCAGGAGTTACTTGATTCTTTTGCAAATTCTACAGAAGAAGCAGCCAATATTGAAAATCAACGGGGCGAAGCTAAAGACCAATTAGATTTAGGTAAAACTAAATTGGCAAATGCCCTAGATTCACTAAAGGAACATCAATCTCCTGTAGAACGTAACATAAAAGAAATTACGAATACACAGGAAAAATTAAGTGAGTGTGAACAACGACTAGAGCAAATAAATACGTTTGATAAGCCTATTACGGAAGAAATTTATAACGAAGAAGTTAATATTAAAAAGCAAGTGGAAGTACTTTCCAACAAGCTCGATGAGTTAAAAAATAAACGAGATGGTTTAGAAGGTACAACAGGTTTATTGAAGGCTAAGGTTAAAACACTAACTGAAAATGTCGATAAACTTCAAAATAATTATAACGCTCTAATAAATAAAGAATATGATCTTATAAAAATTTCTGGCGATGCTAGCAAAAAACTGGATGCATTTATCAAAACAGCCCCTAGGCCTGTTGAGGTTGATGGTGATAAATGGGAGAACACATTATCGCTTTTAACAATGCTGACGGCTCAGCTTAAAAAAGTCATGAATGAAGACTCTATTCGTAATATGAAAGAGCAAGAAGCAGTGATGATGGAAATCAATGAAGCTTCTCGGAAAAATTCGGATAAAAAAGCAAAAGAGGCTGCGGAATCTGAGCGTAAAGCGGCTGAAGCCAATAAAGCGGCATCTTGTGCCAGTAAAGTTTTTAGTTATGTACTTTTAGCTGTTTCAGTGATTGCCACCGTCGCTTCTTTTGGAACGGCAGCACCGTTAACACTCGCAATAGCCGCTATTGGTATTTCGATGGCGGTTGCAGATATTGTATTGGAAGAAACAGGGCACGGGAGCTTAATGCAGATGCTTGCCAATGAAATTTCTTCAGCAGTAACGGATGTGTTGATCAGCTTTGGTGTCGATGAAGATAAAGCGAAGCAGATTGGTAGCATTGTGGGAATGATTGTTGCTGCGATAGCATTCTTAGCTTTCTCGTTACTTTCTATGGGGTCAATGGTTAAAAATATTGCTAATACCGTTAAAAGTGCGGCCCAACTCTTGCTGAAAAATGCTGGAAGCATACTGAAAAACACCGTCAAATCAATGCCAAAAAGCTTAATGAATGCATTGGGTAACGTTGCAACCAAAACGACAAAAGCAAGTGATTCGGTAGCTGATGGCACTAAAGCCATTAAGCAAGTTGGTGAAACGGCAAAAAACACCAAAAACCCAAGTGTCGCTATGGCCAAATTAGAAGTTTCTGCAAGAGGTATGAATGCAGGGCTTACAGTTGCAAGTGCAGCAACAACAGGGGGATTAAATGTGTATGCAGCATCAATGGGAGAAAAAATGAAAGAGATGCTCGCCGGTATGATGCTAAATAACGCTGCTATCGAAGCGATTACCGAGTTACTTAACCAATTAATTCAAGCTATGTCGAAAAACTATGAGCAGTTTGATGAAATGTTCGTATCAATGCTTAATGGTCTTCAAAAATCGAGCCAAAGTAAAGTCGATATGATGAATACCGCACGCTTTGCGTAAACTAAGGAGTAATTTTAAATGACAGCCATTACGACACAACCCGTAATAGCCAATAAAGCTATTTTTAGTGCTGAAGAACTAGGAAATAAAAAAGAGATATTTGTTTCAACTCATCCAGCGGCTCGACAAGAAATTAATTTAGCAAGTTTGCCACAATTAACATTCGCAGAATTTTCAGATAAGCCGGTATTAAAGTCACCATCGAATGGGGAAATAATGCCAGAACAATTAATGGGCGCCCTATCAGAACTTGATTCAGACGAAATAGAAAAGGCGGCAATACTGTTAAGTGCATGTCCTCCTAAACTTGCTAATGAGTCACATCATATTTTTGAAAATGCAGAACAAAAAGCGATTGGAAGCATTAGCTCCACGAAGATGAGTGAATATATTGGTATTATCAGCAGTGATATTATTGTTGAAATATCAAAACTTATCCGCAAAGTTGCATCCGAAATTAAAATCTCAGACCGCCAATTGAATGCCGCATTTAACATCTTAAGTGGCAAAATGGTGGAGGCAGCCGCCGCATCCACCATTAAAGAAGGAAAAAAGATGATGGAGAGCGCCATGATTAATTTTGGCGTCTCCTTAGGTATCAGTGGCTTAGGTGCTGCATTCCAAGCGAAATCGTTACATACGCAAAATAAATCGATAAACGCTAACTTAAAAGCGGGTGTGAATAATACTAATTCGGGTAATAAGCTCAATGGTCAAGTTACTGAACTAACTGGAAAAAATAACGGAAGTACCGTACTTAAAGGTAAGGACGGTAGTACTATTGAGATGGTTGACCAAGCAACAGCAGGGCAGAAAACGTTAGTTGCGAAAAATATGCAAAATGCAGCAGATAGCACGAAAGCTCATGGCCAAAATCAGCTTAATGATCATAACAATATTGTCACTAAAGAGAGTGTGAAACGTGGTGTAGCAGAGCAAGGGGCTCGTTTATCCGATAGTGCAGGAAATATGGCAGGATCGGCATCACAAGCTGGAGCTAAAGCGGAAAGTGCTAGCGCGATGATAGAACAGGAAACGTCATCAGCAGCACGTAAAGTCTCTGAAAATGCAGAGAAAACAATGAGTGAAAGTACGGAATTGTTGAAGAAAATGAATGAAGCTTTAAGGGATATTTGTGATTCTAAAACACGTACATCCCAATCTGCAATACGAGGGTAATAATGAGTACAACATCATTGAACCTGTTGGCAAATATTCAGCTTTCGCGCGTAAATAATGTCGGTTTAATTGATAATAATCCTTCCCCTATCGGGGAAGGTGTTGCGATTGATCCTAATTTGGATATCTATCAACAAGTCGTCAGTTATTATGAGCAATTATGTGATGAAATAGCCAAGCCTATAGAACGAACTAATATTGTTTTTGAGCAGCTAAACGATATTTCTGAACAGGCAAATGCTTTAATCCGAGAATTGAAAATATCAGGGGACAACACCTCTAGAGTATTAATAAAGTTATCTGACGAGTTCGCGACATTACCCGATGGTGCGGCAGCGTATTCATCACGGTCGCGGTCGATTGAAGATGGACGAAGCCATATTGGTCAGGTTGAAAAAATAATAAAAAATATTAATAGTGGCTATCAAAAAGATTTTGGAAACATAATAAAATCATCCACAAAATATATGCAGGATGTTAATACCGCTCTCGGTAAAATATCCGAATATATTAAAGCAGGGGATGATGGGAAAATAAAATTTCAGCGCGTCAAGTTATTAGATAGACTCGATGAACTTTTTAACAAATATACAGATCATAAAGAAGTAAGACTAAATGAGCTAAAAAAAGGTAAACCTCTGACGACAGATGCTGATGATGATAATAGAGATTACTACAAGAATTGGTCTGAATCTGACAGTAGTGCTGAAAAAATATATGAAATGGATTATAGTGATTCAGCGTTTAATTTTTGGAAAAAAAAGCTTGATGGCCAAGGCTTTCGTGTAGACATAAGAGGAGAATACGGTCAGAGAGTTATTCGTATTTACCCAGACATTACGCCACTCAAGGAAATTATGAAGTCGATTTATGATGTTGAGGATACGACAAACGGCTGGAAAACTGCAGGCGTGGAATTAATGGCTCAGACTGTGCAAAGCCTGCAAACGGCAATTGATGCTCAAAAAAATGCAGTTAATAGTTCTGTTTCTCGATTATTAGAGACTTTTCGCCAAGATAATAGTCACTTTGATACATTAACTCAGTTATTGATAAAATTAATTCAAGAACTAAACCAATATAATAGCGGTTTAGTTAATATTTAACATGTATAAAAGAAATTAATAATCGTTTATTATAAGGATAACTTATGATGTCAATGTCATCCATTCACAGCCCGTGTAAGACTAGCATTAATAATATTAACCATAATCAAAAAATTAGCAGTGGGTTTTCTAATCAACTAAATAAAATTATCCCCTCGGGAACAGAAAGTTTATTACCTAAGAATAATATTAAAAATGAAATTAATATCTCTGGCGATGTTAATGAATTACATGCGAGTAACCATCAACAACAAATAGAAGAAATTACACAACTACTTAGTTCTTCTGATCGTTATATTACTTATGAGATGGTCGAGAAGGCATTAAATGCTGGGGGGCATGGCTGTACTTTACAGCAGGAGATAAACCATAGACCTGAAAGTGCATTGGTAGTATTGACGTTATTTGAGCCTCAAGAAATACCACGAGCATTACTTTCTGCAGCGACAGAGTTAGTTAAGAGTATAAGTACAACAAATTTAAGTAAAGATAAAAATGTTAAAGATATTTTAAATAGTCAACAGGAAAAGGTAGATACGCAACTCGCTAATTTTTTATTAACTAAAGGGAATAATGACTTGGTAACACGTTACCAAGAGAAGTATGTTTCCCCGGCAATTAAACACCAATTAACTGCATATTTCCCTGATAATGAAATTCAAAGCCACTCAGTAGATAAGTTTTTAGTCACAGAAGCAAATGAACAGCTAGACAGTGATATTTCTAAATTAATAATGGAATATAATAAAGTTCCTGCTAATCAGTATGGCGATAAGTATCAGCAATTAAATAATATATTTCGTAGCATAGAGAAAAAAATAGGCATCATTATGCCGTTAAAAGTCAAAATGAATTTAACGGCATCTGTGAAACAGGAAAGCTCTGACAATAAATTACCAAGTGATGAGGTTGATGGTTTAACTCGTCAATTAGTAGCGAACCCGTCTAGAACGGTTGCAAATAGTTATAATACAACAACTATAATAAATAATTACGCTAGCTTACCATTGAGTGAGAATGCTGAGCAGGTTTCTTATCAAGGAGCTGATGTTAGTACAGAACAAGAGCACCCTTCATCAAATACACATGAAAATGATAAGCCATTTGATATTAATGAACCTTTATTACAAAGAAACGTAACATCACCACAAAGGGGATTGAATACAAGAGAAACAGAGCCTGCGCCAGATTACGATTTCCTTAATAGCGACGCTCAAAATGACCAAAAGGTTGAAATAATTAAATCGAATGTTCATCTAGAAAGCCTTAACGGGGAGCCTTTATCTGTTGAGGAAGAAGACGCCATGAAATCGATTGAAGAGCGGTTTAAATCCTCGGTTAAATTAGCCAGTAAAAGTAACCAACCAATGGATATTAAACCTAAGTTTGGTAGCCATTACGGCAGTTACTTAATAGATAAAAAAGTCCCTGAGGGTGTGAAACTGACTAATAACAGAGAACTTGTGCAGGAGAAATCAACCAAACCGGCAGAGACAGATTCGTTTTTGTCCATTAAAAATGCCTCTCACTATAGAACATCTTATATTGATGGCAATGCTAAAGTTGTATTGTCTGCAGAAGGGTTAATGACACGTAATTTAAATGAAAAATTAGATTATGCTAAGCAGTCTTAAGGTGAATAAAATGAACTCATCGACAGAAATTCACTGGCAGTGGTTATTTGAGCAAATTCAGCAGATTCGAACCTATTCTGGTATTACAAATGATTTTACGCTTGATTCGACATTAATCGCAGATGTACATATTGATTCTTTAGAAATGTTAGAGTTAATAACGGCTATCGAACAGTATACAGGGCAACCAATTAACGATGAAGTTTGGATGAAATGGTATAAGTTGAGTGATATTGTCGAGTATCTATTGAGTGTCAAATAAACAGATAAAGCCACGGTATTTATTCGAACGTGGCTTTTATTTTTAAGCTTTTTTATTTATTTCCTATCGAATTATTGCCATCACATAAAATTCATATTTTTGTCATCAAGTGATAACGCTCACAAAATAGCATACCCTCGTTTGCTTAATTCTACGCGCGTAGACTATCCTTTACGTAAATAAAAAACGCCAGTTAGATTTTTTGATTAATAGGCTTTGCGCCAACACCAAGGGTTTATAACTATGGCTACACAATTAAATATCGAGGCGAATCAACAAGCCGCGCAAGAGCGGTTAAGTACGCCAGAAGGAAAAAAAGATTTCCGGCGGGCGATTTTCTCTTGTTGGTTAGGCACAACCATGGAATATGCGGATTTTGCTCTCTATGGTTTAGCGGCAGGTATTATTTTCGGTGACGTTTTCTTCCCTGATGCAACGCCTATTATGGCGCTGTTATCCAGTTTTGCCGCCTATTCCGTTGGGTTTATCGCCCGTCCAATTGGTGCATTATTTTTTGGTTGGTTAGGTGATAAACATGGCCGAAAAATGGTCATGGTGATCACGATTGCATTGATGGGGTTATCTACCACCCTTATTGGTGCGATACCCAGCCACGCACAGATTGGTGTTTGGGCGCCCGTTTGTTTGGTGATCCTACGGTTTGCCCAAGGCTTAGGTGCAGGAGCTGAGCTATCCGGTGGAACTGTGATGCTAGGCGAATACGCCCCCGTAAAACGTCGCGGTTTAGTTTCATCAATCATTGCATTAGGCTCCAACAGTGGAACATTACTGGCCTCAATGATTTGGCTGATAGTTTTACAATTGGACAAAGAAAGCCTGATGTCGTGGGGATGGCGTATTCCCTTCCTTGGCAGTATTTTAATCGCCTTGGCGGCGTTATTTATTCGTCAGCATATGCGAGAAACACCTGTTTTTGAAAGGCAAAAAGAGCAGCTTGCTGAAGAACGTCGCCTTGCATTGGAATCTGATACCGTGGCTCATCCTGTTGATAACCGTTCATTTTGGCAAAAAACGCGTGCGTTTTGGACCATGGTCGGGTTACGTATCGGCGAAAACGGCCCATCTTATCTCGCCCAAGGCTTTATCATCGGTTATGTCACCAAAATATTGTTGGTGGATAAATCTGTGCCAACAACGGCGGTTTTAATTGCTTCAATCCTTGGTTTTGCCATCATTCCATTTGCAGGGTGGTTATCCGATAGATTTGGGCGCCGTATTGTTTATCGTTGGTTCTGTTTCCTATTGATGCTGTATGCCGTACCCGCGTTTATGTTATTAGACTCTCGCGAACCGATGATCGTTATCCCGACGATTGTGGTTGGAATGGGGTTAGCATCACTGGGCATTTTCGGGGTACAAGCGGCTTGGGGCGTAGAATTATTTGGCGTGCGTAATCGCTATACTAAAATGGCCTTTGCTAAAGAGCTCGGCTCTATTTTATCCGGTGGTACAGCTCCATTAGTGGCATCTGCACTGTTGTCTTGGACAGGTCAGTGGTGGCCAATTGCCGTCTATTTTATTGGAATGGCTGGCATTGGTTTGGTGACCACATTCTTTGCACCAGAAACCCGAGGTCGTGACTTAAACCTGCCTGAAGATGCGATATAAGTGAGCATGGTTGTATATAAAAATCAGAGTGGCTGCTATTCTTTGGCAACGTCATGTTGGAAAAAGGAACTGCTGAGTGTCTGATACGAATGACCGTAAAGTGACGCGGGTAGATGTTGCCCGCGAAGCCGGAACCTCGGTTGCGGTAGTCAGTTATGTAATTAATAATGGCCCTCGTCCTGTTGCAGAGGCAACACGGCAAAAGGTGTTAGCAGCAATCAAAAAAACGGGGTATCGGCCAAATGGTATTGCAAAAGCCCTAGCGTCGGGTAGCACTCAAACCTATGGGCTAGTGATCCCCGATATCTCTAACCCGTTTTTAGCCTCTATTGCGCATGCCTTGCAGCGAGAAGCGTTTAAATATGGGCATGTTTTGTTGCTGGGTGATGCGGGAGATTCACGAGTTCGTGAAAAAGAGCTGATTAATAACCTGTTGTTAAGGCAAGTTGAAGGCCTCATTTATACCAGTGTTGACCGGCATCCCTATGTTGATTTAATTCAGTCATCAGGCACGCCTTGTGTGATGCTTGATAGGATTGAAGCCACAGAAGGGATCAGTACCATTCAAGTGAATGAGAAGCTCGCAGCCTATAAAATTACTCGTCATCTCATTAAGCATGGCTATCAAAATATTGGCATTATTTGCGGCCCAAATGAAATGCTCAATACCCAAGACCGCTTAAATGGTTGGAAAGCTGCACTCACAGAAGCTGACTTAACGATACAACAAAAATGGATTTTATCAGGGGAATATACCCGCGTTTGGGGCTACCAGGCTATCTATCAGATGCGGGAAGAGGGGTTCCCTGAAGCTATTTTTGCCACGAATGAATTGCAAGCTTTTGGCTGTTTAAAAGCCTTAGCAGAATTAAAATTACGCGTACCGGAAGACATTGCACTGGTGTGTTTTAACGGTACAGTGCAATCAGAATATACCGTTCCAACTCTCACAACTGTTCGCCAGCCTGTTGATAAAATAGCGCAAAAAGCGATACACATCCTACAAAATTGGCCGCAAAAAGAAGCCATCTGTGAAGTGGAATTTGAATTACAAATCGGGCACTCATGCGGGTGCTGATTATTTATTGTTTCAGGGAAATTTATGCGAGTGATTATAGATTGCGACCCCGGTAATGGGGTCGTTGGTGCGAATGTTGATGATGGCCTAGCACTTGCGCTGGCTATCGCTGCACCTGAAATCAAATTGGAAATGATCACCACTGTTTCGGGTAATACACCTAGCGAAATTGGCTTTGACGTTGCCAGCCATTTAGTTCATTCACTGGGTGAAAATATTCCTGTTTATCGTGGTGCATCGTCAGCCTTGGTTGAAACTAGCGCGCCATGGCGTGAACTACTCGATAACGGCGCTGAACGAGCGCAACTTACGCACCTATGGGACGGTCTTCCCCGCATACCTAGTTTACCGAAGTCTATCCCAGAAGCCGCGTTACGTATTGGCGAGTTAGTTTGCCAGAACCCAAAACAAATCACGATTATTGCCATTGGCCCATTAACTAATATCGCAATAGCAATGCAGCTGTTTCCTGACATGGCTCAAAACGTGGCAGAGATAGTGATCATGGGGGCGGTTTTTAACGTGCCGGGGTACTTGAAAGACACTAATTTTGGTATCGACCCTGAAGCAGCCTATGCGGTGCTTAATAGTGGGGCAAACCTGACTTTAGTACCGATGGATGTTACGGTACAAACGCAAATGGTGCATGAGGATCTCGATAAGCTTGCACAAATTGATACACCACTGAGCCATTTTCTTGTGGCAACAATGCGACCGTGGATGGACTATTCACGTGCGACACGTCATTTAGCAGGGTGTTGGATACATGATGTGTTAACCGTTGCATGGCTATTGGATAAGAGTTTGGTGACTTATGATAAAAAGCATGTAGGTATTGAGCTACAGGGAGCGCTGCGCGGCAAAAGCTTTTGCTATGACGCACTGCGCCTACGGGTCGGAGTTCCTGAACCAAAAACAAAGCCAATTACTGTACTGCAATCCGTAGATAACTCAGGTTTATTAGATTTAATCTTTAATACGCTCAAACTGAAAAAATAACGTGGCAAGAATAGCGCCTATAGGCGCTATTCTTTTATCACTATGAAGCAGACTTCGGCATCATTCCGTGGGCTAAATGGCCTTTATGAAAAGTCGCGAACCTTGGGGAAATCCGTGCGACTGCCTCAGCAGAACAAGATGCATCAAGTAGCACAAAGCTGGCGTCATCCCCTTTAGCTGGCCACACTTGTTGGCCTTTTTCATCTAGTGGTAAAATATTGCCTGTTGCGATGGCCAGTGAGCGGGACAGCGATAACTCATCAGGGCGAGTGTAGAGCTGCGCGTACAAATTGGCTTTTTCTAGCATGTCACCTAGGCCAAAGGGCGACCAATGGTCAATCACGCTATCCGTTCCGGTCATCACAAATACCCCATTTTTATTTAGGGTTTTCAGTGGCATATGCAGTGTGCCAATCGGGACGGTTGAGGCGATAGTGATTTGCTGCTCAGCCAATTGTTTCGCTGTTTTCTCTGCTTGTTCAGGGGTGAGTGTTGCCAATGCAAAGGCGTGGCTGATGGTCACTTTACCGCGCAAACTGCGGTTTTCATCTACCGTTTTAATCATATAATCGATAGCGGCAACGCCTGCGGGACTTGTTTCATGTAGATGAATATCCACGCCTTTATTGTAGTCCAACGCAATTTGGAACATCGAATCGAGAGACTTTTCCATCGCGCTATCTACATTGGTTGGGTCTAAACCACCAACGTAATGAGCGCCTGCTTGCATGGCTTCACGCATTAAACCTTCTGACTTGGAATGTAGTAAACCATGTTGTGGAAAGGCGACGATTTCGCAAGTTAGGTCTTGTGGGTGTTCTCCAAGCACTTTTTGTAAGGCTTCTAAATTTTTCAAACCGGAAACGGGTTCGATATTACAATGGCTACGAGCAATCGTTGATCCTTGGGATTGGATCAGCGCGATCAATGCATTTGCTCTTTCTTCCGTGAAAGGCTGTAATTCAGGTAGCAATTTTTGCTCTAACGCGATCATATCCATAATCGTTTTACCTTCACGTGACTGTGGCGCCTGCCATGGCCCACCATAGAAGGTTTTATCGAGGTGGATATGCATGTCGCGAAAGGCCGGTAGCATGAGTTTGCCTTGCGCACTATAGGCATTCAATGTGCCATCTGCATGTTGTTTATTGGGTAAAACGGCTGCAATTTTACCGTCGCGGATTTCTACGGTATGTAAGGCGGTTTGGGTGCCGACGACCGTCGAATCATGGTAATTAAAGCCCGTTTCGAGTAACACGTCATCAAGGTAATAATGTTTATCCGTGATACTGGATTGGCCTGCTGTTTGGCTAGCTTGGCTCTGGGCGGAGGCAAAGCCCGATACCGCACCAAATAAAGTGCAAGCGGCAGCCACTTTAGCACTGGTGGAAAGGAACTCTCTTCTGCCGGATGATTTTTCTGCTTTCATAGAAACTCCTAGTGATATCCATTTACTGCCGAATTTCCTGTTTTTAAGCGATACTTATCCACCCAGATCGTCATCAAACGATCTGAGGGATACTGCAGTTTGCGACGAACAAAAAATTCGCATGATCCAGATTATAGAAACTTACCCTTGAACAATATGGGTTCCGGTTTCACCGCGTAAAGCTTCTGGTAGTTTTTCAGGGGTGGTGATGATCACTCGTTTACCACCGTTGGCAATAAACGATAGGCTGGCTTCAATCTTCGGTAACATACTACCTGCTGGGAAATGGCCTTCTTCCATGTAGCGTTGCATGTCGCTGGTGGTGGTTTCGCCAAGTGCTTTTTGTTCAGGTTTGCCGAAGTGAATGCATACTTTTTCGACACCTGTGGTGATAATTAAAATATCGGCATTGAGCTCTTTCGCCAACAAGGTTGTTGATAGGTCTTTATCAATCACCGCATCAACACTTTTGTAGCCACCATTGCCGTTATCAATGACTGGAATACCGCCGCCACCTGCGGCAACCACCACATAATTGTGTTCTGTTAAAGTGCGGATTGCTTGTGATTCAATCACACGTTTTGGTTCGGGGGAGGCCACCACACGGCGGTAACCGCGACCAGAGTCTTCAACAAAATGCCAGTTTGGGTTTTCTTGCTGTAATTGCTGAGCTTGTTGCTCAGTAAAAAATGCCCCAATCGGCTTGGTTGGCGCGCTAAAGTTTGGGTCGTTTTTATCGACTTCAACTTGTGTCACTACTGTAATTGCTTGGCGGTTATGGCGTTTTGCTAAGACGTTAGTCAAAGCTTGTTGAACTAAATAGCCAATTCCGCCTTGAGTATCTGCCACACAGTTAGCCAGCGGTGTTAAAGGTAAACCTTCGGTTTCGTGTGCAATTTCTGCACGGCGCAAATCTAATCCAACTTGAGGTCCATTTCCATGGGTCAAAACAATGTTGTAATTACCTTCAAGCATGTCACTAATATGATGTGCGACTTCTTGAACGGCTTTTTCTTGAGCTTCGATAGACTGGCTGTTGTTATCTTTGATAATACTGTTGCCCCCGATGGCAACAACCACGAGTTCTTTCATTGTTAATGTTTCCTGAGACAGAGATTTAGCTGATAGTAGGTGTACAGCGCACACCTACTATAAAAGGTTGGCTTAGTTACACTGACTTACTGAGTTTCTCAGATTTTTCAGCTTGTTGTTCTTCCACCGATTTCCGGCTATCTAAAAAGTGTTTGAGTACAAATAAAGCTGCCATCATGAGGTATGCGTAAACAAACATCAAGGTTGAACCAGTAGCAATTCCGACCGCTGGGGAGTGAATAATTCCGAAGAATACTAATATTGCTCCCGCTGCAGCAGCAATGGCTCCACGCAGTGGTTGGTTGAGGATAGCAAAGATAGCAATACAGCCCCATAACATACTGGCTAACGGCGCACCGTTACCTAAATGAACTAGACCTTGGTAATAAACACCTTTGTGTAGCAAGGTTTCAACACCAATTGCACTCGCAGAGGTGCCCGCCGCGCCCATGACACTATTAACCATCGTCAATGCCCAGTTAGCAATCCATGGGAATAGACAGATAAAGATAACGGGAACTTCAATTTTTGGCGTTTCTCGCACAACTTGGTTGGCGGTGACGACCCCGATAAACACCAGTATTGGCACGATAGCGGTCATTGGAATGATAGCTAACATAAAGGCACCGATACCGAATAATGGGACGATAAACATAGTGATACCGGATGCTAGGGTATAACCTACGCTAGCGCCCATGGCTTTCCAACCCGCATGGCCGACATAAACAGTGACAGGGAATGGGTTACCCATAAAACAGCCAACTGTAGACGATAAACCGTTAGCTAACATAACCTTACGAGTATTATATTCATCACCTGCAGCATGCGCACTTTCAATATTTTCAAGGTCGAAGATATAGTTTGCTAAGCCAAGTGGTACCGCAGACGCTAAGTAAGGCAGAGCGTGTGGCAGGCCTTGGAAGAAGCTATCAATATGTATGCCCGGCGGGTTGAAACCAAATGACGCCATTGAGTCTTTGATTGCTTCCGCACTTTGCAAGCCAGAAACCCATGCCAATACCGTACCGGCAATTAGCAGCAATAAGCCAGTTGGGATGCGAGCAAAAATCGGTTTTTTACCAAACCAGTTAATGAAAATTAATAACAGCACAATGAATGAAACCGTTGGTGCTTCAAACGCTTGCAGCATCGGGTTCATCGCTAGTAACAGTAATCCTAAACCTGACAAACAGGATAACAGTACGGTGCGTGGGATCATCTTACGGATGGTTTCACCTAAGAAAGAACCACCGACGAGGATCATCGACTCAACAAAACACCAAACTAGCGCAATTTGGATCGCAAATTCAGCATTCTGTGTTGTTTGGTAGACAGGCATGATGACTAAGAATGTCACCGTAAAGATAGAAGGCGCACTGGGCCCTGATGGTAAAGCGGTGACATCATTGCGTCCAGTTTGCTTTATCATTTGCTGGCCAAAGTAAGCATAGCTTACGCTGGCAAGTAAAACAGCGAAACCAAAGGCAGGAGCGATACGGCCGTAAACAATTTCTGATGGGATGCCGACAACGAAAATCAAGAGGCCCATCATGGTGAGTAGGTTGGTTAGGTTATTGGTCATTAAGCCGAAGTAGGCGGCCAAATCCCCACGTTTCCATTTGATATTTAGTATATTCATAAAATACTCCCATACCCGTCATACTTTGAACCGCAGCGTTGTTGGCTGCGTTCATTCACCCTAGTCACATACTTGTGTATGCTCCTAGGGACTCATTTACTTGCCGCCTAGCTGCAATTCAAATTATTTAGGGTATACCCCTACATTTTGAGTTACAGCACTGTTTTTCAAATAAAATTAATCAGGGTTCACGTTTTATTTTTATTGCCCAACCGGAGTTGGGCGTCTTTTTTATGATTGAAAACTAAGCATATTTCTGTGCGTAGGCCAACATGGCTTTTTCAAAGCAATCAAACGGCGGGTGAACAATACCTGCCCCAATCATACCGATGCCCGCATCTTTATGGGCAATGGCTGTGTTGATAACAGGTAAAATACCACTGGCTGAAACCTTCGTAATATCAATAGCTGTAGGGATACCCATAAAGCCCAGTAATGGAATAGTCACGTTCGGGTTCTCACCTAAGGTGATTTCACGCATTTGGCGAGAGAAATCGACCGCTTCTTCTACCGTACCGCCAACGAGTGCCACAATAGCTGGCGCTGTTGCCATAGCAAAACCGCCAATACCGTAGGTTTCTGTGATTGCGGAGTCACCGATATCTAAACCAGAGTCTTCAGGTTTGTAGCCTGCAAACATTGGGCCGATAACTTGCTGAGAAGGCCCTGTGAACCATTGACCTGGTAGTCCACTAATGCGTAAACCAAATTCATAGCCATTACGCGCCATGGTCGTGACAACCGTGCTGTATTCGATACCGTGAGCCGCATCCATTGATGCTTTACACATCGCCATCCACGTTGGGCCGGAGAAGTAATCGCTGCTTGCAACAAAATCAAATACTTCTTTTTGCTGGGCGACAGAGAAATCAGTTTGAATGATCCCCGTTGTAAGCGCTTGGATAAGTAAGGTTGTTCCTGCATTGTTGCGGTTATGGCACTCATCGCCCATATGCAGTGCTTGAGCAAGCATCAAACGCAGGTCGATTTCACCAACGATTTTCATTGCGTCGCGCAGCATTGGGCCTAATACATCACGCATCCAATTTAAACGGTCTATTACACTTTGGTCGTTGGCACCCATGCGCAGGATTTTCGCCATTTGCTCACTGAGGTTAGTGAATGCACGGTTGCCATAGGTTTTATTTTCAACGATATGCATAAACATCGATGCTGAAGTGACACCAGCCATCGAACCTACACAATCGTGTTCATGGCAAGGGGAGAAAATGATATCCCCCGAGGCCGCAACACGTTCTGCATCGGCTAAGTCTTTCGCTAAGCCTTCAAAAACCAGCGCTCCCGTCACCGCACCTTTCATAGCGCCACACATATCTTTCCAATCAACCGGTGGGCCTGCGTGTAGGATAGTATTTTTGGTCATGCCCGGAACCACATTAATCGCTTGGTCGTAACCGATTAACACAGGTTGAGATTGAATAATACGCTCAAGGGCTTGGGCGTTAGCCGCCGCAATTTTTTCTTGTAGTGCGGCATTACCTTCAATTTGGTCAAGGGCGCGAATAACCGCAACGTTGCCTTGTCCTGGAGGTGTCCAGTTTAAGTGCGTGACCGGAACATGTTGTTTTTTCAGGTCATCACTGAACATTTCGATGCCAACGTTGATGACATTTAATGGCTGCTTAAATAATGAAGTCATTATGCTTTCTCCCCTTTCCATACAAACTCACGCCCTAATAAACCGGTATTGGTGCTGCTACTTGCCCAGATGACTCCGGCATCTGTTAGCATTTTGACTTGCGCATCCATCGATGGGGTGTCTTGGTCAGTGCCCAGCACATAGCCTAAAATTTCTAATTCACGACCATCTTGTTTGGCGATGTTCTTCGCTTCTTTAATCGCGTCAATCATCACGCCCACAGGGTCTTCATGAGAACCAAAGCCTAAAACGAAGTCCATCATAATGACGCCCACTTCAGGGTCGCGAGCTTCTTGCAGTAAACGTTCAATACGGTTAGTTGGGTCGATCATTGGGTGCGGTTTACCGTTGGTAAAGTCGTCATCACCAAAATCGAGGAAGGTGTGTGCAATACTTTTATTGAGGTCTTTTAAGCGATAGTCAGGATTTGGCTGAATATTGCTGTAAACATCATCGTATTTTTCCAGCGCGGCAAACATGGCTTCGTCACATAATGTGCCGCCGCAGAATAAGCCTCGAATGTATTTCTGCTCAGGCTTCAGTTTTGCTCTGACTTCATCAATTAGCGGTAAATTGAGCGGGTGTAAATCTAAATCTTCTTTGCGAATACCGGTTAATAGAACGGCTTTCAGAGCCGCTTCTTTGGTGCTTTGGGCGAAGGTTAAACCCGGTTTGTCTTCTGGTAGTGGTTGGCTACCTAAGAAACACACAACAACAGGTTTATGGCATTTTTCCGCTTGCTCTAGCACTTTTTTGGCTACGCTAGGGGCTGGTGGCTTAGAAATCAGTGCGATAACTTGGGTTTCATCATCGGCATCGAGCATTTTTAGGGCATCAATCATCATGATACCGCCAATTTTTTCGCTTAAATCGCGACCACCAGTACCAATTAATTGAGAAACACCTGCGCCAAATTCGTGAATACGGACGCTGAGCTCTTGGCTACCCGTACCGGATGCACCGATGATACCAATGCTGCCACGGCGTACATCGTTACCAAAGCACAGCGCAGTTCCGTTGATAATGGCCGTTCCGCAGTCTGGGCCCATCATCAGCAAGCCTTTTTTGCTAGCCAGCTGTTTGAGCGCGAGTTCATCTTCAATGGAGACGTTATCAGAAAACAGCATAACATTGAGGTCATTTTCTAAGGCAATGCGCGCTTCACGGGCAGCAAACTGACCGTTCACTGAAATGACGGCAAGGTTGGCATCTGGGATATGTGTTTTCGCTGAATTAATAGTGGCGTATTTAGCTTCATGCTGCCCGCCACCTTGGTTTTTCTTATTAAATAACTCTTCGATAGCAATTAATGTGGCTTCGTTGGCATCATCGCTTGGGCCTTTAATGACAATCATTAAATCGCCATTTTTGGCTTCTTCTAATTCAGGTGTTAGTAACCCTAAATTACGTAAAACGCCTTTGTTCATCTCTGTTGCCATCGCGACAAACGCTTGTTCGACATTGTCGAGTTGATTGGCTTTTGTCGAAATAGACATCAGTGATACGGAATCAAAATAGGTATTCTTTTTTATGACAACTTTAGTCGACATAGTTTTCTCCGAAATAATGGGTGATATACAGGGCATCTCGCAAGCCAAATAGCATGTCGCTGCCAGAACTCGACCCGATATTTAAAATCTCTAAAAATTGTGGATAAATATTGGTTTCTTTCGCATCAACTAATGATTGAATTAATTGCTGCATATTTTCGCGATATTCTCGGTTTAACGCTTTTTCTAATGTGATGGCACTGATTGGTGTCGTCTGGCTTAAGCTTTGGGTTATTCCCTTAAAAAATTCAGGGTAAAAAATGGCAACCGGATGACCGATTAATAATAAAAATGCCATTAACCCAACTAAGTAATCATCTCCTGAAGGAGTTAGCCCGATACCCAATCCAACAAACTGGCGGATCACATAAACAATATTTTCTTTATTTTTCTTAATTATTGATTCAATCAATTCAGAGCGTAATTGAACCAATTGCTTCGTCATCGAGAGATAAAAAAAGTTATCCCCCTGATATTTAAATAGAGAGCTTTTATTTTCAGTTAAGATTAAATCCAAACGATTTATTTGCTTTTCGATATATAATAAATAATTTGAATTTTTCAGTTTGTTATCGCTAAAGTTGATAACAGGTTGCCGCCATTCTTTACATAAAGAAAATGATAATAAATAATTATCACCAATCAATATTTCTTTATTTAATAAATTAATGGGCTCTCCTTTTTTAATATTGAAAAGAGAAAAATTTTTATTTATTAATCGGCAACTATTTGGAGCATTATCTAATTGAGAACAAAGTAATGTATAAAGTGCATTATCAATAGAAAAGTTAATGGCTTTATTAAATACTTGTTCTATCGTTCCTTGGGGTGAGGGCTGATGCAACAGATTGAGAAATTGTGTATCAGCCGTTAGCCCGTATAACCTTTGCCGATGAGATATGGATGCGTTCACATGCCTCCTTATCCTATTTAGAGTCTATGATTTCGCTATGCTCCTGCTGCAATCAGTAACTCAGCAATCTCGCTGTAGCCTTTTTCATGTGCTAACTCTAATGGTTTTTTACCATATTTATCCGTCATATGAGGGTTCGCACCGTGGTCTAATAGTAATTTAACGATTTGCTGCTGTTTTTCGCCCCCATCGTTGAGTACGATAGCTTCTAATAGTGGGGTCCAACCAACAAAGTTGGTGTGATTGACATTAATATCGGTTTTTTCAAGTAGTTCGCGAACAATTTCCACGTGGCCTTTTTCACTGGCCGGTGTAATTCCCACACCACCAAAACGGGTTAATAAGTCTAAATTGGGTTTTGCAGGTAAGACAATGCGTAATAAGGTTAAGTCGTTATTAAGACAGCTTAATAAAAAAGGGTTAAAACAGGTTTGGTCTTGTTTATTAATATCTGCCCCTGCATTAATCAGAAAAGAAACACATTCATAATGTTTATTCAGGCTAGCATTGACGATAGCAGTGCGACCTTGACGGTTGGTGGTATTAATATCCACACCTTTTTCAAGGCAACTTTTTAATAACTCTAATTGCCCTTGTTCAGCTGCGGTTAAAAAATCGTGAGCGAGAGTACTGGCTGTCATCATTTCCCCTTAGGTTGGTTTATTGCTATCACCAACATAGATAAAGACAATTTAAAGATTATTTATGATGGTTAGAGCATAGCAATTGTTATTAATAAAAAGAATCCATTTAAATTTAATTCATCAATGAGGCATTTGATTGTTGAATTTAATTCAATAATCTGGCTTTTTTGTGCGTGCGAGCATTCTTTTTTAGCGTTTTTTGATGATTTATGGCTATTTTGTGGTCCAAATTGTGTGATTTTTTTTGTTAATTAAAATCGAAAATCATGATTTACTCAGTTCTGTGATAGACATCAAATTGGAAGTTTTTAATTTGTTAAATTTGTAATTTTATTGTTCGTGTCTGTATCGAATGTTAATACTTGGTTTGCCTATTTAATTCAATAATATTAGGTATTTCGAATATTAATAGTGACTTTAAAGGTAGGGTTTTTACTTGGGGAAAATGCATATCAAATTTAATCTATTCCAGTTGTTAATAATTCTGTTAAGCTATAAAAATATGCTCGAAAAATAATCTGATTTTTATGTTATTGAATTTTATTCACATAAAAACATGATTTGTATAAATTTTAAACATTTTTGGCGGTGGGTATGAACTCAATTTTTACGGAAGAAAACTTACTGACTTACACAACAGCAGCGAAGTTTGCGAGTTTTAGTAAAGCAGCGGAAGAGTTAGGCGTGACCACCTCTGCGGTGAGTTATACCATCAAACGTATTGAAACCTATTTAGATGTCGCGTTATTTATTCGTAATACCCGTAATATTGAACTCACAGAAGCAGGGTATTATTTTTATCGCAAAGCAACCGACTTGCTCAATAATTTCCATTCCATTCAAAAAAGTATTTATTCTATTGAGCAGGGGATTGAAGCGCGGCTACGTATTTGTATTAATCAGTTATTATATACGCCGTATCATACCGCTAAGTTATTACAAATATTAAAAAAACAGTTTGCTACCTGCCACATCACTGTGACAACCGAGGTGTATAATGGGGTTTGGGATGCCATTATTAATAACCATGCAGATATTGCGATTGGCGCTCCGGGTACGTTGATGGATGGCGGCGGAATTGACTACACTGAAATTGGTGCGATTCACTGGCAATTTGCTATCGCAGCAACTCACCCATTGGCACTGATGCCAGAGCCCATCGCTGAGAGCCAGCTACGCCTTTATCCCAATATTATGGTGGAAGATACCGCGCATACCATTAATAAGCGGGTGGGTTGGTTGTTACATGGGCAAGAAGCAATTCAAGTTCCTGATTTTAATACTAAATGCCAGTGTCAGATATTAGGTGAAGGGATTGGGTTTTTACCCGATTATATGATCAAAGACCATGTTAAACATGGTTTGTTGGTAACAAAACAAATTCAGAACCCACGACAAGATTCCCATATGCTATTAGCCACACAACATTCAGCTACTGGACTTGTGACGCAGTGGATCCGCAAAGAATTTGGCGAAAAAGGGGTTCTAGCAGAGCTCTACAGCGATCTCCTAAAACCCATCAATTAGTCTTATTGGCTAGCGACATCAAGGGCTTTATCGATAGCATCGGGGATCACAGAACCGTGGTTTTTGCCGTCGAATAACGCGAATTCACAGTACCTTTGGTGATTTGTAATCTCAGTGCAAACTTGGCGTGTGCTAATCCAACTTTTGCGTGCTTGGTAATTTTGCACTTGTTCGGCGCTCAGTTTGGATAAATCAGGGCTCTCTTCTAAACCGCCTAAAGTCACAAATAGGGGGGAAGCCGCTTGTTTAGCTGTCAGTTTCGCTAAATCTACCATACTTCCTTTACCCCACCATAATGACGGGCTGGCAGAAACATAAAACTGAAAATCATCCGGTTGTTGTTGGTACGCCATCAAGGTAAATAATCCACCAAATGAATGGCCAAATAGGGTTTGCTTACTTTTATCAATAGGAAACTGTTTTTCTACCCATGGGCGAATAGTGTCAGTTAAAAATTGGTATAGCGCAGGGGAACCGCCCCCTTGTTTAAAATCGTCACCCGCAACAGGGGGAGTATAGTCGTAGGTTCGCCATGCTTTTGGAAAGGCTTCGTCAATGGGGTAACCAATCCCAATAATAATCGGTAGTTTATCCGCTGGCAGCTTTTCAACTGCGCGATTAACCGCTTTGGGGTATAAACCATTACCATCAAGCATATACAGGATAGGGCGTTGTGTGGTGACATTATAGGGCACAGCACTGTAAATGCGCAGCGCACGGTCGCCGTAAGTCATATCCGTTTGTTGGATATCATAAAATTGGCTGACTTGCTCGTCCATACTCGGGATAGTCTGGCTTGGGCGGGAAAATGCGGAACTGGTCATACACAGCAATATGCCACTTAATATGATTTTATTCATTTATTGAGTCTATTTAAAGGTTTTGAGGGTATACCTGAAACAGGCACACCCTCAGAGTTAATTAGAAGCTAACGTTAACGTTCGCCCAATAACGGCGTCCGTCTTCAACATCCCAGTTTCCATCAACTTTATCAATTTTAGGTCCTTTTTCATTACCAATATTTAGCACTGCAAAGTTCAGTTTGGTGTTTTTAAATAATTGGTAGGTTGCACCCACATCCATGGTGGTATAGCCACTACGATAGCGAGGTACTTTTGAGCCATTACGTTGTGCTGCCCACACCTGTTTTCCTTCATAATGCGCACGTGTGTATAAGGTTAGGTCTTCATTGAAGTTCCAATCCAATTTCGCATTAGCGATATGTTTTGGTGTTTTATCCAATGGATAGCCTTTTAAGGAAAGACCATTGCCTAATTTCTCATCATCACTTTTACGTTCTGAATCGGTGTATGTGTAATTTAGGTTGAGGTTCCAATCCTGTGCGATAGGAATGCCCGTTGCAACTTCAACACCTTTGATGTTCGCTTTACCCACATTGTCGTAGGTATATAACGTGAGATTAGGGTGGTTAGGATCGGCTTGATTAAGTGAGTAGCTAGTTAGCTTGTTTTTGAAGTCGGTATTAAAGAAGGTTAAGCTCGCATTAAAGCCAGATTCATGGTTATAGGCAATACTGATTTCTTCACTAACACTTTTTTCCGGTTTGAGGTCTGGATTACCGTAGATAATCCCGTTACCACCTTGGGTAGAGGTGCCATAGCCTTTACTGATTTCACGTAATGTAGGTGCGCGGAAAGCTGAAGAAACGCCCCCTTTAATGGTGATTTCATCGGTTAGGTAGTAAACAGCATAACCCCTTGGGTTCCAATGGTTACCATAGGTTTCGTGGTGATCTAAACGTAGGCCACCCGTTAAGATCAGATCATCTGTTGCGGTAAACTCATTTTCCACAAACAGTGCTGATTGATCGACTGACATACTGGTTTTTTCCATTACGCCTTTTGAAACCAAAGAGCTGTCTTTCAATTTAGAGTACTGATATTGCCCACCAACGGTTAGGATATTGTCCGGCAGGAAAGCCACCACTTTCCCATCAACAACGGTATTGGTGATTTCTGGTACGCGAGCCTCATAGCCGCCTTCCCAATGGCCTGTAGTTTGATTACGGTCTTGGGATTTTATTTTACGTTTGGTTTTTTCTTGGTAAACACTTAGCTCAGTATTAAAAGAATCCCACTCACCTTTATAAGTCAGAGCTGCATGGTTACGGTCGTTATGCCACTCTTCTTTAGAGTTATATTGCTTGTCTCCACCACGAATTTCATATTCAGCACCAGATTTACCTGGTGTCGATGTTTTCTCTTGAGTACTACGACCTGCTTCTAGTAAGAAGGTTTGGTTCTCTTGTGGTGTAAAGGTTAATTTAGCTGTTAAGCTGCGGTTATCACGCTGATGATGACCTTCTAAGATTTTATCTTCCTGACGGTAGTTACCACCACCATATAATTGCAGACCAAGTTTATCTTGAATTAATGGGCCAGACAGATAGAAGTTACCGTCAGTCGAGTTACCGCTATCACTGTTTTCTTGGATAATAGCCCCAGTGGTGACGCTGCCATGCCATTCATTAGTCACTTTTTTAGTGATGATATTGATAACACCACCCATTGCATCGGAACCATACAGGGAGGACATAGGTCCACGGATCACTTCGATGCGTTCAATCGCTTCGACAGGTGGCATAAAGCCTGCTTCAAAGCCACCGCTCCCATTTGGACGTGATTCACGGCTGTTTTGACGGCGCCCATCGACCAATATCAGCGTGTATTCGCCGGGTAAGCCACGGATATTAATATCTTGTTTGTTTGCAGCACCAACGACACTTACCCCTTCCACGTCTTTAACGGCGTCGGCGAGGTCACGGACAGGTTTATTTTGTAATTGGTCTGCACTGATCACGGTCACGCTAGCAGGAGCATCACGCAGTTGTTGCGAGAAGCCTGATGCACTGACGACCATGGTATCTGTTTTATTGTCTGCTGCTGTAGCGCTAAATGAAGATAAAGCCGCACAAACACCGGCGGCAATCAGGGTGTAGTGATATTGCGAAGTCATAGTTATCCCTAGTAAATATAAATGAGAATGATAATTATATTGTTTGCGAATATTATCACTAAAACATATCAAAAATAAATAATGAGCTAGCTAATTTATGAGCAATATTTGATCTCAGCTAAGAATTTTCACCTACGGTGTTTTCCCCTTTTACGATTTTTGTCAAGCTTAACGAAAAATTAAGGTTTAACTCTGGTTTATGGTGTTTGGTTGTGCGTGAATTTACTCTAGCGCTAGCATCTACTAGGGAAATTTGAGTTATATGAAACATACATTCAAAATTAGCCTGTATCCTTGGGGATAACCTCGTTAACCTAATGAATAATATTAAGTACTGGTAAAGAGATAAAAGCTGCCCGAAAGGCCAGCAATTACCAACGTACTTCGTTACTCTATTAAGCACCGTATTGAGTTTATTAATGTTGTATTGATGAGGACAAAAATGAAAATCGAGACAATCAGTGGTATTAAAAAGCAAGCGGCAGCCCGCGATAAAAAATGAAAACTCCAAGTTAAGAAATCATAAATATGATCTAATAAATAGAAATATTTAATCAAAAAAAGAATATCAATAATTGAGTGACGGAATTTTTATCATAATAAATATCATTTGAACTATTTCATTAATTTTTATCGTTAATCTAATTAAGAATGAATTTCATTGTTTTGATAATAAACATTAATCTAATGTTGAACTCTGATTCCCTTTAATTATTTGTTTTATATCAATGAATTAATTTTTTTGTTGGAATTAATTTAATTGTAAATTATTAACTATTGCTTTATTACATATACTTCGTAAATATAGAGGGAGAATTAATATTGATTTCAGACCTTGAGAGTTATTATGAGTCAAGAAACCCATTCAGAAACACATAATCAAAAAACGACTAATGAAAAACGTAGAACAATATGGATAGTGATAGCCACAATAATTATCATTCTATTATTTGTCGCCTACGGTGTTTATTGGTTTTTAGTTTTACGCTTTCAAGAATATACCGATGATGCTTATGTATCTGGCTTACAGATCCCGATAATTGCGCAAACAACAGGTAATGTCACTCAAGTTAACTTTGAAAATACTGACTTGGTAAAGGCGGGGGATGTACTGGTTGTATTGGATAAAACGAATGCGCAATTGGCATTTGAACAAGCCAAACATGATTTAGCGACCACCGTACGCAAAACCAAAGAACTGTATATCAATGGTGATGAGTATCAAGCGCAAATTCAAAAAAATCGTGTGACACTTGCGCAAGCGCAAAAAGATTATCAACGTCGTGTAGCTTTAGGCCGCAGTGGTACCATTTCGAAGGAAGACCTGCAGCACGCCCAAGAAGCTGTGCAACTTGCGCAGGCGGCTCTGGATATTTCTATTCAACAATATAATGCCAACCGCGCATTGTTGCGTAATACGGAGCTCAAAAAACAACCTGCAATTCAGCAAGCAGCTGATAGCGTACGCAGTGCGTGGATAAACTTACAACGTACTGAAATTAAAAGCCCAATGACGGGATATGTTTCACGGCGTAATGTTCAAGTCGGCTCTCAAGTCAGTCCGCAAAGTTCTTTAATGGCGATCGTGCCTGTTCAGCCTGTTTGGGTTGATGCGAACTTCAAAGAAACCCAATTAGAAAAAGTCCGTATTGGGCAACCCGTGACTATTAACAGTGATTTTTACGGGGCAGATATTGTTTATAACGGTACCGTGGTTGGGCTTGATATGGGAACTGGTAGTGCTTTCTCATTATTGCCTGCCCAAAACGCGACAGGGAACTGGATTAAAGTCGTACAGCGTTTGCCTGTACGTGTTGAATTAGACCCAGAGCAGGTGGCAAAACACCCGTTACGCATTGGGTTATCCATGAATGTCACTATCGATATTAAAGATCAAAATGGCCCTGTTTTAGCGGAAGTACAGCGTACAGTACCTGCATTTGAAAGTGATGTGTTGGTCTTAAACTTAAGTGATGTCGACCACATCATCGACACTATTATCAGCGATAACGCAGACTAGCTTGAAAGGAGCCGTTGTGGCAGATATTCAACCACTTAAGGGTGCAAAACTGGTATGGGCAACCATTGCGTTGTCCCTTGCGACCTTCATGCAGGTGCTTGATTCCACGATTGCTAACGTGGCTATCCCGACGATTGCAGGTGACCTTGGGGTTTCTATGTCTCAAGGGACATGGGTAATTACCTCGTTTGGCGTATCGAATGCAATTTCTATCGCGATTTCAGGTTACTTGGCGAAGCGCTTTGGTGAAATTCGTGTTTTCTTATGGGCAACGGCGCTTTTCACCTTATTTTCATTACTTTGTGGCTTTTCCGATAGCCTGGGTATGCTAATTTTATACCGCGTATTGCAAGGTGCCGTCGCAGGGCCGGTGATCCCACTTTCGCAAAGCCTTATCATGCGTTGCTACCCACCAAAAATGCAAAACATGGCGTTAGCGTTTTGGTCGATGACCATTATTTTAGCCCCTGTATTCGGTCCTATTTTTGGTGGTTATATTAGTGATAATTTCCATTGGGGCTGGATATTCTTTATGAATGTGCCTTTGGGAATTTTTGTCATTATAGTTGGCTCTATTATCTTCAAAGGGATGGAGTCCAAGGTCGTGAAAGTGCCATTCAATGTGATTGGCTTGGCGCTGCTTTCTGTGGGAGTGGGTTGCTTACAAGTTTTGCTCGACAAAGGTAAGGAACTGGGATGGTTGGCATCTAATGAAATTGTCATCTTAGCCGTTGTTTCAGCTATTGCGTTGGTATTCCTCGTGATTTGGGAACTCACAGATAAAAACCCAATTGTCGAATTATCGTTATTTAAATCGCGCAATTTTACCATCGGGACGATTTCTGTCAGTTTGGCATATATGGCTTATTTCGGCGCTATTGTCTTGTTGCCGCAACTTTTGCAGGAAGTTTATGGCTATACGGCAACATGGGCTGGGCTCGCATTGGCGCCTATAGGCTTATTGCCTGTGTTGTTTTCGGCTCCAGTAGCAAAATTATCCGATTTTCTTGATATCCGCTGGATAGTGACCTTTAGCTTTGTATTTTATGCGATTTGTTTCTTCTGGCGTGCATATACTTTTGAACCGAGCATGGGCTTTTCTGCTGTTGTTTGGCCGCAATTGGTGCAAGGAATGGCAGTAGCTTGCTTCTTTATGCCACTGACCACATTAACCCTTTCAGGTTTACCGCCTGAAAAACTCGCTTCGGCATCGAGTTTGGCTAACTTTTTCCGTACCTTAGCGGGTTCAATAGGGACTTCTATTACCACAACGCTGTGGAGTGATAGAGAAGCCGTTCACCATAGTCAATTAACGGAATTTATTACCGATTATAACCCTGAATCCTTAGGGATGTATAAAGAAATGGCAGCCCATGGATTGAGTACCGAACAGACTTCTGGTTTTATTGCTCAGCAAATTACGAGCCAAGGATTAATTATTGCTGCAAATGAAATTTTCTGGTTATGCGGTTGGGTATTTATTGCGCTGATTATTACTGTTTGGTTTGCTAAACCGCCATTTGGTAGCAAAGCGAAATAATGGATGGGGCTAAGTATTTTAGCCCCATCTAGCTTATAGCTGGGATTTAGGAATAACATTCTCAAAACTCAAGACAGGCCGGTTCGTTTCGACTTCTTTGAGGGGCTCGACTTCTTTAAAGGTGTTTAAGCAGCGCGTGACTAAGTCTTGATAATCTTTGGTTCCGCTGGTTTTCCATGCAATTTCCTTTTCTGATAAGGTGCGAAGGACTTTTGCAGGTGTACCCACGATAAGACTATTATCGGCGAAAATTGCCTCGGCTTTGATGAAGGCACAAGCACCGACGATAGAGTTCTCGCCAATAACGGCCCCGTCCATAATCACACTGTTCATCCCGACTAAGACATTATGCTTGATATGGCAGCCATGTAAGATAGCTCCATGGCCTATATGACCATTTTCTTCGATAATTGTGTCAAATTGCGGGAAGCCATGCATCACACAGTTATCTTGTACATTGGCGCCATCTTTAATGATTAAACGACCAAAATCTCCACGTAAGCTGGCGTTTGGGCCAATGTAAACATTTTTGCCAATAATAACATCACCAATCACCACAGCAGTAGGGTGCACAAAACTTTCAGGACTGACGACGGGCGTAATACCATCGATTTGATAAAAGGGCATACAGGCTCCTGTAATGTGTATTTAGGCGGCTATATCTCTGAGTACTCCACCAAAGCGGCGATAATAAGCGCTGGATGGCTGAGGAAGTTCGCCAACAGTGGTTTCGCATTGTTCAGAAACATATTGGGTTGCCGCTTGATCAATGCGTTGATAAATGTTGGTACAAAGATGGCGTGCAATATGGCCTTCCCATTGTGCAGGAAGGAGTTCATCTGGTAATAACGGGTCTTTAAGCGTGACACGGCGGTAGAAATGGATCAGCAGTAAACGTAGCTGAAAGCAGTGTTCAGGGGAAATCTGTGTGTCAGTATTTTCTTTAAGGAGTAATGCAAGTGGCCTAAATAAGGAAATAAACTGATGATAATGTTCTGAAATATCTTGCAAAGACCAAGCATGAGAAACCAGTTCTTTGAGATTTTTTTCTGAGCGGCTATAGGGGTAATCCGCGTGAAAATAGATGGCATTTTCAGTGGCATTGAGTTCATTGAGTAGTGTCGGTACATCACTTTGGGCACAACTGGGTGCTGCCATGAGTGACGTATTAAATTGCCCGAAACCGAGCCAACTCAGTTCCTTTTTTAATCTGACCTTTTCGTCTTTATCCGCCGTTTCAAGGAGGAGTAAATCCCATTTTCCATCCCAATCAGGCTGCCCGGCTAGATAAATTTTATTTTCTGCACGGCGAAAGCGACTTTGCCCGCGCTCAGAAATACGGTAATAGCTGCGACGACCAATTTTTTCGACATCAAGCCAACCTTCTTTTTGTAAGCGAAAAACGGAAGTTCGGACAAAGCGGTCAGTAAAGCCCATGGGTTCTAACAGCTTAGTCAAGCTTCCTAACCACACTTCACCACCACGATGATGCAAAGCATCACCATAGAGTGAGCTAATTAGAGACGTCCCACTAATGGGTTGGCTTGCTATTGCATGTTGTATGAATTGGTTAAGTTTATTTTCCATTTATATTTTATCTATAAAATTTATGTATCAGAAGGCTTACTAAATAGTAGACATAAATTTAAAGGTTGTCTTCCATTACCTGTTTTAACACTTTCTCAGAGATTAAGGCATATCAGAGTAGTTCATTCCAATATGCCTTAATAATTTGAATTAAATCGCAATTCTAGTATCAATTACCCGTTCAGCTTTGCCTTGAGAGCGTGGAATATCACCGCAATTTACAATACTAATACGGGTGCTAATACCTACCATCGATTTGATTCGATGCTTTAAATGGTGGCAGATATTACAGCGTTCATCATAAGTGAGCTGTTCAGGGTGTTTGAGCTCAACACGAACAGATAAGTTGTCCATATTGCCTTGGCGACCAATTTCTAATTGGTAATGAGGGGAAAGCTCCTTAAATTGCATAATTTGTTCTTCAATTTGAGAAGGAAACACATTCACGCCACGAATGATCATCATGTCATCGGAACGTCCGGTAATTTTACCAATTCGACGCATGTTACGATTGACCCCCTGCATCAGGTGGGTAAGGTCACGTGTTCGGTAACGAATAACAGGCATGGCTTCTTTTGTCAGGGTAGTAAACACTAACTCACCATGCTCACCCGCCCCTAATGGTTTTAAGGTATTGGGGGAAATAATTTCTGGATAAAAATGGTCTTCCCAGATAGTGGGGCCACTCTCTCCTGAGTCTGCGCACTCCATAGCAACGCCAGGCCCCATCACTTCAGATAAACCGTAAATGTCTAATGCTTTGATACCCAGACGGGTTTCAATTTCTGTTCTGAGGGATTCAGTCCAAGGTTCAGCACCAAAGACACCTAACCTAAGTGAGCACTTACTAGCATCTCCGCCCATGATCTTTTCGAGCTCATCAATAATACTCAAGCAGTAAGAGGGCGTTACCATAATCACATCGGGTTTGAAATCAGCGATCAGTTGTGCTTGTTTTTCAGTTTGCCCACCTGACATAGGAATAACTGCGGCTCCTAGGCGTTCTGCACCATAGTGAGCCCCTAGCCCTCCGGTGAATAAACCATAGCCGTAAGCAACGTGGACTTTATCACCTCGGACAGTGCCAGCAGAACGTAAACTACGCGCAATCAGGTCAGCCCAGTTATCGATATCTCGCTGGGTGTAACCGACCACAGTTGGGCGCCCAGTCGTTCCTGAAGAGGCATGAATACGGATGATTTGGTCCATTGGCACAGCAAAGGTGCTAAATGGGTAGTTTTCACGTAAATCCTGTTTGGTCGTGTAAGGAAATTTTTCGATATCGCTGAGTTGTTTGAAATCGTCAGGATGAACCCCTGCATCATCGAATTTCTTGCGATACATCGGGACATTTTCATAGGCGTGAGTGAGTGTCCACTTCATTCGAGAGTACTGTAAAGACTCGATCTCATCTCGCGATGCAAATTCAATTGGGTCGATGCTATCTTGTATATTGCTCATAATTGCCTGTCCTCATAATTATTATGGTTACCAGTTCACGCTAATGCATGACGTTTCTGGTATTTGCCTGAGCAGGTGTCGGGTTTTCAGGCTGTTTTTATTTGTATTAAGACGTTGTTCAGACTCGTTCAATAATCATTGCGATCCCTTGGCCAACCCCGATACACATGGTGCATAATGCATAACGACCTTGTCTGCGGTGTAGTTCATTGATAGCGGCAATAACAAGCCTTGCTCCACTCATTCCAAGTGGATGGCCTAGTGAAATTGCCCCTCCGTTTGGGTTAACGTGTGAGGCATCATCAGGTAAACCAAGCTCCCTTAAAACGGCGAGTGCTTGCGCGGCAAAGGCTTCGTTTAGTTCAATAACATCCATTTGTTCGATGGTGAGCCCTGCCATTTTTAATACTTTTTGCGAGGCAGGGAGTGGACCGATCCCCATCAATCTTGGCTCAACGCCACAAGTGGCTGTAGCGATGATACGAGCCCGCGGTGTTAACCCTTGTTGTTTGGCGATAGTGTCGGATGCGATAATCAGTGCGGCGGCTCCGTCATTAACACCGGAAGCATTACCAGCCGTTACAGTCCCGTTATCGCGAAATGGGGTTTTTAGTTTTTGTAATTGTTCAAATGTCGTTTCTGCTCTTGGATGCTCGTCTTCACTGACGACGTATTCATTTTTACGTTGTTTAACCGTTACAGGAATGATTTCTTGCGCAAAAATACCGTTAACTTTGGCAGTTTCGGTGCGTTGTTGGCTGCGTAATGCAAAAGCATCTTGGTCTTCACGGCTAATTTGGTAAGTTTCTGCCACATTTTCCGCAGTTTCTGGCATCGAATCTGTGGAAAACTGTTGTTCCATCAATGGGTTGATAAACCGCCAGCCAATAGTGGTATCAAAGACTTGCGCTTGACGAGAAAATGCAGATTCTGGTTTACCCATCACAAACGGCGCTCGGCTCATGGATTCGACGCCTCCGGCAATCATGAGCCCAGACTCACCAGCTTTGATACTTCTTGCCGCTAATGCTATGGCGTCTAGCCCAGAACCACATAGGCGGTTAATGGTGGTACCAGAAACAGAAACAGGGAGCCCAGATAACAGCCCCGCCATACGTGCTACATTACGGTTGTCTTCTCCCGCTTGGTTTGCGCAACCTAAAATGATGTCGTCAGTTAATGACCAATCAAGTTGCGGGTGCCTTTCCATTAAGGCTTTTAATGGAACAGTGGCAAGGTCATCAGGGCGTAATGATGATAAAGCACCACCATAGCGGCCAATTGGAGTGCGGACACCATCACAAATAAACGCATCTATCATGATTGTTCTCCTGTTAAACGATGGCCTAACCGATGAGAACGACCGTGGAACAGCGCAAGCGTTTTACCATCTTGGTTAGTTATCTCGACTTCATATAAACCGTTACGTTTACCTTGGTGTTTCATCGTGGCGGTCGCGGTAAGCAGGTCACCTTCAAAACCGGGACGAATAAAATCAATGGAGCACATGGAAGCAACGGCAGCATGCCCTTGGCTATTACAGGCGTAGGCAAACGCGGTGTCGGCAAGGCTAAATAATTGCCCTCCGTGGCAGGTTTTATGGCCATTAAGCATCTGTGCTGTGATCGGCATTTTCAATTGCGCAAAACCTTCCTCGACTTTTTCAATGGACATACCCATCGCTTTTGCGCATGCATCATCACGGTACATAATGTGAGCTGATTGCTGAGCCAGCGTAATGTTTGGCAATGAAATCATGGTAGCTCCTTGAAAGTTAAAGATTGATAACCTGCGGCTAATTGCCTTAAAAGTGGGTTTGGCCGATAACGACTGTCGCCATAAAACTGAGTCAAATTTTCAAGTACTGACAGCACACGTTGCCAGCCTAGCTGCCTACCCCAAGCGAGTGGGCCTTTAGGGTAATTCACGCCAAAACACATGGCATTATCGGTATCTAATGCCGTTGCAATTCCTTTATTGACGATATCTAACGCTTCATTGCATAGCATCGCGACTGTCCTCATGGTTAACAGCGCTGGGTAGTCTGGTAATACAATTACGTGTTTACCTAATGATTGAAAAAACGCGATAGCTTGCTGGTTTTGTTGCGCATTATTTTGCAATGCACAGCTTAACGTGATGGTTGTTGCGGTAAGGTAATTTACCGATAAGTCAAAATGCACGACGGCTTGTTTTTGTGTTTGCGCATGTGACGATGTCAATTCACCATTTGTTAACATAATAATAACGTCATTAACAATAAGTGTCGGGGATTGATCAGAATGTTGTGTTAATCCTTCGAGAGAGATCCCATTTTCAGTTAAAAGCTGCGCGAACTCAGGAAATATCTGCCAGTTGCCATGCGCTTTTATATTTTGGGGCTGCTCAAGGTAAATTTTTTCTGCAATTGAGGGTAAAGGTTGAGGTTTATTATCATCATAATGATAAAACCCTTGCTTCGATTTACGGCCTAAATGGCCTGCTTGGACTAATTCCAATTGCATTAATGAGGTTTGAAAGCGTGGGTCATAACCGAAGGCCTGAAATACTGATTCAGTCACCGCATAGTTTACATCATGGCCAATTAAATCAGTTAGTTGTAGTGGGCCCATGGCAAAACCCCCAGCGTCACGTATTGCGCTGTCTAATGTGGCAGGAGACGCAATTTGTTCTTCAAGGGCACGCATTGTTTCGGCGTAGAAAGGCCGAGCCACTCGGTTGACAATAAAACCGGGGGTGGAACGGCAAATTACGGGGATTTTTCCAAATGATAAAGTCAGGACTTTTAACTGTTCAATGACGGTGTTAGATGTTTCTAGCCCTCGAACGATTTCAACTAATTTCATCACGGGGGCAGGGTTAAAAAAGTGCAGGCCTGCAAGACGCTCGGGGTGTGTTAGCTGCCGCCCAATAGCAGTAATCGATAATGAAGATGTATTACTGGCAAATAGCGTATTTTTGCTGCAAATCGCTTCTAATTCACTAAAAATTGCCTGTTTTATTTCCAGCTTTTCAGCAACAGCTTCAATGACTAATTGCGCATCCGACAGTGCCGAGAGGCTTTTTACCACTGCGATTTTTGTGATAATCGCCTCCGTGACCTCTAGTTTTGCTTTCCCTTGCTCAACACGTTTGCGTAAACGTTGGGTCATCGTTGATAAACTACGGCTTAACACATCTTGGTTCACATCAAACAGTAAGACGGATAACCCCGCTGTTGCTGCCACTTGTGCAATGCCAATCCCCATGGTTCCAGCGCCAATTACCGCGATGGTGTTGATAGTATGATTCAAAGGTAATGTCATGGTTAGCATCCTTTGAACAGGGGTTCACGTTTATTTAAAAAAGCATTGACCCCTTCGCGATAATCCTCACTTCGACCGCCAAGGCGTTGTAAGTCACGCTCAAGGTTGAGTTGCTCATCGAGAGTATTGGTTGCCGCGGCATAAATGGCCTTTTTGATAAGCCCTAAACCATAAGTCGGTTGGGTTGCAAGGTGTTGTGCGAGCTGTTGAGTGGTATTAATGAGTTCTTCATTTTCAGTGACCTGCCAAATCATTCCCCACTGTAATGCTTGCTCCGCACTTATTTTATCGCCTAATAATGCCATCCCCATTGCCCGTGCATGGCCTGCTAATTGAGGTAAAAACCAGCTTCCTCCTGAGTCAGGAACCAAGCCAAGGCGGCAAAAAGATTGAATAAAACTGGCATTTTTTGCGGCAATGACAATATCGCCTGCGAGTGCAATGGCGGCGCCTGCACCTGCGGCCACACCATTGACCGCGCAAATAATCGGTTTCGGTAATGCGGTTAGGCGGCGGATCAAGGGGTTATAGTAAGTTTCAACGGAGAATCCGAGATCAGGAGCGTCACTGCCCACGCTCACATTGCGATCATTTAGATCTTGTCCGGCACAAAATCCACGGCCTGCACCGGTGATCACTAAACAGCGTACGGTTTCATCGCGTTCCGCTATTTTGATAGCCTCACTGAGTTGGCGATGCATCTCATCATTAAAGCTATTCAGCCTATCAGGGCGGTTGAGAGTGATGGTGAGAACCCCATTTTCTAACGTAGTGAGGATCATTGCTTCATTATTCATGATTATTGTCCTGTAAATTGAGGTTTTCGTTTTTCGAAGAATGCCTCGATCCCTTCACGTCGATCGTTGGTACCCGCTAAAGTCACAAAATATTGGCGCTCAAGTTGTAACCCCTCGGTAAGATGGTTTTCTTGAGAATGCACCAGTGATGCTTTTGCGGCTTGTACGGCTAAAGGCGCATGCATTGCGATGTGCTCTGCCAGCTTTTGGGCGCGTTCTAGCACCAATTCATCCACACAAATTTCACTGATTAACCCTGCTTGCAACGCATGTTTAGCACTGATTGGTTCACCTGTTAGTACCATTTGCATGGCGAGGGATTTGCCCACGGCACGAATTAAACGCTGTGTCCCCCCGGCTCCGGGCATTAAACCCAGAGTAATTTCGGGTAAACCGAAACGAGCTGATTCACCAGCAATAATGATGTCGCTGGCGAGTAATAATTCAAAACCTGCACCCAGTGCATAACCATTCACAGCACTAATAATGGGTTTTGATATCGCGGATAACCTGTGCCAAACTTGGGGGCGTTTATCGGTGATCGCATTAGCAACAGTTTGTTGCTGTAGTTCTTTAAGATCGGCTCCTGCAGCGAAAAAACGCGGATTTCCGGTGATCACGATCGCACCAATCTCATCATTGATTTGCGCTTGCTCGAGGTGCTGAACCAGCAATTCTAAACAGGCGGTGCTCAGGGCATTACGTACTTCTGGGCGGTTTAACGTCAGAGTCAAAACCCGGTTATGTTGTTGTGATAAAATCCAATGGTTTTCCATTACAGTTCCTACACGTCAAAGTCTAAAACAACGCCATCGCCTTTTGGCCACGCTTGGCAGCTAAGAATGTACCCAGCCGCGATTTGGTCGGGCTCAAGGCTGTAATTGACCCCCATTTCCACTTCACCAGAACGCAATTTACATTTGCAGGTTGCGCAAACGCCGCCTTTACAGGCGTAGGGTAAATCCGCGCCTTGGCGCAGTGCGGCATCCAAAATACTGTCGTCTTGGCTATCCATGGCGATGTCCATGGTTCTACCATCGAGGTGAATACTGACTTGGCGTGTTTCGCTAGTCATGGCGGTTACGGGTTTGAATTTAGTGCCTGAAGTATTGAAACGCTCGGTGTGAACATATTCTTTAGGCATGCCATAACCGACTAAAGTGTCGTGAACCTCATCCATCATGCTGTCGGGCCCACAAATAAATGCTCGGTCAAATTGCTTAAAATTCAATAAGGTGTTATTTAAGGCTCTGAGTTGTTGTTGGTTAATTCTACCGCTGAGTAGCTCGCTATCTTGCTGTTCTTGGCTGAACAGGTAGAGAACTTGGAAGCGTGTTGCAAAACGATTTTTTAGGTCTGAAATGCTCTCTTTAAACATCACTGAGCGACTATTTCGATTACCATAAATCAGTACAAAACTGCTTTTTGGCTCAGTTTGTAATGTGGCTTTAATGATGGAGAGCAATGGCGTGATCCCAGAGCCAGCAGCGACGGCAAGGTAATGTGCATGGGTATCTGCTGCGGGTTGGTAACCAAATTGCCCCTGTGGAACCATCACATCAAGGCTATCGCCAACTCGTAACTCTTGGTTAACGAAATTAGAGAAACGCCCTTCGTAAATCGCTTTCACCCCAATTTTTAGCGTGTTTTCATCCGGTGAGCTGCAAATGGAATAACAGCGGCGTAGGTTTTCGCCATTGATAGAGGCTTTTAATGTCAGGTGTTGCCCTGGGCGGTAATGATATTGCTCTCGTAATGTATCTGGTACGTTAAAAGTAATGGCGACAGCTTCAGGGGTGTCACGCTCAATGGCAGCAATACTTAAACGATGAAATACAGTCATATGGGTGCCCCTAAATACATTTAAAGTAATCAAACGGTTCTAAGCATTCAGTGCATCGATACAATGCCTTACATGCAGTGGAACCAAATTCACTAATTTTTTCGGTCTGCTCGCTGTCACAACGTGGGCAACGAACCGCGCCTTTGTGTTCTGGGTGCTCGCAGGACGTACCTTGCGGAGGTGCGATACCAAATTCACGCAAGCGTCTTTTCGCATCTTGGTTCATCCAATCCGTTGTCCAAGCGGGTGTTAACAGAATTTCGATGTCGATATTTGGAAAACCGGCATTACCGAGAACAGTTTTGATTTCATTGATTAAAAATTCAGTTGCTGGGCAACCTGAATAGGTAGGTGTAAAAATAACTTTCCAGCCCTGAGCTGCCGGCAACACGTTGCGGATCATGCCAAGATCAGTAATAGAGAGTGCGGGTAGTTCAGGATCGGGTATTTGGTGGAGCTGCTGCCAGATCTGGTGAACCTGGGGCGATTGAAGCTCGCGATGTTGCAGTCTCTGTTCCATAACATCACCACTGGCAGTTCGGGTAAGCGCGTTGCACAAACTGCAATTGCGTTAATAACAAACCCAAGTGCTCAGTATGGCTGCCTTGCTTGCCGCCTAAGCGATACGCTTTTTTCTCTGGCACAGTGAGGGTCGCTTCAGTGAATGTTTCGTTAATGGTGTTTAACCATGCGGCTTGTAAAGAACGTGGGTCAACAGCGATGCCTAATTCGCTAAGTGCGATTTCAACGTCATCAGCATGGAAAAGTTCGCCAGTAAAACGCCATAACTCATTGACTGAACGTTGGATTCGTTGATGGCTTTCTTCACTGCCATCCCCTAAACGGACCATCCAGCCACGACTAAAACGCAAGTGATAAACGGCTTCTTTGAGGGACTTCTCAGCAATGGCAGACAGTTGTTCATCACGGCTATGAATTAGCGCTTCATATAATGGAACATGATATGCATCCATAAAAAATTGGCGCACTAAAGTGTCATCAAAGCCATTGTTGGGTTGTTCAACCAATAATAAATTGCTGAACTCTCGTTCATCGCGCAAGAAGGCAAGGGTGTCTTCATCGCATTCAGGCCCTTTTAATTGCGCGGCATAGTTTAAAAAGTTACGCGCTTGCCCTAGCAAATCTAAGCCGATATTGGATAACGCAAGGTCAATTTCGAGCTCAGGGGCATGGCCGCACCATTCGCACAGGCGCTGCGCTAAAATTAAGGGGGTATCGCCAAGTCGTAATGTGTAATCGTGGAGCTGTTGTTGTTGGTTCATGGCAAGCTCCTTACATATTCTTGATACCATCAGGGATGGTATAGAAGGTTGGGTGACGATAGACCTTGGTATCTGCAGGGTCGAAAAATGTGCTTTTATCTTCAGGTTGTGAGGCAATTAAATGTGCGGCTTTAACCACCCAAATTGAGCAGCCTTCACTGCGCCTTGTATACGCATCGCGGGCATTTTCTAGTGCCATTTGGTCATCAGCAGCATGTAAACTACCAACATGGCGATGCGCAAGCCCTTGCTTACTACGGACAAAAACTTCATATAAAGGCCAATCTTGATTGCTCATGGTGTTTTCCTTTTTGTAAAATGGTCAGTGATTAAGCCGCTGTTTTAACGGATTTTTGCTTGCGACTATGTGCCATTGCACCTTCACGTACCCATGCGCCGTCTTCCCACCCTTTGCGCTTAGCGCTAAGGCGTTCGTGATTACAAATGCCATTGCCTTTAATCACCTGATAAAACTCTTCCCAATCGATTTCACCAAAGCGGTAATGACCAAGTTCTTCATCCCAAACCAGATCAGGGTCAGGGATCGTCATACCTAACGCTTCCACTTGCGGAACGGTGTTATCAACAAATTTTTGCCGCAGCTCATCATTACTGAAGCGCTTAATTTTCCAAGCCATGCTTTGAGCGCTGTGCGGGGAGTCCGAATCATTTGGACCGAACATCGTGAGAACGGGCCACCAAAAGCGGTTTATCGCATCTTGCAGCATGGCTTTTTGCTCATCGGTGCCTTGTGCAAGCGCCATCACAGCTTCATAACCCTGGCGTTGGTGAAAACTTTCTTCTTTACAGATTTTCACCATCGCTCTGGCATAGGGACCATATGAGGCACGGCACAGTGCTACTTGGTTCACAATTGCCGCACCATCGACAAGCCATCCAACCACGCCTACATCAGCCCAACTTAATGTCGGGTAGTTAAAAATGGAGGAATATTTCATTTTTTCATCAAGTAACTTTTGGTAGATATCTTGACGAGAGCAACCGAGAGTTTCGGCTGCGCTATACAGGTATAAACCATGGCCTGCTTCATCTTGAATTTTGGCCAGTAAAATTGCTTTACGACGCAATGTCGGTGCTCGTGTAAGCCAATTCGCTTCTGGTAACATGCCGACGACTTCTGAATGGGCATGTTGGCCAATTTGGCGGATAAGGTTTTGCCGATACGCATCGGGCATCCAATCCTTGGGCTCGATGGAAATATCGGCTTCGATTTTGGCTTCGAAGTTAGCCTGATTTTGCTCGCTCATTGATTTTTCCATTAAATGATTCGCTAATGTTTATTTATATGAAAATAATGAATCATATTTATTTAACATCAATGCTAGGAAGTGTTAACAAAAAGATCAATGTTTATTAACCTTGTTTTGCGAGTGGCTTCACAATCAATAAAGTAAATTACAATAAAAACAATTAATTAAAATTATTGTTTTTTGTGTGGTTTTAATGGAAATAGGCATTTTATATAAAACTGTTCTTAATTTGTTAAATTTAAATTAGCTTCTATGCTTATTTTTATGATACATATTTGTTATCTAATTTGAATTGGTGTTTTTATTTCTGGAGAGGAATATGCAGCATTTAACAAGTTACATTATGGGCAAATGGGTACAAGGTGAGGGCGAAGGGCGAAAAATTCACCATGCGCTAACGAATGAAACTTTATATACAGTGACGACAGAAGGGTTGCCGCTAGCAGAAAGCTTGCAGTATGGCCGCCAAGTAGGAGGCGAAATATTGTCGGCGATGACATTCCAGCAACGTGGGCAGATGCTCAAGGCACTCGCAAAATACCTACTGGAACATAAAGCCCAGTTATATGCGATTTCGGCACAAACTGGTGCAACTAAAGCGGATAGCTGGGTGGATATCGAAGGGGGAATTGCCACACTGTTTTCTTATTCGGGGCTCGCTAACCGTGAGCTACCGGATGACACTATTTGGCCAGAAGATGAAATGATCCCGTTATCAAAGCAAGGGCAATTTATTGGCCATCATATTTTAACGTCTCGTCGTGGCGTTGCTCTGCACATTAATGCATTTAACTTCCCTTGTTGGGGAATGTTAGAAAAATTGGCACCCACATGGCTTGCTGGCATGCCAGCCATCATCAAACCCGCAACCGCCTCAGCACAGTTAACACAGGCGATGGTGAAGCTAATGGTTGATAGCGGTTTAGTGCCTGATGGCGCAATACAACTGGTTTGCGGTGGTGTTGGCGATATGTTTGAACACCTTGATTTTGAAGATGTTGTGACTTTTACGGGGTCGGCGAGTACAGGGCAAAAGCTGAAATCGCATCCACGTATTACGGCTAAATCAGTCCCTTTCACTATGGAAGCGGACTCGTTGAACTGTGCAATTTTAGGTGATGACGTCCAGCCAGATCAGCCTGAATTTGCTTTATTTATTAAAGAAGTCACTCGAGAAATGACCGCGAAAGCGGGCCAAAAATGTACTGCGATCCGTCGTATTATTGTTCCGAAAAAGCAGCTCGAAAATGTGAAGCAGGCATTATTGAAACGCTTATCCGCTACAACAGTGGGTGACCCTGCGGTTGAAGGGGTCAGAATGGGGGCATTGATTAACTTAGAGCAGCGCCAAGACGTACAAGAGAAAGTGAATTATTTATGTGATCATGGCTGTGATGTCCTATGTGGTGGGCAATTTGAAAAGTTGGAAGTTATTGGGGGAGATAGCCAACATGGAGCGTTCTATCCGCCAACGTTGTTGTATTGTGCAGAGCCTTTTAAATCTACAGCGGTGCATGAAATTGAAGCTTTTGGTCCCGTTGCCACATTAATGAGCTATGACAATATCGAACAGGCGGTGCAGTTAGCGATTTTAGGTGGAGGAAGCCTTGCGGGGACGTTAGTCACTGCTGACGCACAAGTCGCACAAGCGGTCATTCGTGCCGGTGCGCGGGCACATGGGAGAATGTTGATTTTAAATGAAGCATCAGCCGCGGAGTCCACAGGCCATGGTTCACCGCTTCCGTTACTGGTACACGGCGGTCCAGGCCGAGCAGGTGGTGGCGAAGAGCTCGGCGGGTTGAGAGCAGTCAAACACTATATGCAGCGTACGGCTATTCAAGGTAGCCCTTCTATGCTAACGGCAATTACTAAGCAATGGATCCGCGGTGCAGATACCATCGCTGATGTGGTTCATCCATTCCGCAAACATTTTGAAGACTTAGCAATTGGCGACACGTTACTGACCGCAAGGCGTACCGTTACAGAAGCAGATATTGCTAATTTTGCCTGTCTCAGCGGTGATAATTTTTATGTTCACGTTGATAAAATTGGTGCGGCACAGTCGTTATTTGGTGAACGAATTGCGCACGGCTATTTTGTCGTTTCAGCCGCAGCGGGGCTATTTGTTGATGCAGGGGTTGGGCCCGTGATCGCCAATTATGGTATGGAAAGTTTGCGTTTTATTGAACCTGTGAAAATCGGTGACACCATACAAGTTCGCCTAACGTGCAAGAAAAAGATCAAAAAAACGCAAAAACTCGCTGAAGATAAGCCAAATGGCGTTGTTGAATGGGACGTGCAAGTGTTTAATCAGGATGACACCGTTGTGGCGTTGTACAGTATTTTAACGCTGGTGGAGCGTCGTGTTGGTGATTTTCATTAATCATTATACGGAGTGAATTAATTATTGAGCTAATAGGTGCTTTTTCAATCATTTTCTGTTGTGATGAGTGACCAGCAACAGAATGTAGGGAAACAAAGATGAAAACGCACCACCAAGCGGTTTATCAACAATTTGACCAGCAAGCCAATTCGTATTTAACCAGCCAAGTTCATGCACAAGGTGAAGACCTACTTGTTTTGCAACAATTGCTACAAGGTTGTCAGGATGAAGACGTGCTTGACCTTGGCTGTGGTGCAGGGCATGTCAGCTTTCATGCAGCACCGTTAGTGAAGTCAGTGACGGCTTATGATTTGTCCGACTCAATGCTCAATGTTGTGGCTAACAATGCACAAGAACGTGAATTAAATAATATCACAACCTGCAAAGGTACTGCGGAGTCTCTACCGTTTGGTGATCATTGTTTTGACCGAGTGATTAGCCGTTACTCAGCACACCATTGGCACGATGTGGAACAAGCGCTACGTGAGGTGCGCCGAGTGCTCAAACCGGGTGGAAAAGGCATCTTTATTGATGTGGTATCACCGGGACATCCATTATTGGATATTTACTTACAAACGGTCGAAGTGCTTCGGGATACCTCACACATTCGTGATTATTCTGCTGGAGAATGGTCTGGTATGTTTAATAGTGCGGGGCTATTTGTTCGTCGGGTGCAAAGTTTCCGTTTAGCATTGGAATTTACCAGTTGGGTTGAACGAATGCGGACACCACAGCCATTCGTCGAGGCTATCCGCCACTACCAAGGAACATTAAGTGATGAGGTAAAAAGCCACTTTGCAGTACAAGCCGATGGCTCATTTACCTCAGATGTGATGTTGTTTGAATTTCAGTGCCAATAACTATTTATTGCGCTAAAAATTGTTGTGATAAAAATTATTGTGCTAAAAACTGCGCTTGGTTTAATTGGCTAAGCGCGTTATTTACTGCAAAAATCGCACCGCGAACATCAGGAATACCAAAGGATTTTAATCGTGCACTGTGCTTGGTGAGATAAGCTTGTGCATCAGTTTCTGAAGCAAACAGATACACACCACCTGCCATTTGCGTTTGTGGGTTTTCAGTCCAAATCTTCCAAATAAAGCCCGGCTCTTGGTTAATTGATTCCGCCAAATCATTCATTGCGGATATCATTTCATCACCCCATGGCCCCTGATACGGAAAATCAACTTGTAAAATAACGCTCATATCTGCTCCTTATGATTGAGGCGCTATAGTAACCCTTAAAGTAAATAATAACTTTGCTATTCATCGTATTTCAAACGACTTATTGCTTCAAACTATTACGTTTACCTGCCTCAAATGCAGCTAGAGTCGCTAACCGAGCTTGTTTATGGTCAACAATGGGTTCTGGGTAATTAAGCGCTGTGTTGCTGGTTACAGCCCATTCATGTGGTGTATGAATATATTTGTCGGGCACTTGCTGCAATTCGGGCAGCCAGTGGCGAATAAAAGCCCCTTGTGCGTCAAACTTCTTCCCTTGAGTGGTTGGGTTAAAGATACGAAACCAAGGAGAGGCATCAACGCCTGTTGAGGCTGACCACTGCCAACCGCCGTTGTTCGCGGCTAAGCTGCCATCAAGCAGTTGGCTCATAAAGTATTTTTCACCTTTGCGCCAATCAATCAGTAAGTCTTTGACTAAAAAACTGGCCACAATCATTCGTAGACGGTTATGCATCCAGCCCGTTGTATTCAGTTGGCGCATAGCCGCGTCCACAATAGGATAACCCGTTTGTCCTGTTTTCCATGCTGCAAAATCGGTCGAAGAATCATTCCAGTGAATATGTTGTGTCCATTCAATAAATGGTTGGTGGCGGCTTAGGCGTGGAAATGCGACTAAAAGATGTGAATAAAATTCACGCCAGACTAACTCATTTAACCACGTGAACGCCCCACTATCAGGGTGATCTAACACTTGGGGGTTCTCTGCTTGTAATCGGTTGAAGCATTGGCGAGGGGATAGCACCCCCACCGCGAGATAAGGTGATAATTGGCTGGTACCATCAATAGAGGGAATATCTCTATCATTTTGATAATCGCCGACTTTCAGGGAACAAAACTGCCTGAGTCGCGTTAAAGCCGATTTTTCACCGGCAGGAAATTGCTGGGAGTCTTCAATTGGCTGATGTGGAAATAACGGTGAAGCCCTATCAATGTTGATAGGGGCAGCTCGTTTTTCTGGGGCTCGTAGTGAACGGCAATCTGTCACGGTAAGTTGGGTGAGGAAGGCTCGGCGAAAGGGAGTATAAACTTGATACATCTCCCCTTTTTGAGTCGTCACGGAGCCGGGTGGTAGTAATAAATAGTCATCGAAAGCATGGATATGCAACCCATGAGGTTGATTGATTAACCACTCGTCTCGTTGTTTTTCGTTCCACTCATATTGCCGATTAAAAAACAAGGCATCCGCTTGCTGTGTCTTTGCGTAATCGAGTACCCATTGTGCTGCGTCGGCAAAATTAGCCACAGTTTGACAAACCAGTGGAATACCAAGCTCAGCGAGTGAATTTTGCAGTTCAGCAAGGTTTTGGTGAATGAATGAGATTTGTCGCTCAGCCATATCATGTTGTTGCCACTGCTTAGGGGTTGCAGTAAAAAGGGCAATGACTTTCGCATCTGGGTCTGCACAGGCGGAGGAAAGCGCTTTGTTATCGGTGACCCGTAGATCATGACGAAACCAGATAAGATGACAAACGTGTTTGGCTGCCATTACCTCCCCCCTTGGTTGATGTTTTGTTGGAATCAAAACAATAGGTTTTGAAAATAAACTAGGAAAATCAATTTATTGATTTTCGGCTGATAACACAAAGCGGGAAAAACCACGTGTTTATCCCGCTTTGTCAACAACCTGAAAGGGCCGGTAAACGGCCCTTTCATATTTAATCTAATTTAGGATGCTGATTGATTAAGGATTGGCGTTTTTTCTCAAGCTCAGCAATTTGTTGGTCAATATCTTCAACTTTTTGCTCAATATTGTCAAAGTGCTCGCTAAGAATTTCTTTTGCCTCGGCTTTATCTGATGCTGCTGGTGTTGCACCACGTAATGGTTTATTGGCCGTTTCTGGCATTCTGATACCTGTATATAAGCCAATTAAAGCAATTACGATTAAGTAATACGCTGGCATGTATAAGTCAGTAGTTGATTCGACCAACCATGCTGCAACAGTCGGTGTCGCACCGGCAATTAATACTGAAATATTAAAGGCAATAGCTAACGCACTGTAACGAATATGAGTTGGGAAAATCGCGGGTAAAATGGAAGCCATAACCCCTGTAAAACAGTTCAACAGCACCGCTAAAATCAATAAACCCAGGAAAATTAAGCCAACAGAACCACTGTTGATTAACATAAACGCAGGGTATGCCAATAAAATCAGCCCTACGCTACCGGTAATGACAAATGGGCGACGACCAATTTTATCACTGGTTAAACCGATAATCGGTTGAACAAATAACATACCAATCATAATTGCAATAATAATTAGCACACCATGGTCAGTAGAGTAATTCAGGTTGTGTGATAAGTAACTTGGCATGTAGGTCAGCAACATATAGTAAGTCACGTTGGTTGCGATAACCAAGCCAACACAAATCATCAAGCTTTTCCAATACTTAGTCGCCACTTCACGTACTGAGATTTTTGGTGGATTTTGAATATTGGCTTTATCTTGTTTTTCTAACGATTCAACATGTTGTTGGAACGCAGGAGTTTCTTCCAGTGAATGACGTAGATATAACCCAATGATCCCTAACGGTAACGCTAAGAAGAACGGAATTCTCCAGCCCCAATCATGGAAGTTAGCTTCCCCAACGATACTGGAAATTAGTACTACGACACCCGCACCTAAGACAAAACCGGCGATAGAGCCAAAGTCTAACCAACTTCCCATAAAGCCACGTTTACGGTCTGGTGAGTATTCAGCAACAAAGATTGCAGCACCGGAATATTCACCACCTACCGAGAAACCTTGAGCTAACTTAGCAATTAATAACAGAATGGGGGCCCAGATACCGATGCTCTCATAAGATGGAATCAAACCAATACAGAAGGTACTGACTGCCATGATGATAATCGTCATCGAAAGGACTTTTTGACGGCCGTATTTGTCACCTAAGATACCAAAAACGACGCCGCCTAATGGCCTAACTAAGAAAGGCACGGAGAAAGTGGCTAATGCGGCAATCATCTGTACGCTCGGTGATGCGTCCGGAAAGAAAACCTGACCTAGAACATAGGCTAAGAAACCGTATACCCCAAAATCAAACCATTCCATCGCATTACCCAGCGAAGCCGCGGTAATTGCTTTTTTGAGTTTACCGTCATCAATAATAGTAATATCACTAATATTTAACGGTTTTTCTTTTTTCTTCTTGAATCTCATGAAACCATCCTCTTATTTTAATTTCAATAACCGAAACAACAGCATTTAAGATGTGGGTTTTCATACATCGGTAAAATATAAAACCTTATTATTTAGAATAGACGTTGTTTACGTAATAGATAAGTTTTTAGTGTTTTTATGTAGAGCTGAAATAACAGGCTAAAATAGGTACGTAATGGGTAGAATAATGAGAGCGTTTGTCTTTTGAATACAGCAAAAAAGCCACCTTGAGTTAAAAAATACAGTACTAATACTACATTAATATCGAACAAATGTAAAATATAGGTGTTTTATACTAATTCATATGCCTTAGTAGGATTTTGTGTTAGTAATATAATGATTGAACTGAATAATTGAAAAAATAGAGGCTCAGGAAAGGATAGTGTAAAATAAATTGTTTAAAATCAATTTAATACATTTTGATAGGTGAGTTTTAGCCTGTCATAAATATATAAGGTTAGCAATTTAATATGGTCGAAATAATGGTATTGTTGCGATGAAGAATATATGAAGATAACCCCATCCTTTTACGATGCTCTTGTTTTGCTTAACCTATTAATAACTCGTCTATTTATTTATCTTGTTGCTATCCTCTTCTTTTGATAATAACGGTGGATTATGCTGTTCTATTTTATATTTAATTTGATGAGTAGGAATGAGGAATTTACTTAGTTACAATCAATCTATTGTCGATATTGGGTTTGATATAAGCGAGTATGACAAAATTCTATTTTGAATGTTGTTATGCATCTAAAAATACCCTTCATATTTTGTACTGCAAGATATCAAGGGTATCACATCCGACTTAAAAGAGTGCCATTATGAAAAAACAGAGTGTTGCATCCTATATTGCAAAAGTACTTGATAATGCAGGTGTTAAACGTATTTGGGGCGTTACAGGAGACTCGTTAAATGGCTTAACCGACAGCTTACGTCATCAAGGCGCTATTGAGTGGCTAGGAACTCGTCATGAGGAAGTGGCTGCCTTTGCTGCGGGTTCAGAAGCTCAGCTAACCGGTAATTTAGCCGTATGTGCAGGCTCTTGCGGGCCAGGAAATATGCATCTTATTAATGGGTTGTATGATTGCCACCGTAATCGCGTACCCGTATTGGCGATTGCTGCTCATATTCCATCCAGCGAAATTGGTAGTAATTATTTCCAAGAAACTCACCCAACTGAATTATTCCGTGAATGCAGCCATTACTGTGAAATGGTCTCTAACCCAGAGCAAATTCCACAGGTCCTTGGCATCGCTATGCGTAAAGCAATTTTGAATAAAGGGGTATCAGTGGTCGTAATACCGGGGGATATTGCGCTAAAAGATGCACCAGAATCAGCGAAAGAAACATGGTATCAGCCACAAGCGCCACTTATTATGCCTCAGCGGAGTGAAATCGAAAAACTCGCCGAATTGCTGAATCAATCTAAGAATATCACGTTATTCTGTGGAAATGGCTGCGCAGGCGCTCACGATGAAGTGGTTAAGCTAGCAGAAACACTAAAAGCACCGGTAGTACATGCGTTACGTGGTAAAGAACATATTGAATGGAATAATCCATACAGTGTTGGAATGACAGGCTTGATAGGTTTTTCATCGGGTTACCACGCGATGATGAACGCAGATACGGTTGTTTTGTTAGGAACACAATTTCCATACCGTCCTTTCTATCCAAGCGAAGCTAAAATTATTCAGGTTGATATTAATGCAGGTAGTTTGGGTTCTCATTGCCATATAGATATGGGTCTGATTGGTGATATCAAAGCAACATTAGATGCATTACAGCCACATTTAGAGGCTAAACAGGATACAAAACACCTTGATGGCGCTTTAAAACATTATGCAGAGGCTAGAAAAGGGTTAGATGACCTCGCTAAACCGGGTCATGAAGGATTAATACATCCACAGTATCTTGCAACAAAAATTAGTGAATTAGCCGCCGATGACGCGATTTTCACTTGTGACGTGGGAACCCCGACAGTATGGGCCGCGCGTTATTTGAAAATGAACGGTAAGCGCCGTTTAATTGGCTCCTTTAACCATGGATCAATGGCGAACGCGATGCCACAGGCTATCGGTGCACAAGCCGTTGATAAAAAACGCCAAGTGGTTGCAATGTGCGGTGATGGCGGTTTCAGTATGCTAATGGGGGATTTTATCTCTCTTTCCCAAATGCAATTGCCAGTAAAAATCATCATTCATAACAATGGCGTACTTGGTTTTGTGGCCATGGAAATGAAAGTGGCAGGTTTCTTGACTGCGGGAACAGATTTACAGAACCCTAACTTTGCAGCGATTGCGAGTGCCGCGGGTATCAAAGGCATTCGTGTTGAAAAAAGTGAAGATCTAGACGGTGCATTAAAAGAAGCTTTTGCCCATAATGGGCCAGTGGTGGTTGATGTCTTGACTGCCAAACAAGAGCTGTCTATGCCGCCAGAAATCGCAGCACAAGAAGCAAAAGGCTTTAGCCTATATATGTTAAAAGCGATTATGAGTGGTCGCGGTGATGAAGTCGTTCAATTAGTGAAAACAAACTGGCTACGTTAAGTCATTATTGTGAATAGCGGGAAAGCCCAATTCAGATGGATTGGGCTTTTTTATTTATCAATATCCTGCGGCTGACTGACTACGCCACAAATGGGCGGCAACCAGTGCGCGCCATGGGGAGAATTGCTCCAACCATTTTTCCGTTTCTTTGGCGGTAGGCTGTTCTGATTTCGCGAGCAATGTTTGCAGATTACGTCTTACCGCTACATCCCCATGTAATGAGCCATCTAAGTAATTGAATCCTCGTAGTAAAGCATAGCTCACAGTCCAAGGGCCAATACCTTTGATTTGTAATAATTGCTCAGTTATTTGATTCGCATTGGAGTGAGTAACCTGCTGTGATAAATCAATTTGTTGATTTTCGATGGCTTCACAAAGGGCTCTGAGGGCGACAATCTTACCTTTTGAAAAGCCTGTTTTGCGCAGGGTTTCGTCATCAACTAACTTGATTTGTGGAGTGTCGGGGAAACACCAAATACCTGAAGTGTGCTGAATTCCCACAGCTTGAATAAAGCGCCGACGAATGGCGATAGCCGCATGAACACTAATTTGTTGGCCTATAATAGCCCAAACTAACGCTTCAAATGCGCTGGCAGATTGATAAATCCTTAATCCTCTTTGCTTTCCAATGAGCTGACCAAGTACTGGAGTTTCAAGGTAGTGTTTTTCGAACTCATCAATATTCTGTTTTAAGCCGAGTACATGCTGTGCCAGCGTTAATAGGTCTGGTTCATTGATAATGACAGATGGGGAGTCAATTGCTAATGAAATCGTTGCGTGTTGCTTTTGAAGCTCCAATGTCATTTTTGTTGCATGTTGTTGCCATATTATGCCCTTGTGTAATGTGTTTTTTTCCACTATTTCCGCGACATTGTGTTGATCTCTCAGATGAAAGGCAAAAAAATCACCATAAAGGTAATTGGTAGGGAGAGTTAGCTGTGCGGTAAATATTTGCATAATGATGGCCTTGTCAGATTTTTCTTTATTCACAATATTATTGTGAATTAGCGCATTTAGTTACTCATTTTTTACAGAGCAGATATGTTATCTTGTACAGAGCTATTTATTTTGTACTGATATTATTTATCCATTTAATAAGGAAGTGTAAATGAAAACTGAGGGTCACAGTTCATCTCATGGCACTTCGGTACCATCATCACAACCAAGGCAAGAATTAACAGGCATTGGTGGATGGCTTATTTTACCCATGTTAGGGATAGTTTTGTCTTTGATTATTTTGCCTTTTTCTATTTATGAGCAAAATGTTCAAGTGATTGAGTATTGGATTGAATTAACAGACCCACAATCAAGCTCATTTATTCCATTATTTAAAGAGCTCATCTACTTTGAGGTTTTAGGTAACGTTATTTTATACGCGACCTTGCTTTTTCTAAGTTATGTCTTTTTTACAAAGAAAAAACTCACAATTAAAATTTATATTTTTTTCCAGATCTTTTCGTTAGTTTTGACGGTTACGGATATCATACTCGCAAGTATTTTATTGGATTTAGAAGTTGAATCCTCGGATATCAAAGATATTTTTCGGGCACTAATTGCTTGTGCAATTTGGATACCGTATTTTTTAGTTTCAAGGCGAGTTAAAAATACCTTTGTAAATTAACAAATAAAATTTTGTGATTTTTTATTGGGTAGGTAAATGATGATTAAATGCAAACGAGTTTATGACCCTGTTGACGATAACGATGGCTACCGTGTGCTTATTGATAGACTGTGGCCAAGAGGAATAAAAAAAACAGATTTACAACACGACTCTTGGAATAAAGACGTTGCACCTTCTAATGAACTGCGTAAATGGTTTCATCAGAACACAGATCAGTTTGCACAGTTTATCGAACGATATCAGCAGGAACTTAATAACACAACGGCTTGGCAGGCGTTGGTTTCTCAGGCAAAACAAGGTGATTTAACACTGTTATACAGTGCTAAAAATACAGAATATAATCAAGCAATTGTACTCAAAGCATTTCTTGAAGATAAAATGCAAAGTAAAAGTAAATAAAGGTTATCGGAATGGATATTCAGCAATCAACCACACAAACAGAGCCAGCAATAATATCATCGGTGGCTCAACCAACGGTTAAAAAGCCGTTACAGGGGATTAGTGGCTGGTTAATTTTACCAATTATCGGACTGTTTTATATGCTGTACAAAACAGTCATGATGTTATTGCAAGAAATTTCACAAGTTCAAACCGCATGGCCATTGGCAACTCAAGCGGATTCTGATTTTTATATTCCAGGTTTTGCGACAGGTTTCTATCTCTTGCAACTAGGTTATGGTGTTTTGATTGCACTGTTTCTTTGGACATTTATCGCCGCAGTTAAATGGAAAAAACAAGCGAAGTGGCTATTTATCATCACTATGGTGTTATTTACTTTAATGGTATTGGTTGCCCGTTTTGTATTCCCATATATATTTGGATTGGAAATTAATCACTCAAATATTATTACAGCCATAAATGGCAGCTTCTATTGTGTGTTATGGATCCCCTACTTTTTAGTTTCACATCGCGTCAAAAATACGTTTATCCATTAAAGTATCTGGCCACTCCATATTAGTAGTGGCCTAACATACGGTTATTTATCAGAAAGATTTAGAGTGTGGGTTATATTGCAGTTTGCAATAAACGCGTCATCGTGGGAAACCAGTAATAGTGTTCCTTGGTAGTCCTGCAATAGCGCTTCAAGTAGTTGTTTTGAATCTAAGTCTAAATGATTATCGGGCTCGTCGAGTAATAAAATAGCGGGTGGACTCGGGCTATGTGTGAGTGCCAATAGCGTTGCTTTTAGCTGCTCACCACCACTGAGCTGCTGTAGTGGTAACAATGACTTATCTCCTCGTATCCGCAACATGCCTAATTGCGTGCGCCACTGTTCTACAGTAAATACAGGTTGGTATTGATAAAGCGCTTCAGCGACAGGCAATGTTTTATCGAGTAAATTGAGGTGTTGATCTAAATAGCAAAACTCACCGCTTAGGCGGTACTCTCCTGAAGATGATGGCAACAGGCCTGCAAGCACTTTAAGTAGCGTTGATTTACCGCAACCATTAACTCCTTGAATATGCCAGTGCTCTCCACTGTATACAGTGAATGAGAGTGGTGACGAATAACCGTAAAGCAAACGCAAGTCAGAAGCAAAAATTGTGACTTTATTTCCTTCATTTTGATAGTTAATCGTCATTTTTTGCGGCTTGATATGGCGAGCTCTTTCTTGGTTTTCCTGTTGCTGGTTTTGTAGATTATCCATCACTCGTTGGTGCCGCTCTGCGACATTTGATTGCTTTTTCTCCGCACGATTTTTCTGCATATCAAGCAGCAGTAAGGATTGCGACCCACCATAGCGAATTTTTTCACCTTGTTTTTTGCGTTGAGCGGCTTTTTGTAATGTGGCTTGCTGTTGTTTTTTCTCTTGGTGAATGCGTTTTTCTAAGCGTTCACCTTGTGCGTCAATTGCAGCGATTTCCAAGTTTTTTTGGGTATCGTATAACGTATAATTTCCCCCATATTCATGTAAGCCTTTTTCCGTTAACTCAAAAATGGTATCCATTTCTTCTAATAGGGTTCTGTTGTGAGAAATAATGAGACAACCAGCTCGATGCTCAGTAAGCTTTTGATTGAGCCATTGCCGACTTTGTGTATCTAAATGGTTATCTGGTTCATCAAGTAGCAAAAAGTGGTTTTGATGAAGAAATGCACGACAAAGGGCTAGGCGAGTACGTTCCCCCCCACTTAAATGGGCAATGGGGGCTTCCATTGAGATAGCGAGTCCTGATGAATCCAATAAACTTTGCCATTGGGAAGGTAAATGCCATTTATCTTCCGTTAGTTCAAAATCTGCCAAAGAACCATTCCCTGCCTCAATGCGTGAAAATGCGTGATAAAGTTCATTCATGCCTAAGGCATCGACGAGTGTTTCGCCAGTTAGTCGCGTTAATTGCTCGACATAGATAAAGGGAAGGTTCCAATGTACATTCCCTTGCGTAGGGGATAATTGGTCAGCAAGAATACGCATCAAGACAGATTTTCCTTTGCCATTATGACCAATTAGGGCATTTTTTTGGCATGACAGCGTCCCGCTTAACGGAGGAAAAAGGGCGGTTTGGTTAAATTCAATATTGAGCTGTGAAAAGTGACAAGCAATCGTCATATGCACCTCCAAAATAATGAGGACAGACAACGTCGTTGACTTATCAAGAAGCGTCGATGAAAGCGGTTGCCTGCCAGGAACAGAAAAATGAATACCAAAAGGGTATTGGAAAATATTTTCTGGCAGTGCTTAGTTCATCGTGAGGCGTACCTGCGAAGTTGGGTGAGCGATAAATTCGCACACATTATAAACAGGTTAAATTGATTTATGCAACTTATCGTGATTGGGTTTTTTCTGAAAGTCGTGCTAACGATTTAATAATAGAAAAAACCAGTCAATAATAGCGACTGGCTTTTTCCATTAACAACGAGATTTTATAACAACGAGATTTTTACGATTATGCAGAGGTATTCTCTGACAACCATTGAGCAATGCGCTGCTTTTCTTCTTCATTCAGCCACATACCCAATTTAGTGCGACGCCAAATAGCATCATCCAACTCTGTTACCCATTCATGTTTGACTAAGTAACGTAATTCCGCTTCGTAGACATTCGCAGAGAATGCTTCACCGAGGTCGCTGAGTGAATTCGCGCCTTCAAGGATTAATTTACTGTTGCTACCGTAGGTTCTGGCAAAACGTAGCGCTAAGCCTTCAGGAAGCCATTGATAATGTTGACGCAACACGCGTGCATAACCATCACGGTCACAACCTTCGATATCACCACCCGGTAATTGGCCATTTTTGGTCCATGGGCTACCTGCATTTGGATAGTAAGTCGCTAATTTATTCACAGCGGCTTCCGCTAACTTACGATAAGTCGTTAATTTACCACCAAATACAGACAACAATGGCGCTTGGCCTTGTTCATCGTGAATATCCAATGTGTAATCACGAGTAATGGCTTGTGGTGAGTCTGATTCATCGTCGCACAGAGGGCGAACACCTGAATAATCCCAAACAATATCACTCACGGTTAACTGCTTTTTGAAGTGGTCGTTATACACTTTCAGTAAATAGTTAACTTCGTTTTCATCAATTTTGACGTCTTTCGGGTCGCCTTTATATTCTACGTCAGTCGTACCGATGATAGAAAACTCATCCATCCACGGGATAACAAATACAATACGGTTATCTTCATTTTGTAAGATGTACGCTTGTGGTTCATCATGTGCGCGTGGAACGACAATGTGGCTACCTTTGATTAGGCGAATACCATAAGGTGATTTTAATTTCAGTCCATCATCAAAGAACTCTTTTACCCAAGGCCCTGTGGCATTAACCAGCCCTTTCGCTTTCCATGTATGAGTTTCACCCGTACGTAAGTCTTGAGCTTCAACAACCCATAAACCGTTTTCACGGTAGGCGCGAGTCACTTTTGTGCGAGTACGAACCTCACCATTCTTACGTACCACTTCTTGAGCGTTTAACACAACTAAACGCGCATCATCAACCCAACAATCGGAATATTCAAAACCTTTCGTTAATTCAGGTTTGAGTACAGAGTGTTGGTTGAATTTCAGACCTTTACTGCTTGGTAAGCTGACACGTTTGCCTAAATGGTCATATAAGAATAGGCCAATGCGGATCATCCAAGCTGGACGTAAATGAGGCTGATGAGGTAAGCGGAAGCGCATTGGGAAGGCTATATGTGGTGCTAATCGTAATAGCACTTCACGTTCAGCCAATGCTTCGCTCACTAATCTAAATTCATAATGCTCTAAATAACGTAAGCCACCGTGAATGAGTTTAGAACTCGCAGATGAAGTCGCACTTGCCAAGTCTTGAGCTTCGAGCAGTAATACCGATAATCCACGACCTGCAGCATCTGCTGCAATACCAGCGCCGTTGATCCCGCCGCCGATGACAATCAAGTCTTTAGTTTCCATGCATCCCCCTGAGATGTTCGAAACACTTTCAATAATGTTCGTTTTCGCTCATTTGATTGTAGTCAAAATAGATAGTGATGCCAACTATTATTAATGAAAAAAATAACAACTGCGTGATATTGGTAACAATTTTTTTTCAATACCCACAAATAAAATATTGTTATTTACAATGAAAAAAAGAGAGTTTCGCGCGAAAAAGAAAAAAACAATGGCAAGGCGGGGGAGACTAAAATAGGGAAGGATACTAAGAAGTATGATGGCAGCGGGCGCTACCATCATTAAGATAATTATTTGATTAACAAAGCTCTAATTGAACATTATGTTGCTCAATGACTTTGAGAATGCTGTCAGGTGGCTGTTTATCCGTAAATAAGTAGTCAATCAGGTTCATATTGCCCAAATTAACCATCGCGTTACGACCAAATTTAGAATGGTCGGTGACGAGCATGACACAGCGTGAGTTTTCAATAATCGCGCGTTTGGTACGAACTTCATGGTAATCGAACTCAAGTAATGAGCCATCCATATCAATACCACTGATACCCAAAATACCGTAATCTAACCTAAATTGAGAAATAAAATCGAGGGTCGCTTCACCGACAATACCGCCATCTCTTGAGCGAACTTCACCCCCCGCTAAAATTAGGCGGAAGTCTTCTTTTGGCATCAGTAATGTGGCGACATTAAGGTTATTGGTCACCACGCGTAGGTTTTTGTGATTAACCAATGCGTGAGCAACGGCTTCGGGAGTGGTACCAATATCTATAAACAATGTTGCACCGTCAGGAATTTGGCTCGCAACATGTTGTGCGATACGCGCTTTTTCATCTGACCACATGATTTTACGGTCATTATAAGCCGCATTCACGGAACTTGAAGGCAGTGCTGCACCACCGTGGTGCCGCTGAATTTTATTTTGTTCAGCGAGGTCATTGAGGTCTCGACGGATTGTTTGAGGGCTTACCTCAAAGTGTTCGACGAGTTCTTCAGTACTGACATATCCCTGAAGACGCACAAGCTCAACTATTGCATCATGTCTCTGGGTTTGTTTCACAGCGTTAGCCTCTAATTATTAAAATGTTTTATCTGGAGCTCTGGTGTTTAAAACTGTGCCTATTATCCCATACTCCCATCAATAAGCCGATAATTAACCCTGAAGTATGTGCGGCATTCGCAATATGCATACCTAAAACATCGAAGTAACCGAAAAAAAGCCAGATAATAGAGAATATCATTAACCCTCGAGGGACGCTGATGCCACTTTCAGGCCGACGTTCACCCGTTAACCACACATAGCTGACAAGGGCATAGACGACACCAGATAAGCCGCCAAAGTTGTTTTCACTAAACAGCGACTGCCCCCAGTTACTAAACAGTGCAGAGACTAGTAAGATAGTGAATAATTTACCCGTTCCCAGCTTTCGCTCAACTTGCCCAGCCAGAAACCACCATAGCGCAAGGTTGAAACCAATATGTGATAGCGAAAAGTGCACCAATGCAGGGCTAAACCAACGCCAAAGTTCCGTTTGTTGGTCGCCAATAGGCCATGCTAAATAGCGTAGAACTTCTCGGGCATCGGTCATTTCTACCCAAAGATATACAACAATCGACAATAAAATAACAGCGATAGTTAAAGGGCCAGATTGTTCTTTAAGGTAGCCCCAGGTCAGGTAGTTACGATATTGAAACTGGGTATCTGCGCTTCCCGTGTGCCAACTGGCTTCTAGATAGCGGGGGTGATTTGGATCTTGTAAAAAAATATCTAATTCTTTCTGGGTTTGAGATTGAAATTGCTCATCTTCTAGCCAAAGCTCAAAGACGGCTTGTTCCTGTGATGGCTTTATTATTAAGTGGATATTTTTGCTAGCCATATAGTCAACAAAGGCTTGTGCCATTCTAGGATTAGCAAAAGAGGTGATGTGGATCATGAATGCGTTTTCTCATCTAGAGAGCCGTAACGGCTTGTGGATATTCCCTTAACCATGCTTCAAATCCACCATTGATGCTGTATACAGATTCAAAGCCAATGTTGATCAGATATTGTGCAGCGCCTTGGCTACTGTGCCCATGGTAACACATCACCATAACTGGTTGTTCGTAATCCGTTTGTTCTAGAAATTGGCTTAGTGACTCATTGGTGAGGTGATAGGCCCCACTAGCATGGCCTGCGCGGAAACTTTGTGGGTCTCGTACATCTACCAATATGGCAGTACCGTCCACCCAATGTTGGTAAGCTTGCTCTGGTGTTAGTGTTTCAAAATGGTCCATAAAATACCAAATACAGTAGGTAACAACCGATAAAAGGTTAATGAGAGGCACCCGTAAAAAACCAAGTGCCAAATACTCGTGGTATTGATTAGTAGAAAGAGTGCTCGCCACGTTGGTGTTCAGTCAGGTCTTTAACGCCTTTTAGCTCACCTTCAAACATTTTGAGAAGTTCTTTTTCGATACCTTCTTTAAGAGTGACATCAACCATTGAACAACCGTTACAGCCGCCACCAAATTGCAGAATTGCAAAGCCTTCATCGGTGATTTCCATCAGGGAAACACGGCCACCGTGGCTGGCAAGTTGAGGGTTAATTTGTGACTGTAAAACATACTCAACACGTTCAATTAATGGTGCGTCATCAGAGACCTTACGCATTTTGGCGTTTGGTGCTTTTAACGTCAGTTGTGAGCCCAGTTGGTCGGTAACGAAGTCAATCTCGGCATCATCTAAGAATGGCGCGCTAATTTCATCAACATAAGCAGATAATTTCTCGAACTTTAGTTCTTTATCTGTTGCTTCAACGGCACCCGGAGGGCAGTATGACACACCGCACTCTGCGGTTGGTGTGCCTGGGTTGATAACAAAAACACGGATTTGAGTTCCTGGCTCTTGATTTTCCAACAATTTGGCAAAATGAGCCTGTGCTGCTTCAGTAATATTAATCATAATCATTTGCTCAATAATAGTTGACTGCTTTAGTTGGTTATAATACGCCCATTTACCCCTTTCCTACAAGGTGCGACACAGTGACCATGCATCAACAGTATGTACACCCGCACAAATCAACAATTGTGCTGCGGTATTCATGGTGGAACCTGTTGTAATAACATCATCAAGAACAGCAACATGTAGGTTTGAAACCGAGTTGTTTAAGGTAAATGCTCCCTTTAGGTTATTTCGGCGATACTCACGTTTTAGTGTAATCTGTGCCAGTGTAGCACGACTACGTGATAATGAATTTTGCGAATAGGGGATATTTAACCATCTGGATAAATTTTCGCCTATTAATGCCATATGGTCAAATCCTCTCCACCACAGACGGCGGCGATGCAGTGGAATGGTGATGATTAAGTCCGGTTTTTGCCATTTTTGTTGGCGGTAACCCGTGAGCCAAAATAACGCAAAAATTCGTGCTAGAGTAAAAGCAAGTTGAGATTGTTTTTGAAATTTAAAACGATGGATTAACAAGCGTAAAGCGCCTTGGTACGGGGTTACTGTGATAATTCTCTGCCATGCGGGAGGGTTTTTTAGGCAACGTCCGCACTCCATGGTAGGCTGCTCACAGGGTAAAGCGCAGCGTAAACAGCAGGTTGGCATTTTAGGTAGTCCTTTGAGGCAAAAATGACAAACACCCTGATGAGTTAATTTTAGTGATTGGTGACATAGCCAGCAGCCCCCCTCCATTGTTAGCATAGTAGCGTCCCGTTAAAACGAATTGACAAATAAATGAATGAAGAGAGTGTAACGATGGCAAAGTTATATTGGCAGACCGTTGGTGAAGGTAAACAAGATCTTGTGTTGCTGCACGGATGGGGACTGAACGCACAAGTCTGGCAAACAATTATTCCGCGAATCGCTTCGCACTTTCGGGTTCATTTAGTTGACCTGCCAGGTTATGGGCGTAGCCAAGGTTTCCTTCCTATGAATATTCAATCAATGGCAAATATTTTGTGGGAACAAGCGCCTAAAAACGCGATTTGGCTCGGTTGGTCACTTGGTGGGCTAGTTGCAAGTCGTGTTGCGCTTGACCATCCTTATGAAGTCAAAGGGTTAATTACCGTTGCTTCTTCTCCATGCTTTAAAGCAGAAGAAAACGGTTGGGCGGGGATCCGACCGGAAGTTTTATTAGGTTTCGAACAGCAACTTTCGGCTGATTTTCATCGTACCGTTGAGCGTTTTTTAGCATTGCAGACATTAGGGACAGAAAGCGCAAGAAATGATGCTAGAACCTTGAAGTCCGTGGTACTTGAACAACCTATCCCAACGGTTGAAACGTTAAATGCCGGGCTTGAATCATTGCGTACCGAAGATTTGCGCGATGAATTAAAACAGTTACCCATTCCTTTCTTGCGCATTTATGGTTATCTCGATGGCTTGGTACCGCGCAAAATAGTGCCCATTTTAGATGAGCTTTACCCTAATTCCCCATCTGTCATTATGCGCAATAGTGCCCATGCACCCTTTATTTCCCATCCTGATGAGTTTTGCGAATACCTGTTGGATTTTCAAAGTCGTATCGAGGAATAAATAAAAAAATCAGCCTAACTCATGGCTGATTTTTTTGTGGTGTACCTATTATTTGATTTTATACACAAAATGAGCGCAATCAGTGCTTTCTGGGCAGCCTTTACAACTACTGCCCGTTAAACAAGCATTGATATCGACTTGTTCAATTTTTTCTAAGCTGACGAGTTTCTCAACCATCGCTTGAATTAATGGAACCGGTGTATTTAGCTGCTCACTGAGTAGCGAGATGTCAGCTTGCCCATATAAGGCGATTAAATCTCTTATTTGCAGCAAGCTAGTCATCGTTTTATTCCTTAGTGGCAAGCATCACTTGAACAGCCAGAACATTGCTCTGCAGTTTTGCTTTTGATGTTCAGGGTTACGCGGCTACGCATGCGGCGTAAGAATATGAACAAGGCAAGGTTGAATAGGACAACCGCAGCAATGGTAATCAAACTGCTTTGTGGGTGCTCGCTGAATGTGGCAACTTGGTAAAACAGAGCCGCGAGGCTATAAGCCACATTCAAGCCCCACAGAATGGAGAAACTCATCCAACTTTTATTGGTTTCACGTGCGATAGCACCCATCACCGAGACGCAAGGCACATACAGTAAGACGAAGATTAGGTAGCTATAGGCAGCAATGCCTGAACCAAATTTCGCTGCCATAGTGCCCATTGAACCGGACTCCATCTCTCCATCACCTTTACTGGCTTCGATAGGGTTTGATAGCGCACTTAAGGTAAAGGTTTCTTTTAAGCTGTCCCAAGTTTCAGAAACCGCATCTCCCAGTTCTTCCCATAAATTGAATGATTCTGCATCGAATGGCTCAGAAGTAATGGCTTCAGCGGTATACAGAGTATTTAAAGTTCCCACGACGACTTCTTTAGCCATCGCCCCGGTAATTAACCCCACGGTCGCTTGCCAATTATCTGCATGCACACCAATCGGCTGTAACGCAGGGGTAATGACTTTACTGACAGAAGCGAGTGCAGAGTCATTAATATTATCAACAGGCTTACCAGAGAAAGAGAAACTATTTAATGCACCAATAAAGATACTGGCAACGACGATAACTTTACCCGCTCGTACCACAAAGCCTTTTAGGCGTTGCCATGTTTGAATCAGCAATGTTTTGATGTGCGGTACATGGTAAACCGGAAGCTCCATAATAAACGGAGAGGCCTCGCCACGCATAAGGGTATGTTTTAGTAATAACCCTGTCAAAATGGCGACAACAATCCCTAAAATATAGAGAGAAAAGACCACACTAGCCCCATTTTTGCCAAAGAAAGCGGCAGCAAAAACAGCGAAAATGGCAAGCCTTGCACCACAAGACATAAACGGTGCCATTAGTACCGTAATGAGCCTTTCACGTGGTGCATCTAGCGTGCGTGCACCCATAATTGATGGTACGTTACAGCCAAAGCCGACAATCAACGGTACGAAGGATTTACCTGGTAAACCTAGCGCCTGCATGATGCGGTCCATCACGAAAGCGGCTCGTGCCATATAACCCGAGTCTTCCAGTATTGAAAGAAACAGGTACATCATCCCGATTTGTGGTACTAACGGTAATACTGTATTAATACCACCGCCGACACCTTGGGCAAGGAAAATAGTGAGCCAATCAGGGAAGCTGAAATAGGCACCAACCCACTGAATACCATGAATAAATATCGCCTCAGAAGCACCTTCAAAGAAAGGCTGCAATGCCCCACCAATGTTAATGGCTAAGACAAACATCAGGTACATCACAAATAAGAAAATAGGTACACCGAGCCAACGGCTCAGAATAAATCTATCCAGTGATTGTGTTAGTCGATTTGGTTCAGCGGCGCTATTGTTAATCGCGGCATGACAAATTGTGGCAATAGATTGATAACGTGCGTCAGCGATGAGTAGTTCAGGCTCTTCGTTTAAGCCTTCTTTCAGTGTTTGGCGTATCGCCAGTAATTGCCCTTCAGATATTTCTGCGCGTTGGCGGCTATAAATATCTCCTTCGAGAATTTGTAATGCTAACCAGCGGCGTTGCTGATGGCTAAATTGTTGTGTTGAAATTTGTTTAGATAACGAATCCACTGCCTGCAATAACTGGGGTGGATATTCCACAAGGGCTTGTTGGCTATTTTGTGGATGTGTATCAATGGCTTTTTTCAGTTTATCGATACCAGTTGCTCGAGTTGAAACCATTGGGATCACAGGGCAACCGAGCTGTTTTTCTAATTCAGCAATATTAATATCAATATGTTGGCTTTGAGCGATATCCAACATATTCAAGGCAACAATACATGGAACGCCTAACTCAACTAATTGTAATGTCAGATAGAGGTTACGCTCTAAATTGGATGCATCGACAACATTAATGAGCATGTCGGCCTCACCACTTAAAATAAAGTAGCAGGCGATTTGTTCGTCGAGAGAGGTTTGTTCAGAAATGGTGGTCAAAGAGTAAGTGCCGGGTAGGTCAACAAGCTCGATTTTATGGTCATCGGTATGGAAGCGACCCACTTTTCGTTCAACAGTGACCCCTGCCCAGTTACCGACCCGCTGCCTTGACCCTGTAAGTTGGTTAAATAGGGTCGTTTTGCCTGCATTGGGGTTACCAATTAAGCCGATAGTTAATCGTTTCATAGTGTTTGCCAATAATAAAAAAGAAATACTTAAACGGTGGTCGCTTCATCTAGATTGAGTAGGGCAAGATCCTTTTTACGCAGCACTAAGCTGACACGGTGAGTTTCTATTTGTACAGGATCACCAAAAGGCGCCAAGCGCACCACTTTAAAGACAGAACCCGGAAGTAAACCGAGTGAGAGTAGTTTTTGTCGGTATGCAGGACTGATTTCTGGAGAGAAACCAAGTATTTTGTAACTGCATTGAGGAAGTATTGCCATAGTGTCTTCCTAATCATTTAATTCATAATGATATCGATGACAATTGTTAAAGATTACAATTGCTCAGGTAATAAGACTGCCAAACAAAAATAAATCTAATTAACAATGAGAATCATAATCATCCACCTTTTGTTATATTTAGCCTCTTTTTTCGTCAGTTTGACTTGATGTGGATCAACGAAGCATTGAGTTTGCGGTGTTTCGTTAGCAAAAGTAATGGCGGAGTAAACGCGGGGGGAGAGGGTGGAATAATGTTCAATATATTGGTTGGGATAATTAATTACAGCGATTATTTTTTGATATAGGCATCACAATAAGTACATTGCGATGCCTATTAAAAAGTTAGCGCTTCTTGCCAAATGCAGCAGCAAGGGCATCACTCATGGCACTATTACCAGAAGATGCGTTGTTTTGGCGTGAATTACCTCTTGATTGAGGAGCCTTACGTGTATTTTTGTCCTGTTCTGGGGCAGCACGGCGAGGTGCACTGTTAGAATCACCGGCTTGCTCATCTAAACGCATCGTTAACGCAATACGTTTGCGCGCAATATCCACATCTAACACTTTGACTTTTACAATGTCACCGGCTTTTACCACTTTGTGTGGGTCTTCGACATAACTATTTGAAAGTGAAGAAATATGAACTAAACCGTCTTGGTGAACACCAATATCTACAAAGGCACCGAAGTTAGTCACATTGGTAACCGCACCTTCTAAAATCATGCCAGGAGTCAGGTCCTTCATGGTTTCTACGCCTTCCGCGAAGGTCGCTGTTTTAAACTCAGGACGTGGGTCACGGCCCGGTTTTTCCAGCTCTTTAATGATGTCAGTGACGGTTGGAACCCCAAATTGTTCCGTGGTGAAGTCGCGTGGGCTCAAGGCATTAAGTACCTGTGAATTACCCATAATTTCTTTGAGCGGCTGGCGGACAGACTCAAGAATTTTTTCGACAATTGGATAAGCTTCAGGGTGAACAGTAGAGGCATCTAATGGGTTTTCACCATTGGTGATACGTAAGAAGCCTGCACATTGTTCAAAAGCTTTTGGCCCAAGACGCGCAACTTTGAGTAACTGTTTTCTATCGCTAAACTGGCCATTTTGGTCGCGCCAGTCCACCACGTTTTGCGCAATCATTTTGCTTAAACCAGCAACCCGAGTCAGTAAGGCAACAGAAGCGGTATTTAAGTCAACACCAACGGAGTTTACACAGTCTTCGACGACCGCATCGAGCTTACGCGCTAATTGCGTCTGGCTGACATCATGCTGATATTGGCCAACCCCAATGGATTTAGGGTCAATTTTCACCAATTCAGCCAGCGGGTCTTGTAGGCGGCGGGCAATTGATACAGCACCACGTAAAGACACATCTAAGCTTGGAAATTCCAGCGCTGCAAGTTCAGAAGCGGAATAAACAGAAGCGCCAGCTTCGCTGACAATCACTTTCTGTGCCGTTACTTCTGGGTACTGTTTTTGTACTTCAGCAAAGAAACGTTCCGTTTCGCGAGAAGCGGTCCCGTTACCTATCGCTACTAATTCGACATTGTGTTTTTGGCAAAGTGCTGCGACGATGGTTGCCGCTTTGGCAGCTTGCCCGGTATGCGGATAAATCGTATCGGTCGCAATTAATTTTCCTGTCGCATCCACGACAGCGACTTTCACGCCAGTCCGCAGGCCTGGGTCTAAGCCCATGGTGGCACGCATTCCTGCAGGTGCTGCCATCAGTAAATCACTGAGGTTACGAGCAAATACGTTAATGGCTTCTTCTTCGGCCTTTTCACGCAGTGAGCTCATCACTTCTGTTTCCAAGTGCAGTAATACTTTGACACGCCATGTCCAACTGATCACCGCTTTACGCCATTGGTCAGCCGGAGCATTGTTTAAACGAATATCTAAGTGGCGGGTGATAATTTCTTCGCAGTAACTTTCTTTTGGTGGTTCATCGAACTGAGGATCACAGTTTAATGAAAGCTGTAAAATTCCTTCGTTACGGCCACGGAACATCGCAAGAGCTCGGTGAGAAGGAACCTGAGCAACAGGTTCGTGATGTTCAAAGTAGTCGCTAAATTTCACCCCTTCTTCTTGCTTACCTTCTGCAACAACAGAAACAAGGTGGGCATTTTTCCAAATATAGTCGCGAACTTTCGCTAAAAGAGCCGCATCTTCGGCGAAGCGTTCCATAAGGATATAGCGAGCGCCATCTAAAGCAGCTTTGACATCAGCAACACCTTTGTCTGCATCGATATAGGTTTTTGCGAGTTCATCAGGTGACTGGTTAGGGTCATTCCACAGGGTGTCCGCTAAAGGCTCAAGTCCTGCTTCAATGGCAATTTGCCCACGGGTGCGACGTTTCGGTTTATACGGAAGATACAAGTCTTCAAGTTCGGTTTTATTGAGCGTAGTGTCAATAGCGGAGGCAAGCTCAGGTGTCAATTTACCTTGCTCTTCTATCGACTTAAGAATGGTCTGTTTACGGTCATTTAATTCGCGCAAGTACCCTAAACGGCTTTCTAGCTGGCGAAGCTGAGTATCGTCCAACCCACCGGTAACTTCTTTACGGTAACGCGCAATAAACGGGACAGTATTTCCTTCATCTAACAGTGTGATGGCAGAAAAAACCTGTTTCGGCTGGGCTTGCAGTTCCGCTGCAATAATTTGGCTTAGAGTTTCATTCATGTCGAATTTAAATACCTACTGAAAGAACAGTTAAAAAATTTACTGCACTGTTATACTTGGTGAGAAAGAGAATTTCCAGACTGAATTTGAGCCTATTGGTAGGAAAGTCTCAGATTATGTTCTATAAAATATTATAATTATGGCTCCACTGGCTAAAATCTGAAGGTTATGACTAAAAGTCTTTTAATTACACGTGAAGGTTGGGATGCATTAGATAAAGAGTTGAAGTACCTGTGGAAGGAAGAACGCCCTCGGGTTACTCAATCTGTTTCAGAGGCCGCTGCTCAAGGGGATCGCTCAGAAAATGCAGAATATATTTATGGTAAAAAAAGGTTGCGTGAGATTGATAGGCGCATCCGTTTTTTATCCAAAAGATTGGATCAATTAAGGATTATCGAGCCTGATCCCCGCCAAGAAGGCCGGGTCTTTTTTGGCGCATGGGTTAAACTAGAAGATGAAAATGAAAATATCAGAATATTCCGTATCGTCGGTGCTGATGAGTTCAACCCTACAAAACAATGGATTTCAATAGACTCTCCGGTAGCACGAGCCTTGATAGGCAAACAGGTTGATGATGAAATAACAGTAAATACGCCAGGAGGGCAGGTGACTTATTTTGTGTTAGAAATAAGCTACCACCCACTAACTACCTGAAGAGTAAAATGATTCATTAAATCCTACGTTAGTGGTAAATTAGTGAGCATTAATATTGTTTTATTTACATTCATTAAAAAAATAATTTGAAAGATGCACATCTTGAGGGCTACAAAATGCAGGAAAGTTATAAGGTGCTTGTCGTCGATGATGATATGCGTTTACGTGCACTGCTGGAACGTTATCTCACTGAGCAGGGTTTTCAGGTAAGGAGTGCCGCAAACGCTGAACAGATGGACCGAATCCTGACAAGGGAATCTATTCATTTGATCGTCTTAGATTTAATGCTACCGGGTGAAGATGGTCTATCGATTTGCCGTCGCTTACGTAGTCAAAATAACCCAATTCCTATTATTATGGTGACAGCGAAAGGTGAAGAAGTTGATCGTATCGTTGGCTTAGAAATCGGTGCAGATGACTATATTCCAAAACCTTTTAATCCACGGGAATTGCTAGCTCGTATTCGTGCGGTATTACGCCGTCAAGCTAATGAATTACCGGGTGCGCCATCTCAAGATGATGCGATAATTACTTTTGGTAAATTTAAATTAAATCTTGGAACACGAGAAATGTTCCAAGGTGATGAAAATATGCCATTAACCAGCGGCGAATTCGCGGTGTTAAAAGTGTTGGTTTCTTATCCAAGGGAACCGTTGTCTCGTGATAAGCTAATGAGTTTAGCGCGAGGCCGTGAATACAGTGCGATGGAACGTTCTATTGATGTTCAAATCTCACGTTTGCGTCGCATGGTTGAAGAAGACCCAGCACATCCTCGTTATATTCAGACGGTTTGGGGATTGGGCTATGTGTTTGTTCCGGATGGAAGTAAAGCATGAAGCGACTGAGGTTCTCAAGGCGTAGTACATTTTCTCGCTCGTTATTTTTATTTGTAGCCTTACTGTTTGCGAGCCTCGTAACCAGTTATATGGTCGTGTTGAATTTTGTTGTGATGCCTAGCTTACAACAATTCAATAAGGTATTGGCATACGAAGTAAGAACATTAATGACAGAGAAAATGGTTCTACAAGATGGAACCTCAGTGCGGGTATCTCCCGCGTTGCGTAAGAAAATCTACAATGAATTAGGGATTACCTTTTATGCACATTCAGCGGCAATGGAAGAAGGGCTGAACTGGGCAAAAGAGTATGATTTTCTAAGCGAACATATGTCCGAATATATTGGTGGTAAGGCGAGTGTTCATCTTGAACTAGGCCGAGAGTATCCCATTCTATGGCTAACGTCTTATCTCGCACCTGATATCTGGGTGCGAGTTCCTCTGACTGAAATTGGTCAAAATCAGTTCTCCCTGGTTTTTCGCTATACCTTAACGATTTTTCTCACCATTTTTGCCGGGGTATGGTTGTATATACGCTATCAAAACAAGCCGTTACTTGAATTGGAGTATCATGCAGGTGAAGTTGGTAAAGGGGTAATTTTACCCCCAATGCAAGAAAAAGGCGCCACAGAGGTTAGGGCCGCCATCCGTTCTTTTAATCACATGGCAGCAGGGATTAAAACCTTAGAAAACGATCGAACTGTCTTAATGGCAGGGGTAAGCCATGACCTAAGAACACCTTTAACCCGTATTCGTTTAGCAACAGAAATGATGAGCCCAGAAGATAGCTATCTGGCGGAATCAATTAATAAAGATATTGAAGAGTGTGATGCGATTATCGGTCAATTCATGTCCTACCTGAAAACAGGTCAAGAAATGGATATGGAATTCTGTGATCTTAACGCTATTTTAATGGACGCGGTGAACTCAGAAAGCAATGTCATCGGTGAAATTGAAACAGCACTTGAGCCCGGCTCAATGATTGTTAATGGTAATCCATTGGCGATCAAACGCGCTATTACGAATATGATAGTCAATGCATACCGCTATGGTAATGGCTGGATTAAGGTCAGTAGCGGTAAAACGGAAGATTTTGTTTGGTTTCAAGTTGAAGACGATGGCGCAGGTATCAAAGAAGAAGACATTCATCGCCTGTTCCAGCCATTTGTACAAGGTGAGAAAGCGCGTAGTAATACAGGAACAGGCCTAGGCCTGGCGATTATTCGCCGAATTGTCGATGCTCACGAAGGGAGCATCGAGATTCATAAAAGTGAGCGTGGCGGGTTTGCGATTAGGGCGTTGCTTCCTCTTAAAGAGAAAGAATACTAAATACTCTTCACACTTTACGCCGCAGCGTTGTTGGCTGCGTTCGGCTACTCGGGTTATATACTTGTGTATGCTCCCCGAGCTATCCTCTCTGGTCGCCTAGCTGCAACACAAATTGTTTTGAGTATGACTTTATAGTTGCAGGATAAAAATATTTTTCGCTTTTATGACAGTCTGTCATTTTTCTTTTTGACGTCAGTTTTGGAACTGTAAATTTTTAACTGTTTGAAGTTTAAGATTTAAAATTATATTTTTCTTCATTTTTGCTTTCTCCCCAATGAAAAAATCAGCAATTGTCATAAAACTGTCATAAAAACGACATATTGTCGTAACTAAATTGTCCTATTTTTCCTACCGTGACATACACCCAACAATTTTATACTTGATTGTTTCTATACATCCCCGGAGGGATTATGAAAATGACGCGTACCACCTTAGCAAGCGTAATGGCAGCAACTTTATCTCTGACTGCGATGTCTTCTTTTGCTGCTACCAGCCTGACCGGAGCTGGCGCGACCTTTCCTGCTCCTGTTTATGCGAAGTGGGCAGACTCTTATCAGAAAGAAACAGGTAATAAAGTAAACTATCAGGGGATTGGTTCTTCTGGTGGTGTCAAACAAATTAATGCAAAAACAGTTGATTTCGGAGCTTCTGACGCCCCATTAACTGATGAAAAACTCAAAGAAGATGGCCTGTTCCAGTTCCCTACTGTTATCGGTGGTGTGGTACTGGCTGTAAATGTAAAAGGTATTGAGTCAGGACAACTGACTTTAGATGGCAACACATTAGGTGATATCTATTTAGGTAAAATCACTAAATGGAATGATCCAGCAATCGCTAAATTGAATCCAAATGTGAGTTTACCAGACCAAGCTATCGCAGTCGTTAGACGTTCTGACGGTTCGGGTACTACGTTCGTATTCACGAGCTACCTTGCTAAAGTAAGCGCAAGCTGGAAATCAGACGTTGGTGCGGGCTCTACCGTTAACTGGCCGAAAAATAGCGTAGGTGGTAAAGGGAATGATGGCGTTGCAGCTTTCGTACAGCGTCTACCAGGTTCTATCGGTTATGTTGAATATGCATACGCAAAACAGAACAACCTTGCGTATACTAAATTAATCTCCGCTGATGGCGAAGCGGTTTCACCAACGGGTGAAAGCTTCAGCGCAGCCGCGAAGAAAGTCGACTGGTCTAAATCTTTTGCTCAAGATTTAACAAACCGTGATGGTGCGAATGCATGGCCGATAACCTCAACCACATTCATCTTAGTTCACAAGCAGCAAGAGAATGCGGAAAAAGGCAAAGCGGTTCTTGATTTCTTCAACTGGGCTTATGATAAAGGTGGTAAACAAGCGGAAGCACTAGATTACGCAATTTTACCTCAAGAAGTCGTGACCGCAGTACGTGCAGCATGGAAAACAGAAGTTAAAGATAGCCAAGGTAAAGCATTATTCTAGGTGCACTTAGGTTTTCTAAGTGCACTTAGGGTTGGAAATGGCGGGTAAGTGCTGAGGAACAGAGCTTACCCGCTCATCGTTGTAACGCAATCCTGTAGAAAAGAGCAGGAATGAAATGAGAACAAAGCGCATGGCCGAGAAAACAACGGCATTTAGAGCTCCCAGCAAATCAGGTGATGTGATTTTTAGTGCACTGGTAAAGATTGCCGCGCTCATCACTTTGTTAATGCTCGGAGGCATTATTATTTCCCTTATTTTTGCATCTTGGCCAAGTATGCAGAAGTTTGGGTTTTCGTTTTTGTGGACCAAAGAGTGGGATGCTCCGGCGGAAGAATTCGGTGCTCTTGTGCCTATTTATGGCACTATCGTTACATCGTTAATTGCTCTGATTATCGCAGTTCCTGTTAGTTTTGGTATAGCACTATTCCTCACAGAGCTGGCTCCCAATTGGCTAAAACGTCCGCTTGGTATCGCGATTGAACTCCTTGCTGCTATCCCTAGTATCGTTTATGGGATGTGGGGGTTATTTGTCTTTGCACCTTTGTTTGCAGAGTATTTCCAAGAACCAGTTGGTAATGTGATGTCGAGTGTGCCGATTGTCGGTGAACTATTTTCAGGGCCTGCATTCGGAATCGGTATTTTAGCAGCGGGGATTATCCTCGCGATTATGATTATTCCCTATATTGCGTCAGTGATGCGCGATGTATTTGAACAAACTCCTGTGATGATGAAAGAGTCAGCCTACGGGATTGGCTGTACAACATGGGAAGTGATTTGGAATATCGTGCTGCCGTATACCCGCAATGGGGTAATCGGTGGAGTGATGTTAGGTCTTGGCCGTGCACTGGGTGAAACCATGGCGGTTACTTTCGTGATTGGTAATACTTACCAACTTGATAGCGCATCACTGTTTATGCCTGGAAACAGTATTACCTCAGCACTGGCAAATGAATTTGCGGAAGCTGAGAGCGGCTTACATACCTCGGCCTTGATGGAACTTGGACTGATCCTGTTTGTTATCACTTTTATTGTGTTAGCGATTTCCAAGTTAATGGTCATGCGTCTTGCGAAAAATGAGGGCCGTTAAAATGTCGATATCTCAACCTATCGCAGTGAATGAAAAAGAGCGAGCTCGTCGTCAAGCGTGGCGTCGCCAAGTTAACAGAATGGCTCTATTTATCTCAATGTTAACGATGGCTTTCGGTTTGTTCTGGTTAGTGTGGATTTTGTTTTCTACAGTCACTAAAGGGATTGATGGCATGTCCCTCAATCTGTTTACTGAAATGACTCCACCACCTAATACGGAAGGTGGTGGGTTGGCAAATGCCATCGTAGGCAGTGGTTTATTAATCTTATGGGCGACAGTTATCGGTACGCCTTTAGGGATTTTAGCGGGAATTTATTTAGCAGAATATGGCCGTAAGTCATGGTTAGCTTCAGTCACCCGCTTTATTAATGACATTTTATTATCAGCTCCGTCTATCGTTGTAGGGTTGTTTGTGTACACCATTGTGGTTGCTCAAATGCAGCACTTCTCGGGTTGGGCTGGGGTCGTGGCGCTTGCATTGCTGCAAATTCCAATTGTTATCCGAACTACTGAAAATATGTTGAAATTAGTTCCGGATAGCTTGCGTGAAGCCGCTTATGCACTTGGTACACCAAAATGGAAAATGATTTTATCTATTACGCTAAAAGCGTCTGTGTCAGGGATTATCACTGGGATCTTGCTTGCAATTGCGCGTATTGCTGGGGAAACCGCACCGCTTCTGTTTACTTCACTGTCAAATCAGTTCTGGAGTACAGATATGAGCGAGCCAATTGCCAACTTACCAGTGACAATCTTCAAATTTGCAATGAGCCCATTCTCTGAATGGCAAGAGCTTGCATGGGCTGGGGTTCTGTTAATTACCCTATGTGTCCTGCTGATTAACATCATTGCACGTGTTGTGTTCGCACAGAAAAAACACTAAGCGCCAGATAAATAAAGATTTAGAGAGAAAAGCAAACCATGATTAATGCAAACGATATTGCAAATAGTAAAATTAAAGTACGTGACCTCAACTTCTATTATGGCAAGTTTCACGCACTGAAAAATATCTCTTTAGACATTGAAAAAAATAAAGTGACTGCATTTATCGGCCCATCAGGCTGTGGTAAATCGACGTTATTACGCACCTTCAATAAAATGTATGAATTGTATGGCGAGCAGCGAGCAGAAGGTGAAATTTTACTGGATGGCCAAAACATCCTGACTGATAAACAAGATATTGCGTTATTGCGCGCAAAAGTCGGAATGGTTTTCCAAAAACCAACACCATTCCCGATGTCTATTTATGACAACATTGCATTTGGTGTGCGTTTATTTGAGAAGTTATCCCGTGTGGAAATGGATGAGCGCGTGCAGTGGGCGTTAACAAAGGCGGCATTATGGAATGAAACCAAAGATAAGTTACACCAAAGTGGTTATAGCTTGTCGGGTGGCCAGCAACAGCGTCTCTGTATTGCTCGTGGTATTGCTATTCGCCCTGAGGTTTTATTGCTAGATGAACCCTGTTCCGCTCTAGACCCTATTTCAACTGGTCGAATTGAAGAACTGATTAGTGAATTAAAATCAGAATACACCGTGGTGATTGTTACCCACAATATGCAACAAGCAGCACGCTGTTCTGACTATACGGCTTTCATGTATTTAGGGGAGTTAGTCGAGTTTAACCATACTGACAAAATGTTTACTACCCCAGAAATGAAGCAAACTGAAGATTATATTACTGGCCGCTACGGTTGATATGGAGCCGACGATGGATACGCTGAATCACAACAAACATATATCGGGGCAGTTCAATGCTGAACTGGAACATATCCATACTGAATTAATGACGATGGGAGGACTGGTCGAAGAGCAGCTTACCAAAGCCATTACGGCCATGCATAATCAGGATGAAGCCCTAGCACGTGAAGTTATCGAAAATGACCATAAAGTCAATATGATGGAAGTGGCCATTGATGAAGAATGCGTTAAAATCATCGCGAAACGCCAACCAACGGCGAGTGATTTGCGCCTGATTATGGCGATTTCAAAAACGATTGCTGAGCTGGAAAGAATCGGTGATGTTGCGGACAAAATCTGTCAAACCGCATTGGAAAAATTTTCTCATCAACACCAGCCCTTGTTAGTGAGTTTGGAATCATTAGGCCGTCATACAGTACAAATGCTACATGATGTATTAGATGCGTTCGCTCGAATGGATCTTGAAGAAGCGATTCGTATCTACCGTGAAGATGAGAAAGTTGACCAAGAGTATGAGGGCATCGTACGTCAATTGATGACCTACATGATGGAAGACCCACGAACGATCCCAAGTGTATTAACAGCACTATTCTGTGCTCGTTCAATTGAGCGCATCGGTGACCGTTGCCAAAACATCTGTGAGTTTATTTTCTACTATGTGAAGGGGCAGGATTTCCGTCATGTGGGTGGGGATAGTCTTGAAAAGATGCTAACGAATAAATAATTACTCGAATACTTGTCATATTTCGTGCTGTGGCGGTGTTGGCTTCGCTCGGCTACTCGGGTCACATACTGATGTATGCTCCCCGATATATCCTTGCTTGCCGCCTAGCCACAACACGAACTATTTAGAGTATTAATGTATGAGGTTAATGTATTAAATACTCGTCATACTTCAAGCTGTGGTTCTAATATTTGAACTCGGCTACTTGGGTCACATACTGATGTATGCTCCCCGAGATATCCTTGCTTGCCGCCTAGCCACAATACGAACTATTTAGAGTATTAAGCTACAACTCCAATCATTTGTCTCAATCTCTTCTACCGACTTTCTTCTTGCTCGATAAGAGTCTATTGATGGTTTAACCATGTCTGGGGCACCTTGTTATCAAGGTGGCTTTTTTTTGTCTCCGTTAATATTCCATTTGGTTATAAATATATTATTTAATATTATTTCAAGTGCTAAGTAATAGTTGATAGCGTGTGATGGTCGATTTACAAAAATTTACCGTCAGGGGTGTTCAATGAAAGCTCGTATTCTAACGACTGTTTTACTTACAGGTTTAGCGCTGACAGCGAATGTCGCTAGCGCAGATAAATTAGATGATATCAAACAAGCGGGTGTGATCCGCATTTCTGTGTTTGATAGCAATCCACCATTTGGCTTTATTGACCCACAAACTAAAAAATTAGCGGGCTATGATGTGGATATCGCACAAGAAATTGCAGATAGCTTAGGGGTAAAACTTGAGCTTCGTCCCACTAACCCAGCAAACCGTATCCCACTTCTGACTTCGGGCAAAGTTGATCTGATTGGCGCTAATTTCACCATTACAGATGAACGCGCAAAACAAGTTGATTTTTCTATCCCTGATTTTGCGACAGGCCAAAAATTTATTGCCCGTAAAGGCGTATTAAAAACGCCTGACGATATCAAACCATTACGTATTGGTGCAGATAAAGGCACTGTGCAGGAAGTGACTTTACGTGAACGCTTCCCTGATACAAAGGTGATTTCGTACGATGATACGCCGCAAGCATTCGCTGCACTGCGTAATGGCAACGTCCAAGCTATCACACAAGATGATGCGAAACTGGTTGGTTTATTAGGTAATTTACCTGAAAAAGTGAAAGCAGATTTTGAGATTTCCCCATTTAGCCTGACGAAAGAATACCAAGCATTGGCAGCAAGCAAAGGTGAAACCCGTTTGGTTGAAAACGTCAACGAAACATTGTTGAAACTGGAGAAAGACGGTAAAGCCGAGGTAATTTATAACCGTTGGTTTGGGCCAGATACTAAAGCTGCACAGCCACGTGGGGACTTTAAATTTGCACCACTGAGTGAGCAACAGCCTCAGTCTTAACGGGTAGCGGTAAATATTCAGTGATATGAAGCCCTGCACTCTGTGCGGGGTTCTTGGTTATAAGGGATGCGTTTTTAATCACAGGCTGTGAAGGCAATAGGTCGTGAACAATGTTTGAAAAATTTTTGAGTGGTGATTTTTGGTCTGCCCATTTATTGGCCCCCGAGTATCTAGAATGGTTTGGCTACGGTTTTTTGATCACCGTTTGGATCTCGATTTGTACCATTGTTGCAGCCACTGCATTGGGTTTTATAGTTGCATCAGCAAAGGATAGTCAAATTGCTCCTGTGCGTTGGGCCGTGAGTATCTACATCTCTATTTTTAGAAATACGCCTTTGTTGGTGCAGTTATTCTTTTGGTACTTTGCTTCCGGTGAAATTTTACCCTCTGCTGCAATGGAATGGCTAAATACTCCCCATGAAATCCATTTATTTGGAATAACCGTGGGTTGGCCGTCGTTTGAATTCTTAGCGGGTTTTATTGGTTTGACCTTGTATACCGTCCCTTTTATTGCCGAAGAAATTCGCGCTGGGATCCGTGGTGTTCGCCAAGGGCAAAAATATGCCGCGTTTGCTTTAGGATTAACGTCATGGCAGGCCATGAAATTAGTGGTATTACCGCAAGCCGTTAAAATCGCCATGCCTCCGCTACTGGGCCAATATATGAATGTGGTGAAAAACTCATCGTTAACGATGGCCATCGGTGTCGCAGAACTGTCTTATGTCTCCCGCCAAGTTGATAGCCAGACACTGCAAACCTTTACTGCCTTTGGGGTGGCGACAATATTGTACATTGCTATTATTGCAGTAATGGAGGGGTGGGGCCAGTGGCGCCAGCAGCGTAATTTGGCTCAGGGGGTATAAAATGGATTTTTCAGTTATTGAGCAGAACTGGCAATATTTATTATTCGGTACTTTCCCTGATGGACCACTTGAAGGCGCAGCGCTGACGCTAGTCATTAGCTTACTTGCTGGTGCGGCTTCCATTGTACTAGGGACATTGGGCGGAATAGCCTTAGCCATGCTACGAGGCTTCTGGGTTAACTTGTTCGCCGCAGTTTTAGGATTTTTTCGTGCAATTCCCGTCATTATGTTGATTTTTTGGACCTATTTCCTGTTGCCAATCTTATTGGGTATGGAAATTCCGGGTATTGCAACGGTAGTATGCGCATTGGCATTGATTACCTCCGCATATTTGGCTCATGCTGTGAAAGCGGGCATTTTAGCAATAGGGGCAGGGCAGTGGCAGGCAGGTTTATCCTTGGGGTTTAGCCGCTGGCAGGTATTATGGAATATCGTGTTACCACAAGCCTTACGCATGATGGTACCGTCATTTATTAACCAGTGGGTAGCATTGATTAAAGACACCTCATTAGCCTATGTTGTTGGTGTTGCGGAGCTTTCTTTCTTAGCAACCCAAGTGAACAACCGTGAAATGGTTTATCCTCTCGAAGTTTTCTTATTCGTTGCATTTATTTATTTTGTGATGTGCTTTGCGGTAGAAATTATTGCGAATAGAGTGGCGAAAAAGCTCAGTGCACAGCATCAACCCCAAAAACTGGCTGCGAAACATCGTTTATTGTTTTGGCGTCGACAAAAATTGTTAGCACTTTCCTAAATCAAAAGTGGTGGTGAAATACCCACCATTTTTTCACTCCACTATTTTGGGTTATTTTTATTATTTCATCTTGGCGTATCAGTTAGTTAGGACATTTTGGCTCCTTGCAGTTTACGCAATCGTTTTCTTTTGTGGTTTTTAATTGTAGTATAGGGCGAAAAAAACTTTTTTTGGGCGCAATATCTAATGAGTAATCAATCTTCTAGCTCGGCACAACCGCAGGGCTTGTTTCAGCGTGTTTTTAAATTGCAAGAGCACGGCACGACAGCACGGACAGAAGTTGTTGCAGGCTTCACCACCTTCCTGACGATGGTATATATCGTCTTTGTTAACCCTCAAATACTCTCAGTTGCAGGCATGGACATCAAAGCCGTGTTTGTGACCACCTGTTTAATTGCGGCAATTGGTAGCATTTTAATGGGGCTACTGGCAAATTTACCGATTGCTGTTGCACCCGCGATGGGCTTGAATGCCTTTTTTGCTTTTGTTGTTGTAGGGGCGATGGGGTATTCATGGGAAGTTGCTATGGGCGCCGTATTTTGGGGGGCTGTCGGCTTATTTATTCTGACATTATTCCGCATACGTTATTGGATTATCGCCAACATTCCTTTGAGTCTTCGCGTCGGGATCACCAGTGGTATCGGCCTATTTATTGCGATGATGGGGCTGAAAAACTCCGGTATTATTGTCGCTAACCCAGATACACTAGTTTCTATCGGTAATTTGACTCACCATAATGTTTGGCTGGGAGCTCTCGGGTTCTTTATTATTGCCATCTTAGCAGCTCGTAATATTCATGCCGCAGTATTAGTTTCTATTGCAGTGACCACTTTGATTGGTCTGGCTCTGGGAGATGTGAAATATTCTGGGATATTCTCAATGCCGCCAAGTATCACGAGTGTCGTGGGGCAGGTTGATTTCTCTGGTTCTTTAGATTTAGCGTTATCCGGTGTGATTTTTGCCTTTATGCTAGTCAACTTGTTTGATTCATCAGGTACCATGATTGGGGTGACTGACAAGGCGGGTATCACCAATGAACGCGGTACTTTCCCTCGTATGAAACAAGCGCTATATGTAGACAGCTTGAGTTCTGTCGCAGGTTCAGCGATGGGAACATCTTCAGTCACCGCATATATTGAAAGTTCTTCAGGTGTTTCTGTTGGTGGGCGTACAGGTTTAACCGCGATTGTCGTTGGTATTTTATTCCTATTGACTATGTTTATCTCACCTCTTGCAGGCATGGTGCCAGCTTATGCAACTGCGGGAGCCTTGATTTACGTGGGCGTGCTGATGACTTCAAGCCTAACTCGCGTGAAATGGGATGACTTAACTGAGTCTGTACCCGCATTTATTACCGCAGTGATGATGCCATTTAGTTTCTCGATTACTGAAGGTATTGCGTTGGGCTTTATTGCTTACTGTGCAATGAAAATTGGTACCGGACGCTGGCGTGATCTGGGTTTGTGTGTGATTTTAGTCGCGGCGATGTTCCTACTCAAAATGATTCTAGTCGATGCCTAAAATGTGCTTCATATTTTGAACTGTAGCGGTGTTGGCTGCGTTTGCTAACCCTAGTCACATACTTTTGTATGCTCCTAGGGATTAGCAATTCTTGCCGCCTTGCTACAGCTCAAACTATTTAGCGCATTAATCTTCGTCATACTTCAAGCTGTGGCGTTGTTGCCTACACTTGGTTACTCGGGTCACATACTTGTGTATGCTCCCCGAGATAACCTCGTTTGGCGCCTAGCCACAACTTGAATTATTTAGAATATTGCTCAAGATGACTCTCTATTTTCTGTCCTCAGACGATACAGCTATTTAGAGCATTGGAACGTTTAGGCAACTAAGTGATCATTTTCTGTAGGTAAAGCTATTTAGAAGATTAATACCCCCTCATATGGCTCTTCCTTTTTGTTGCTTGCATGCAACAAAAATTATTTAAGGTATAATCATTAAAGTACTATTGCGAAGGCAGGGTGGAGTAAAAAATCCGCTGAAATTGCAAACTAGTGCTTTCCCCCTTTATGGGATCCTGCTAGATTTCGCAGCAGAAACTGACTTTATCAAGGTATCAGACCATGAATGCACCAAAAAAAGCGGCTGCTAAGCCAAAGAAAAAATACCGTAAAACTAAAGAAGAGATAAATGCGGAAGGCCGTGAGCGTAAGCGTGAGAAAAAACATCGCGGTCATAAGTCTGGCAGCCGTTATGTAGAACAGGCTTCTAATAGGCAAAATGGTGGGCAAAATACTTCAACCGACCCACGTTTAGGTAGCAAAAAGCCAGTGCCTTTAATTGTGGATGAAAAACAGGTCACGAAACCTGCGGTTGAGAAAAAACAGCCAGCTGTTAAAGAAAAACTGACACCAGAAAAAGAGCTGGAAATGCTGGAAAGCGATGACCGTTTAGATAGCATTTTGGCACGCCTAGAAGATGGCGAAACCATCACGGCGCAAGAACAAGAATATGTTGATACTTGTTTAGACCGTATCGATGAGCTGATGAATATTCTCGGTATTGAATATAGCGAAGAAGAAGAGGAAGAAGACGAAGAAAAACTTGATGACATTATGCGCATCTTAAAAAGTAAATAATTTCGTTTAAAAGATCCCTCGCGCTAGCGGGGGATTTGGCTATTTTTTCTGCTAACTCACTTTTCTTTGATGTTGCATCAAGTCTCTTTTCTCTAACATATTTATACTCGTCATATTTTAAAGCTGCAGCGTTGTTGACTATGTTCATTCGCACTAGTCATATACTTATGTATACTCCTAGCGACTCATTCACTTGTCGCCTAGCTGCAACTCGAAATATTTAGAGTCTATAATGCTTATGCAGGTTATAAAATTTTCACTCTCATCGAATAACAAATTAAATAGAGTGAAGTCATCGTTATAGTTTGAGCTTTTGGTCAATTGAGGAATGTTATGTCAGAGCAAAATATTGTTTGGGATCTTTCTCTCATTCAAAAATACAATTATTCAGGGCCACGTTATACTTCGTACCCCACCGCCTTGGAATTTAATCAAGAGTACGATGAGAATGCGTTTGTTCAAGCAACGCAGCGTTATCCTGATCGCCCCTTATCGCTCTATGTTCATATTCCTTTTTGCCATAAACTTTGTTATTTCTGTGGCTGTAATAAATTAGTGACACGCCAAAAACATAAAGCCGATGAATATCTTCAAGTAATTGAAAAAGAAATTATTCAGCGCGCAGCGTTATTAAAAAACCGTATCGTGACGCAAATGCATTGGGGCGGTGGTACTCCAACTTATCTCGATAAAGTTCAAGTCAGCCATTTGGTTGGTTTATTGAAAAAACACTTTAATTTTGCGGATGATGTGGAAATGTCGATTGAAGTCGACCCGCGTGAAATTGAACTGGATATGATAGACCACTTACGCCATGAAGGGTTTAATCGCCTAAGCATGGGCGTGCAAGATTTTAATAAAGAAGTTCAGGTACTGGTTAACCGAGAACAGGACGAAGATTTTATTTTTGCCCTAATTAAACGGGCCAAAGAGATGGGGTTTACCTCGACAAGTATTGATTTGATTTATGGTTTACCTAAACAAACACCTGAAAGCTTTGCATTTACCCTAAAGAAAGTGGCTGAATTATCACCAGATCGTTTAAGTGTGTTCAATTATGCGCACTTACCTAATTTATTTGCGGCGCAGCGTAAAATTAAAGACGCTGATTTACCAAGTGCGGAGCAAAAACTCGATATTCTGCAAGACACAATTGTGACTCTCACCAGAGATGGTTATCAATTTATTGGTATGGATCACTTTGCACGCCCTGAGGATGAACTTGCCGTGGCACAACGGGAAGGCATTCTGCACCGTAATTTTCAAGGTTACACCACCCAAGGAGATTGTGATTTACTGGGGTTAGGAGTTTCTGCGATCAGTATGTTAGGTGATAACTACGCACAAAATCAGAAAGATTTGAAAACCTATTATGCGCAAGTTGAAGAGCAAGGTCACGCGCTGTGGCGTGGACTAGCTTTAACTGATGATGATTGTCTACGCCGCGATGTCATCAAAACCTTAATCTGTAACTTCCAATTGAGTTTCGCGCAAATCGAAGAGTTATATCCGATAGATTTTAAATCTTACTTTAAGGAAGATTTAGAACTGCTGAAACCAATGGCTGAAGATGGGCTGGTTGAAATAACAGATAAAGGTATTAAAGTGACACCACAAGGACGTTTACTTATTCGTAATATTTGCATGTGTTTTGATGTGTATTTGCGTAATCAGATGAGGCAGCGGCAGTTTTCCCGCGTCATCTAAATGCTCTTCATATTTCGTCCTGTCGCGTTGTTGTCTTCATTCAGCCACACGGGTCACATACTTCGTGTATGCTCCCCGCGCTGTCTTCATTTCGACGCCTAGCGACAGAACGAACTATTTAGAGCATCTAATCTTAGTCAGAAATCTATTCATTAATTTTTTCAATTAATTGATAAGTCGCGGTAATGCGGTCAGGGATTGGATACCATTTGTTGGACAAAATCACCACCGCGATTCGGTCTTCAGGAATAAATGCCGCATAGGCTGCAAAACCATTGGTTGAACCTGTTTTATTGTAAAAAGCCTGAGTTTCAGGTGGCATTACAGGATGGATAGCTTCAATTTTTTGCGGTGTGAGCGCCATTTCATCTCGGTTACCTTGCTGTAATTGAGCAAGAGATACTGGCCATGAATAGCTTTCCCACATCATATCTTGCATAAATGAATCGGTCATGTAGAACCCCGTATGTGTGTTCTCTACGGCTTCCTGCCACGGTTTAGCGACTTTCTTCGTTTGTATATTAATATCTAAGAAGCGAATTAGATCTTTAGCATTAGATTTTAAACCATAAGATTCAGCATCTAAAATTTGTGGTGTCACACGAACGGGTTGATCGTTCTTATTATAACCTTGGGCATAATTTTTCTGTTGGTTTTTAGGCACATGAATATAAGTATGTTTTAATCCAAGTGCAGGCAACATCAATTTTTCCATCGCTTGTTCAAAGGGCATTTTGAGTTGTTTTGCTGTAACGATACCGAGTAATCCCACACCAAGATTTGAATAAGAGCGATATTGCCCAATGGCTTTGGTCGGTTTCCACTGCTGGTAATAACGGATTAATTCCGCTGAATTCGTAATACTATCAGGCACAAATAACGATAAACCGGAAGTGTGTGTAGCCAAGTTCATTACTGTCACTTGGTCGAAAGCAGACCCTTTTAATTCAGGAAGATAGTGGCTTACCTTTTGCGAAAAATCGAGTTTTCCTTGGTTTTGTGCATAGGCTGCGAGTGTAGCAGTAAACGTTTTAGATAAAGAACCTATCTCAAATAAAGTCTCATCACTGACAGGGACTGAACTTTGCTTAGACTGCACACCATAATGATAAATATAGTGTTTTCCATCAACAGAGATTGCTACAGACATGCCTGGGATCTGCTTCTCTTCCATTAGCGGTTTAATAATATTATCCACGTCCTTTTGTGTGAATGCATTAGCGGATAGGGTGGTTAAAGCCAAACTAAGGGCAACAAAAATTCGCCCCTGACGAAAAAAAATTTTCATAGAGTTATTCCAATAAGTACAAGTTTAAGTTATTGCTAACAGGAACTGGAAAGCACTTCATTGTGAATTAAAAGTGCTTTAATATACGATTTTCAGCGGGTAGTCCGTGGTTGAAAAATAGTATGCATGCTTTCAAGCATCATTTAAAACGATATAAAATTCGATGAGGTAAAAGAAAATCTTATGGCAGAAAATTATCGTCATCGGCTACCCCTCAATGCACTTAGGGCATTTGAAGCTTCCGCACGGCATTTAAGCTTTACACGAGCCGGAATAGAATTGAATGTCACTCAGGCCGCTGTCAGTCAACAAGTTAGGCTGTTAGAGGAGCAATTGGGGCTAGAACTGTTTATTCGCTTACCTCGAGGACTAGCATTGACCGAAGAAGGCTTCGCGTTGCTACCTGTATTGAGCCGCTCTTTTGACCAAATAGAGTCACTATTACTGCAATTTGAGGATGGCCATTATCGAGAAGCTTTAAGTATTTCAGTGGTCGGTACATTTGCGGTGGGTTGGTTATTACCAAGGTTAACGCAATTCTCTGAACGATATCCCTATATTGATTTACGCATTATGACCCATAACAATGTAGTAAATTTAGCTGCTGAAGGCGTTGATTTTGCTATTCGTTTTGGTGAAGGATTATGGCCACTAGTAGAAAATACACCACTATTTTCTACTGCGCATACTGTGCTTTGTTCAGAGAAAGTTGCGAATCAGCTACAACATCCATTAGATTTAAAATCTCATCAGTTAATGCGTTCATATCGTAAAGATGAATGGGAGAAATGGTTTTTAGCCGCAGAAGTGGAACCATGGCGCGTCAAAGGGCCTGTATTTGATTCATCGCGTTTGATGGTTGAAGCCGCGCTATTAACCGACGGTGTAGCCTTGGTGCCAAGTTGTATGTTCAACCATGAATTAAGTGCTGGAACATTAATTCAACCTTTTAATATCTCTGTGACTTTAGGTGGATATTGGTTAAGTCGTTTAAAATCGAGAGCCATGACACCGGCGATGGCGATATTTCATAATTGGTTGGTGGATGAGTCTAAAAAAGAACAATAAGTCGGTGCTATACTATTAATAGAAATAGCACCGATATTTAATTTACTAGCATAATATAATGCTCATATTTAGAAGTTAAAATACCAGAGCTTCAGCCGAGAAATAATTCTTTTTATTAACAGAGAGCTCTGTACTATTAATATCCGTAATGGTTTCAGTAAAGAAATAGGTCGGCGAAACATTAAATATTTGTGCCAATTGGTAAATGGTATCGACATGAATATTAACCTCACCATTTTCATAGCGTGATTGATGTTGTTGGCTAATACCTAATAGTATGCTTAATTCTTTACCACTCATTCCGTGACTTTCTCTTAATGACCTTATTTTTAAACCGACAGATTTAGATATTTTTCGTTTCATAATGTTCTCTCTAACTTATTTAATATTGCAATGTGAATATAATTAAATATTATTAATGTAATTTGTTTTTCTAGTGTTATGTATTATTACTTAATTTATTAAATATCAATGGATTGAAAAAATGATTGAATATCAATCTCAAAATATGTTGCATACTGGAACAGTCTATCTAACGTTATTCTATTTATACCCCTTTCATATCGTGATTGCTGTTGTGGGCTGATGCCAATAACCTCTGATAGTTCATTAATTGAAAGCCCATTCGTTTTTCGATAAAAAAGTATTTTTTTACCAATTAGGTGAGATGTTGAATAAGACATATAGACTCCTAAAATTATATTTTTTATTGCTAACTAGACACTATGTAAAGATTATATACCTATATTAACCACTTTTATTAAATAGTAAATTTGCTATTTATCAATTATTCTTTCATATTCTTTAATATTAGCAATAAAAATCAAATTATAAATAAATTAACCTCTTTTTATGATTAATGTTGAATGCTATTTATTCATATCTTATGTTAACCGACGCGGTCGAGTTTGCAGTTCCTGCGGTTATATTATTAGCAGTTTTAATATATCGAGCTTTCCAATTAAAAATATAGTCGCCACCTGCAACGTTATTTTGCAAAGTAAACTTTGAATTAAGCTTTATTGGGGTGCTGTTTCTATCTAATAATTGAATGGCGACTCCGGTCGCTTGCCCTTGTCCAGACAATTTAATTTTCCCTGTATTAGTATCAACATACCCAGCACTGCTTGTCACTGTCACTTTTAGATTAGTGCCTGCAGCGCAGCTTAATGTAATGGGTATATTGACACTATTGCTAGTAGAGCCAATAGCTTTAAACTGAGTATCATACCAAGTCCCTAAGTTAACATTGTAACTTGTCGCTTTTGTTGAGCACTTTAATACATTAATCTTGATAGCACCCGCTGGAATATTCAATGATGTTAAATTCCAAGTACTGTTATGTGGCGCTGGATTGTGCTGTGTTAATTTTCCCACAAGGCCAGCCTTTAAATTTCCCCCCTGTGTGACCTGCCCTGTTTTTTTGATAGTAATAGTCCAATATGGGTTAGGAATACCCCAAGCAGCAGGGTTAGCTAATGTTGGTGGCCCATAACGTGTGTTCAAGAAACCAATTTCCATAGCTTTTACTTGAATGCTGATGCCTGGTATATTACTGGCTGCAATTTTATTACCGTTTGGTACCCACCCATTCACATAGTCAGCATGTAAATAGGCATCACCGCATTGGCCATTACTTTTTGGGCCTGAAAATGTATTGACTTGTGAGCCTTTAAAATTGACTCGAATAGTATCGAGGTCTCGTGCTCCAGTATCATCATATTGCAGTGAATAGGTTTTCGTAGGTACATTAACTACAACATTCCGTAAATTCGGGTTTTGAATACAGGCTGCTTGTGTATATGCAGAATAAGCAAAAACCGAGCCTATTATTACCAGTAAAATTTTCTTTTTAGTCATAAAATATCCTTAACATTTACTTTTTTTATTAAATGTTTTTCTTCTGTATACTCAATCTCATTGATCTCCCTAGAATTGAAAATAAAAAAATCTATAATATCAATTTCAAATATCTTAGAGTAATGATAAAGCCTATCAATATTAATTCGATTAATACCACGCTCATATCGTGATTGCTGTTGTTCACTCACTCCTACTACTTTAGATAAATTCTCTAATGTCATTCCTTTCATTTTTCGATAATAAGTGATTTTATTGCCAATTATTTTTGAGATAGGGTAGTGGCTAGGCATATCATTATCTCCTATTAAGGTGTGTGTGATTATAATAAGAAATTATATTTGATTATTGATAAGTAAATGTAAATTCTAAATGGCTTTTAAATGAGCCTGCAACCATACCATTTCCATATCCTGAAACTCTTGCAGACAGAGGAATTTCAACATTTCGTGTTTGTGTATTAACATTCGCAGTAATCGTATCACCATTTTTTATTGTTGTTTTATTGGTAGTATTGGCTAAATTTAATGCCACATTTTTCGCCGTACCATTATTAATAAAATGTTCCGTGACTGTTGCATCCGGAGTGCCAGATATTTTCATTACAGCTATAGTGGTACCGACAGGGCAATTTTTTAGCTTCACGGAAAAATTAACCCACGGAGATTTCTGAGTATCTTTGATATTCCAAATATTAATTTTTTTCAAATCAATTAAATAATTATTTTTTTCGACTTCACAAGGAGCAGCAATAACGACACCATGTACTTTAATATTTGCTGTTAGCCCAAATGCAGTTAAAGAACAGCTCATTATTGATAGTAATAGGATTAACTGTCTCATATTATTCTCTCTTTTATAAATAGGTAATTGTTGCCGTAATATTGGCGGAAATGGTTCCTGGTGTGGCATTACCTAATGAGCTAAAGGCACGTGTACGTAATGGAATATTAATATTCGCTTGCCCATTTGTCGGAACTTGTAATACTTTTTGGTTACCTAATGCAGTTGTTCCATTACCGTTTTGTAGTTGTACGGCTAGGTTTTTAGCTGTGCCTTGATTTTTGTATAAACTTGCTACATCCGCGGTATCCGCCGTTCCTTTAAATGTCAGTTTTACTTGGTTAATATAGCGAGAACAATTATTGAGACTAATATTAAAGTTTTTCCATGGAGAACCTGAATTGGTATTTTTAAAGACATCAGCAGAAATATTTTTTAGGTCAATATCAATATTATTCCCACCAGTAATATTGCAAGTTGCGGCTTTAATATTTCCGGTAAAATTCAATGCCACTGTGCTAGCAGCAAATAAATCCCCACTGAATATTAAGCAGCCAAGTAAAAGTAAATTTTTAGATGTTTTTTTCATTTTTTATTCCTACTCACAGCTAATATTGATTTATAAGTAAGATGATTCATCGTTGACCTCTTTATTATTGGCAAACCGCTGCTGTTTTATATAACCCCATATAATTCGATATACCTGCTAAGTTATATTTTACTTGGCATTGTTGTTTATCGTTATATTGAATAATAAAATTACCATTTTCAGCTAAACCAGATAAATAAATTTCGCCATCATTGCCCACTATATTATTTAGCTGTGGGTTATCTTTAAATATCGCCTGAGCACCAAAAGGTACGGGATTACCATCAGCAAAGGTTAATATCATGATGGCTCGGTACCCGACATTCGCCGCAAAGCTAGCTTTCACCAGAGCGCCACGGCTTGGTGCAACACTTTGACTGGTTAACTCCATTTCCGTATTTTCAGGTAGTTCAGAAGTGTCAATATCAATCACATTTTTACGATAAGCCGTGACATAAGGCACGAGTGCATAACCTTGGTTATTAGTGACAACTCCTGCTTGGTTTAATACTGGTACATCACCTGCATCTGGGATTTCAACAATAGCCGCGGTTTCGCCTAATTGTTGACCGAGCACAAGACCGCCAGAGTGAGCCACTAAGCTACCATTAACACCGTAATAGAGGTTATAGTTGTCTTTGCTATAGCCTGTTCCACCTGAAATTTCACCATATTGGCCTTTATAAGAAGCGTTCATATTACCGCTCGTACCTTGTTCTTGAGTGGTGAAACCCTGCTGCATGCTCCAATTTAAGCGGTTATTAAGTTGTGAAGCGGAAAGCCCAATACTGCCTGTGCTTGGGCCGTTGCTGCTACTATTACTGTTAAAGTTGTAATAGAAGGTGTTATCAAACACGGTAAATGGCACACTGACAGAGAAGGCAAGCTGATGATCATCTTCACTTTTCGTACGGCTACCGGAAGTATATGAGTAGCTATTAGTATTTTTATTATAGGTATAATTCAAACTATAACTGATGCCTTGCCAACTATTGTTATAACCCACGGTGGCAGACTGAGTTTTACGGTCACTATTCCAGTAGTCTTCATTGATATAGCCTACAGAGATTGAACCAAAGTTATCCCCTAAGTTTTGGCTGAGGGTGATCTCACCGCGATTACGGCGGCGTTCAATTTCAGGGATATAGTTTGTATTTCTATAGCCGTCAAAGACTTCCGCTAAACTGTAAAAACCTTTAGTGGAATAACGATAACCAGCCAATGCGATATTAGTACCAATATCGTTGATATTTTTGTTATAGCGGAAACGGTATGATTGGCCTTTTTCCTTAACGTCATTACTTAGCGTTGAATTTGCATGGGTAACGTCAATGGATAACGCACCAAATCGCCCAAGGTTTTGGCCTGCGCCGATGGAGTAAGATTGGTAATGCTCACTCACTTGGCTACCACCATAAGCGGTAATACCATACGGTAGACCATAGATTAAGGTAAATTGGCCAAATTTTGTTTTATCAATGCTACTGTCATAAGCGCGGTATTCCCCGCCCGTTACGCTATAAGAAAAATATCCTTCACGTTGCAATACAGGTAATGAGGCAAAAGGAACGATTTGATATTGCTCGCTACCGTTGGATTCTTTGATGGTGACATGCAAATCACCGCTTCCCCCTGTTGGATATAAGTCATTGATTTCAAAAGGGCCCGCAGCCACCTCGGTTTGGTAGATAATGTAACCATTTTGGCGGATCGTCACCTGTGCGTTGCTACGCGCTATCCCGCGTACAACGGGTGCATAGCCGCGCAAACTTTCAGGGGACATATCATCATCTGTCGCAAGCTGAGCTCCGCGAAATGGCACGCTATCAAAAACCATCGAAGGTGAGACACTATCCCCCAAGGTTAACTGACTTTTGATACTATTTATGCCACGTGATGCATAGGTATAAATGGTGTCCCATTTACCAGATTGGTCAGTATTGCTTGACCATGTGGTGTAATTCCGTAACCGCCAAGCTCCAATATTTAAACCGGGTCTTAAATTCACATAATGGGATGTATTATCTGAGCCATTTTTTTTACGATCATAATTTTTCGACCCGTTATAGCTATAATTTAATAACAGTGCATTGATCCCATTATCAATATTAGCTAGATCAACGTAACCCCTTGGGTTTCTATCCAATGCGATTTGGGGGATGCTTAAATATAAACGTTGAGAATCAAACTCAAAATTACTTGTGGCATCAGGGATCGCTGCAAGGTTTACACAGTGACTTCCTGCGGTTTGTAATTCAGGGTATTCCGCTGTTTTGATACCAAACTCTTTAATATCAGCAAGTGATAAACATGGAACTAATTGGTTACGGCTATTTTTTTCAAATTTAAGATTTTTAGCACCAATTAAGTTGGTGTTGACATAAATATCAACATAGTAGTCACCGGCTAATTGCTCATTATTCTCGAACTGTGACAAATCAACCGAATCTTTATTCGGTAGCTCTAAAAAGTCAGGATCAAAGTAGACATTATTTTCTGTTTTTTCTTCAGCATATAGCGATGCGGTATAGCCTAAATATAATAGTAGGCCTAGAGATATTTTATTTATTTTCATGATAAAGCCCAACTTATTTTATAGTTTTATATTTTCTTTTCGAGTGCTTCTGGTGCTGCACCATAATCATTAATAACTTCCCATTTAATTGTTCCATTAGTATTTGAGTTATTAACCTCGAAAGTCGCACTTGAGAAAGGTGCCGCATAAGAAACATCATTAGCCTTTGTTCCATTAAAGCTGATGCTCTGGAAATTCATAAAATAAGGTGTTGGGTTTTTAACCGTAATTTTATTTCCAGATTTAGACCACACTAATTTTTTTTGCTCTTCAATAAAATTAACATCTTTTAATGCTTTAGGGCGATAAATTAATTTCATTTGCGTTTTAAAGGCAATTTGTAATGAGTTTTCTGTTCTTTCTGTTGCTGGAATAGTTTTTATATTTAACCAGAACAATGACTCTCTATCATTAGGTAATTTATTTTCGGTTAAAAATATTCTAAGCGCATTAGTTCTATCTGCATTTAGCCTAAATAATGGTGGTGTGATAGAAAAATCAGACTGTTTTTTTTCATCGATATTATCTATCCAAGATTGAATCAAATAAGGGATTTTATCTGGATTTTCTACGCTGATGCTGACATCTTTGTTTCCCTCATTATAAATAACACGGGTTCCACCAATAATAACACCAGCATTCGCAGTATTTATTAGTGCAAGTAAGGAAATGAAAATATAGATAATAGATTTCATAATACCACCATTGATTATTATTAGATAAGGCTTAAGTCCTTTTAAACCTTATTTATTACTTAGTTATAATTGATTGTGAAAGTTGCTGTCGCATTTGCAGGACCAGGAGTCACTGTGTCAGACTTAGCAATATAACGCGCTCTGAAATCTAAATTATTTTCCACATTTTGCTGTAATGGATATGCTTTAGAGGCAGTAAATAATGGAACAATTTTATTCGTATCATCAGTAATTTGAATTCCAACGCCAGTTGCAACGCCAGTTTCTTCTTTTAATTTAATAACTTCATCATCACCAATATAAGAATCAGCATCAAATTTTACTGAAGCCGTTGTTACTGTAGCAGGGCAATTAATTAATTTAATGGTAAATTTAGTTGCTGCCGCTGTACTTCCTGCGTTTGGTAATGCTTTTTTAGATACTTGTCCTAAGTTTACTTTTAGTGCATCAGAGCCAGCTGCTAATTCGCATGCTTGGTCGATGATTTCACCGGTAAAGTCGATAGTACCATCTGCAGCTAATGCATTATTAACAGCAAAGATTGAGGTTGCAGCAATTAATGATGCAAGTAAGTTTTTTTTCATTTGTTTTTCTCCAAAAGATAATTATTTATTTTTCATTGAGTAGGTGGAATTACCAATTACTCAATTGGAGAGTATTTTGAAACTATTTTTTAAAATAAACAAGTTTTGTAAAATTTGGTAAAATATAATTAAATTTTGAAGTATTTAATTTTTTTAATTAAGTTAACACCGTATGGGAGAATAATTGAAGTGCTATTTTATCTTAAGGTAAATATATTTTTAGGTGAGTTTTTTACTAAAGTGAAATAACGATATAAAACTAAGAATAATTATAACGTGGGAGATAAATTTAATTTTTCTCTCATATGGTGATTATTTGGGTTTATAAGGCCCTGGCACATCAGACCACATTTGAAGAATGTTTTATTTGTACTATTGTAAAACGAAATAATAGTATAACTATCGAATTTCGTAGGTCTAAAAGTGCTATTTATTTCATTTTTTGAATAAATAAAGGGTATTACCATTCAGGATATGAATGAAAATTGCAGGGTGATTAATCTCGGTTTTCAGAAAACATTAAATTACCCTTTGAATATCTTCGATTAAATTCAATTGAGTAGCCTTAATTTTAATTAATTATGCTAAGGCTACATAAGAAGTTTCTTATTTATAGATACGTTTAAGCTACAGTGTTCATTGTTATAAATTTCCTATAAACGACGTTATTTTTGTATTAATGCTACTTGTATAAATTGAAATTCTGTTCAGGTGATAATAAGCTTTCTGCTTGCAATATCTTTTTTTTATTTTGTTTATTATTCCTTGTGTTAATTGGTGTTGGAATAGTAAAATCAATAATTAATTCCTGAATATCAAGGTCGAATTATTTAATATTAAGATAAGTATGAAGTAATAAATTACTTCGTACATTATCTTAATATGATAGTGAACATTTGAAGTTATTCAATTCCTAGCTCTTTTAATTTACGGGTTAGGGTATTTCTTCCCCAGCCTAATAAACGGGCAGCTTCTTGCTTATGGCCATTGGTGTATTTTAACGCGCAATTTAGCATGGTACGTTCAAGTAGGGGGATGGTTTGAGAAAAAAGGTCTTCTTTACCGTCCATTAATGCGTTATCAGTCCACTCTTCAAGTAATTCAAACCACTGAGCTGCAGAAATAGGATTTTGTGATGACAATGATTGTGTTGGCATGGAATCAGCTTGCGATGATTTTACCACTGCATTTTGTTGTGGGTGCTCTTCAAGTAAATCATCGGGCAAATCTTGCGGTAAAATTTCTTGGCTTGCTGCCATCACGGTTAACCAACGGCAAACATTTTCCAATTGGCGAACGTTACCTGACCAATAATAGCGCTGAAGAATTTTTTCGCTGTCGGGGTGAAGAACCTTAGCCTCGACACCGAGTTCTTTTGCCGTATTTTGTAGAAAATAATCGGCGAGACGTGGGATATCTTCAGTGCGCTCACGTAGCGGTGGTAATTGTACTCGAATGACATTTAATCGGTGAAATAAGTCTTCGCGAAATAAGCCTTCTTTAACTCGTTTTTCAAGATCTTGGTGGGTCGCTGCAATAATCCGTACATCCACATTGACTGGGGTATAACCCCCAATACGATAGAATTGGCCTTCAGCCAGAACACGTAACAAGCGAGTTTGTACATCAAGGGGCATATCGCCGATTTCATCTAAAAACAATGACCCATGGTTAGCTTGTTCAAATCGGCCCTGACGTACTTGGGTCGCCCCAGTAAATGCGCCTTTTTCGTGGCCAAATAGCTCAGATTCAATTAAGTCTTTGGGAATAGCCGCCATATTTAATGCAATAAAAGGGGCGTCGGCACGAGGGCTGTGTTGATGTAACGCGTGGGCAACCAGCTCTTTTCCCGTTCCTGATTCGCCATTAATAAGCACACTAATTGATGAGCGTGATAAACGGCCAATAATGCGATAAACCTCTTGCATCGCTGGTGCTTCCCCGATCATGGTCGAAGAGACTGTAGGGGCAGGCTGCTTAGCTTCACGGCCTGCATGGTTTTGTTCACGGCTATGATTCAGTGCACGTTCGACCAAGGCAACGGTTTCATCAATATCGAAAGGTTTTGGCAAGTAATCAAAAGCACCTGATTGGTAGGCATTCACGGCAGCATCAAGGTCAGAGTGTGCGGTCATGATAATAATCGGTAAAAGGGGGTGCGATTGTTTAATGGTATTTAGTAGCTCAATACCATTTTTTCCTGGCATACGGATATCTGATAACAACACATCAGGGAGTGAGTTTTCTAATGCGCTGAGCACTGCATTCGCACTATCAAAGCAGGTACAAGCAAAGTTAGCGTTATTTAATGCGCGCTCAAGTACCCAACGGATGGAGCTATCATCATCAACCACCCAAATTTTTCCCTGCGTCATGGTTATCTCCTATTTCTTAATTGGCAGATAAATGGAAAACTCAGTGTGGCCCGGCCAACTGGTAAATTCGATTTTTCCTGCGTGTTGGTCAACTAAACTGCGAGCAATCGACAGGCCAAGCCCTGTGCCATCAGGTCGTCCGCTGACCATGGGATAGAACAACGTATCCTGAATTGCCAATGGAATACCGGGGCCGTTATCTTCAATATCAATACGTGCAGCTAATCTATAACGTTCACCTTGCAATGTGACTTGAAAAGCCGTTCGTGTACGCAAAGTGATATAGCCTCCCGTTTCGGCGAGGGCTTGCAATGCATTTCGGGTGATATTTAGCAGCACTTGCTCGATTTGGTCTGGGTAATACTCTAATTCGGGCAGGCTTGGGTCATAGTCACGAATTAGTGTTACATTATCGGGCTTTTCTAATGACACCAACCGCGTTACATTTTCCATAATATGATGAATACTTTGCTGTGTTTTCGGCCCCGGATATTGAGGGCCAAGTAGCCGATCAACCAATGCTCGCAAGCGGTCGGCCTGTTCGATAATCACTTGAGTATATTCATTTAATTGTGGGTCAGGCAACGCTTTAGATAGCAATTGCGCAGCGCCTCGCAAACCTCCGAGAGGGTTTTTGATTTCGTGAGCAAGTCCACGGATCAGTTCGCGGGCAGCCAATTGCTGGGCATTTTGTGCGAGTTCTTGGCTCAAACGTCGCTGGCTATCTAATTGTGAAAGCTCAACTAAAATAAATTGTTCTGAAAAAGGCTGGGCGCTGCACGACATCACATGAGAATGGTTGTTAAACACTAAAGTGACTTCATTTTCGGTAAAGCTATGGCCTTCTTTTAAGCTATTGAGCATCAGTTCATCATTGAGTGAACAATAGCTGAATAACAGGGGGAGAGGCGTACCATATAGCTTGCGCTGGCTTTGGGTTAAGATCTGGAGTGCAGCATGGTTGGCGTAATGGATAACCAAGTCGTAATCCAAAATTAGCACGCTATTAATGAGAGAGTCGAGAATATGTTCCGGTGCTGGCAAGTGTTCGGTTTTCATGTAATGTTGCTCCTGCACTATTTTGGTGCATTATACCTGATAGACCAAACAACCGATATTTGATTTTTGTTGCGTAAGTACCTTAGAGATAAAAGGCCCCATCGAAAGATGGGGCAAGTGCTTCACGGCAACAAAGACTAACAGTGGAACGGCGTGTTACACACTGTAGTACATTTCAAATTCGAGAGGGTGTGGTGCCATACGAACACGTTGGATGTCGGCACGGGTTAATTCGATATACGCATCGATAGCATCATTAGTGAATACACCACCACGGGTTAAGAATTCACGGTCTTTATCTAATTCGGCTAACGCTTCATCTAAAGAACCTGAAACTGTTGGGATTTCTTTGGCTTCTTCCGGTGGTAAGTCGTATAAGTTTTTGTCCATCGCATCGCCAGGGTGGATTTTATTGATGATGCCATCAAGACCCGCCATTAACTGGGCTGCAAACGCTAAATATGGGTTAGCTGCAGGGTCTGGGAAGCGAACTTCAATACGGCGTGCTTTCGTACTCGCAACCACAGGAATACGAATCGAAGCAGAGCGGTTACGTGCAGAGTATGCCAACATGACTGGCGCTTCAAAGCCCGGAACTAAACGTTTGTATGAGTTAGTGGTTGGGTTAGTAAATGCGTTCAGCGCACGTGCATGCTTAATAATACCGCCGATGTAGTACAGCGCCATTTCTGATAAACCGCCGTATTTGTCACCTGCGAACAGGTTCACACCACCTTTAGATAAAGACATATGGCAGTGCATACCAGAACCATTATCACCCACTAAAGGTTTTGGCATAAAGGTCGCTGTTTTGCCGTATGCATGGGCAACATTGTGAACGACATATTTATAAATCTGAGTTTCATCCGCTTTTTTGGTCATGGTATTAAAGCGGGTAGCCACTTCGTTTTGGCCTGCGGTCGCTACTTCATGGTGGTGAGCTTCAACAACTAAGCCCATCTCTTCCATTGTGGTACACATGGCTGAACGCAAGTCTTGTGATGAATCAACCGGTGGAACGGGGAAGTAACCGCCTTTTACTGCAGGGCGATGGCCTTTATTGCCACCTTCGTATTTGGTTCCTGTATTCCATGCCGCTTCGATATCATCGATATGGTAGTAGCTACCGTGCATGTTGTTGCCAAAACGAATGTCATCAAACACGAAAAATTCAGGCTCTGGTCCAAAGAGAACGATATCAGCAATCCCGCTAGAGCGCAGGAAATCTTCTGCGCGTTTTGAAATTGAACGTGGGTCTCTGTCATAACCTTGCATTGTGCCCGGCTCTAAAATATCGCAGCGTATAATCAATGTGATATCGGCAAAGAACGGGTCTAACATCGCGGTAGACGCGTCAGGCATTAATACCATGTCTGACTCATTGATGCCTTTCCAGCCACCAATAGATGAACCATCAAACATCTGGCCTTCTTCAAAGAAGTCTTCGTCAACTTGGTGAGCAGGGATAGTGATGTGTTGCTCTTTACCTTTAGTGTCGGTAAAACGCAGATCAATAAATCTAACATTGTGCTCTTTAATTAACGATAAAACATGTTCAGCGGACATCTCGGCTCTCCTGGTCGGGTCTAATCAACAAATCACAAGCTATTTTTGAGGGTGTGTTTGTTGTTTGTCTGGCGTGCTAGTCATATAAAAGTGGTTAGTACGCGCTCTATAAATAGATAAGCGAAAAGCGTGCCAACTTTTTAATTATAGCAAATACTGATTGTTACGTGAGGACGAGGGATTTTCATCATGTTGTATTGGACGTGTTGCACTATATTGGTGCATGAAATGACTATTTTGCACTGATCTAGTGCATTTGCGAGTGGAGCTCAAATAAAAAAGCCAACATTGCGCTCTGTTAAAGCATAAGGTTGGCCGGATAAAAAAGAAATGAGGTGGTTTAATGCCAGACAGCTACATTAATCTTCATCGCTATTAGTTAATAATGTATTCACTTCTTCAATTTGTTTTACTGCATCATTGATGATGGAGGCAATTTGGCGTGTCTGCTCTTCGTTTAGTTGTTTTAAAACCATTTTGTGACGTAATAAAGCTTTAAAACGACTGACTGCCATTTCAATATCTTCTGCTAAATTACTGCCTTGTTGCATATCACGTGCTTTAGCCAGTTTGCGAGCAATAACCGCTTCAATTTCTTTATTTTGAGCTAAATGATCAGAGCCTTCCGGCGTAATCGTAAAACTTTTTCGATTACGTTCAACAATCTGAGACTCCAAGAAGCCTTGTTCTTCTAACAGGGTTAGAGTGGGATAAATAACACCCGGGCTTGGCACATACAAGCCATTTGAGGCTTCTTGAATATCCTTGATAATTTCGTAGCCATAGCTTGGTTTTTTAGCGACTAACGAAAGTACCATAATATGAAGGTCGCCATGGTCGAATAAACGACGTAGGCCTTTACCTCTTCCACGACCTCTTTGGCGGTCATCACCATGTCCATGTCCATGACGGCCTTCGCCGTGGCAGCGTTCACCATGTCCACGACCATGACGGTCTTCGCCGTGGCAGCGTTCACCATGTCCATGTCCATGACGGCCTTCGCCGTGGCAGCGTTCACCGTGTCCACGACCATGACGGCCTTCACCGTGGCAGTGTTCACCGTGCCCATGGCGGTCATCACCATAATAGTCATCTCCGTGGTTGCAATGTTCGTGACTATGACGGCCTTCATTGTGGCAACATCCACCGCGATGGCCATGTTGATTTTCATCATGGCGTGCATAATATACATGACGACAAGATTTAATTAGCATATAGTTACTCCTTAGTTTGTAACTTTAGATATATCGAATTTGTTTTCTGGTTTTACTATATTTAGATATATCTAATTAGTCAATTTAGATATATCTAAATAATGCAAAAAGATATTTAAACTGGTAGTTAAGAAAGAAAGTCTATTTTTTGTTCTTTTTTTGGGCTGCTAATATTAAGTTTTTAGCGTATTATTCTGTCACTTCGTGGTTTCGCAGAGATGATGCTCATTATTTTGTGAGGGAATCTGGCACTGTTACGCAACTGAATGTTTTTTCGTTAAAAACTTTTTATACAGTGATGGGTTTCACATTTATTCCACTTGTGCGGAAAAACGTGTAAAATAACAGCAAATTAACGTAGAAAGTATGTTTTGGGTGTGAATAACGGCTCAGTAAGCATATTCCTTTCCTGTCAATTAAACGGTAAAAATCCTTGTCAATTCAAAATTTAAGAAACATCGCCATCATCGCTCACGTTGACCATGGCAAGACCACACTGGTTGGTAAATTATTGCAGCAATCAGGCACGTTCGGTGAACGTGAAACTGTTGATGAGCGTGTTATGGACTCCAATGACTTGGAGAAAGAGCGTGGTATTACTATCCTTGCTAAAAATACCGCTATCCAATGGAATGGTTATCATATCAATATCGTAGACACCCCAGGTCACGCCGATTTCGGTGGTGAGGTTGAGCGCGTTATGTCTATGGTTGACTGCGTACTGCTGGTTGTTGATGCGATGGATGGCCCAATGCCACAAACTCGCTTCGTAACGCAAAAAGCGTTCGACCACGGTTTACGTCCTATTGTTGTTATCAATAAAGTTGACCGCCCAGGCGCACGTCCTGATTGGGTTGTTGACCAAGTATTCGACTTATTCGTGAACTTAGGTGCAACGGATGAGCAACTCGATTTCCCTATCGTTTATGCATCTGCATTAAACGGTATTGCTGGTCTTGACCACGAAAACATGGCTGAAGACATGACTCCACTGTACGAAGCTATCGTGGAACACGTTGCGCCACCAGCGGTAGATATCGATGGTCCATTCCAAATGCAAGTTTCGCAATTGGATTACAACAGCTATTTAGGTGTTATCGGTATTGGTCGTATCAAACGCGGTGTTGTTAAGCCTAACCAACAAGTAACGGTTATCGATAGCGAAGGTAAAACTCGTAACGGTAAAATTGGTAAAGTTCTGACTCACTTAGGTTTAGAGCGTATTGACTCACAACAAGCGGAAGCGGGTGACATTGTTGCTCTGACCGGTTTGGGTGAACTGAATATCTCTGACACCATTTGCCAAGTCGGTAGCGTTGAAGCACTGCCTGCATTAGCGGTTGATGAGCCAACAGTTAGCATGTTCTACTGTGTTAACACCTCACCATTCTGTGGTAAAGAAGGTAAATTCGTGACTTCACGTCAGATCCTTGACCGTTTGAATAAAGAATTGGTTCACAACGTTGCACTACGCGTTGAAGAAACTCAAGACCCAGATGCATTCCGCGTTTCTGGTCGTGGTGAGCTTCACTTATCTGTTCTGATTGAAAACATGCGTCGTGAAGGTTTCGAATTAGCCGTATCTCGTCCAAAAGTTATCATTCGTGAAATCGATGGTCGTAAACAAGAGCCGTTCGAACAAGTGACGTTAGACGTTGAAGAACAGCATCAAGGCGACATCATGAAAGCATTAGGTGAGCGTAAAGGCGACCTGCGTGACATGATGCCAGACGGTAAAGGCCGTGTACGTCTTGATTACGTCATTCCAAGCCGTGGTCTGATTGGCTTCCGTACTGAGTTCATGACAATGACATCAGGTACTGGTTTACTGTACTCAACGTTCAGCCATTACGATGATGTTCGTCCAGGCGAAATCGGTGGCCGTCAAAACGGTGTTCTGATCTCTAACGGACAAGGTAAAGCGGTTGCTTATGCACTGTACAGCCTGCAAGACCGTGGTAAGCTGTTCTTGGGTCACGGTGCTGAAGTGTATGAAGGCCAAATCATTGGTATTCACTCACGTTCTAACGACTTAACTGTTAACTGCTTAACTGGTAAAAAACTGACTAACATGCGTGCGTCAGGTACTGATGAAGCAACGACACTGTCACCACCAATTAAAATGACTCTGGAACAGGCTCTTGAGTTCATTGATGATGACGAATTAGTTGAAGTGACTCCGCAGTCTATTCGTCTGCGTAAACGTCATTTGACTGAGAACGATCGCCGCCGTGCAAACCGTTCTAAAGAAGACTAATTACCATGATGTAATGTTGTTTATTACTTTATTGTAGTTATGAGTGTAGTAAGGCGCCTTTCGGCGCCTTACTTATTTATAAAGGCTTATCTTTTTTCATAAAATACAGTGATGAAATAAATAGTCCGAAAATTAAAGGGATTTCGTACAATTCTTCGATAAGGCTTTGAAGTTCAGAATGATATAGAAAAACTGAACTGAGAAACCTATGGTGTTCAACACTGTCTGAAATTAAAAAAGCACACAGGGTTAGTAGTAGGCTCCAAAGTGGAATAGCTGTGTTTTTTAGGTGAAAAACAATACTTTTTCTTAATGGTGAAGCACATAGCATCAAAACTAAACTGCTAATCAAGGTAATAGAAATTAGCCTGAAATAAGTTTGATCCAGATTAGGGAAAAATTCTCGTCCCCAATTTGTTCCTCTGCCAAATAATGTTACCCACCAGATAGTTGCCCATAACCAAAATAATTTCATTCCCTGACTTTTTTGCTGTAATGATCTCATATAAAACCAAGTGAAAAAGACACAAAAAATTAGAGTGGCGGATTGAAAATGTTCAATAACTTTTGTTGTAAGGTCGATATTGAAATTCAGAGGGAAATAATTAATTAATGGAATTAAAAATAAACTTCCCCATAGAATAGCAATCGGCCAAGAGATTGTTTTATCTATTTTCATAGTCTGGCTTTTATATTTTAAGATTTATTTATTACTGATAATGCATGGATATCAGCTCACATTGCTTATGTGTAACTTGCTACGTACAAGCCATTATGCAAAAAGCCGATAGTGGGACTTAACATTTAGTATCAAAAACCGAGAGTGTGGTGTGAAATAGCACCTTTGGGATAAAAAGCGTTTTCTCGGTAACAGAATAAATCGGCTGGTTTTCTGCTCATTAATTGCGCTAAGTGTGGATTGCTTAATCGATAAATTGACAAAATAACGTGAATTATCACTAATTAGGGCTGTTCAGTTGCCCGAATAATGATTAAAGTAAATTTAGTGAATAACAATGAGGAAAATTTATGCTGTATATCTTCGATATGGGTAATGTGATTATTGATATCGACTTTAATCGTGTATTTGATAAATGGTCTGAACTCAGCGGCACATCAAGTGAAGAAATCAAATCACGTTTTACTTTTGGTAATATCTTTCAATTACATGAGTGTGGAAAAATTTCAGACATCGAGTTTGCTGAGCTGCTTTGTGAAGAAATGGACATTACACTAAGCTTTGAAGACTTTGCTGAAGGCTGGCACGCTATTTTTATTTCGTTACGACCTGAAGTTATTGACATTATGGAACGCCTACGTGAACAAGGGCACCGAGTGGTCGTTTTATCGAATACTAATCGTCTACATCTCGACTACTGGCCAGCACACTACCCAGAAATTGCAGCTTCCTCCGATTTCTTATATTTATCCCAAGATTTAGGCATGCGTAAGCCTGACCCTGAAATTTATAAATATGTACTGCAATCCGAAGAGTTTGATGCTGCAGATGCTATTTTCTTTGATGATGTCGAAGAAAATATAAAAGCCGCAGAAGCCCTTGGTATTCGCAGTATTCATGTTGTGAATAAAGACACCATTCCTGAATATTTCCGCACTTACGATTTTAGTGCAGAAGTTGAATAATATCCTGATTTTATAGTGGGGCAACGGCTAACGTTGCTCCATCTTTTTGTAAAGAGTCATCATGATTGCATTAATCCAGAGAGTCACTCATGCGAGTGTGGTTGTTGATCAGAAAATAGTAGGGCAAATAAATGCTGGGCTGCTGGTTTTGCTTGGTGTTGAAAAAGATGATGATGAACAGAAAGCCAAACGTTTGTGTGAAAAAGTATTAGGCTACCGTATTTTTAGTGATGAACAAGGGAAAATGAATCTCAATGTTCAACAAGCAGGTGGTAGCTTGCTGGTGGTTTCTCAATTTACTTTAGCAGCTGATACCAAAAAAGGTATGCGGCCTAGTTTTTCAGGGGGGGCAGAACCTGAAAGGGCAGATACTTTGTATCAATACTTTGTTGAACAAAGTCGCCAACAAGGGGTTGAAACACAAACGGGTGAATTTGCCGCTGACATGCAAGTGAATTTAACCAATGATGGCCCTGTCACCTTCTGGCTACAAGTGTGAGTCCATTTTTAAAGGGGGAAGCGATGTACCATTTACGTACACCGAAAGACGATATTGAATTTGCAACTTATTACCATTTTCGCTGGGAAATGTTGCGAAAACCGTTTAATCAACCCCTAGGTTCTGAAAAAGATGGCTATGACTTAACGGCACACCATCAAATGGTCGTCGATGATAAAAACCGTATTCTTGCCATTGGTCGTTTGTATATTAATGCTGACAACGAAGGCGCTATTCGTTTCTTAGCCGTTAACCCGGCAATGCAGGGAAAAGGGCTTGGTAAGTTGATTATCATGGCACTGGAATCTGTTGCTCGGCAAGAAGGGGTAAAACGCATTGTATCAAGCGTTCGTGAAGAAGCAGTTCCATTTTTCAATAAAATGGGGTTTGAAAATCGAGGGCAAGTAGCAGGGCAGCTAAAAACGCCAGTGCGCCATTACTTGATGATCAAACCCATTGAGACATTAGACCAAATTCTGCATCGCCCAGACTGGTGTGGCGAGTTACAACAAGCCTGGTATAAGTATATTCCATTGAGTGAAAAAATGGGTGTCCGAATCGACCAATACACAGGAACTCGTTTTATTACCACCATGCCAGAAGCGGGCAACCAAAACCCTCATGAAACCATATTTGCAGGGAGCCAATTTTCATTAGCTACCCTAACAGGGTGGGGGCTGATTTGGCTATTAATGCAAGAACACCAGCTTGGTGGTGATATTGTGTTGGTCGATGCCAGTATTCGTTATGGTAAGCCAGTAAGCGGTAGGCCGACAGCAACTGCGGACTTAGCCAATATGAGCGGTGACCTTGACCGCTTAGCGCGAGGTAGCAAGGCGCGAGTAAAACTGAACGTTGAGGTTAGTAACCCTGATGGTAAAGTAGGCGCTGTATTCAGCGGTGTTTATATGGTGTTACCTGTAGAAACAGCCAAGTAAAGTTACCCATTGAATATTAAAAAAGAAAGGCAGGTTCGATTGACCTGCCTTTTGTATTTCTATGAATTGACAGTTTTTATTAATTGCTAAGTGCGGGGAGCGGTTCTGCCAAAGAAGGCTCAGTAGGCTGCAAATCGGTTTCGGACTCTACTGAAGAGGTGACAACCCCGTTCACAACAGTACGGAATAGACGTTTACCTTGCAATGGTATGGCCATCAATTCCCCATTCAAACTTTTTTCCACTGATGGGGCGAGCAAATCACCTTGTAATGTTGCATCAAAGTCACCGATGACTTGAGCGGGGAAGCCTGCCCAACCCCATTGATTTAAATCAACGAGGTCAATATTAGAACCTGATGCTCTCAGTAAAAAGGGAACTTTTTTCGGTTCTTGCTTTACCAGCAAGCCAATTTTACTGATGCCTTTATCGGTACTGACCGTTAAGCTCACCGCCGCTGAGGATTTACCACTTTGACGTACTTCAATAAATGGCCGGCGTACGAGAACTTGGTTGATTGTGCCGCTATCTGCAGTAAATGTCGCTTTACCGTTCCAAATTCCCCACTGTTTTTGTTTAATCAAATCGACATTTTCGATATTGCCGCTTAGAGCGGTCAATTCGAAAGGAAATTGTGCCTGGATATTCATCAAAAGTGATTGAGAAAGGGTGAACTTTTTGATGTTTAAACCAGATAACCACGTTGGGGTTGGTTCTGCGAAGAAGGACAACCAATTTTCAGGTAAGGTATATAAGATACCCGCGAGTTTACCTTCGTCAATGGTTAGTATTTGATCATTACGTTGCCAAGACCCACTGAGATTAAAGACACCTTTATTATAGTAACCCGATAACTTATTGATATTAAGGCTGTCGCCATTGATACTTAGCTCACCAATTAAGGTACTCAGTTGCTGGTCTTTTACGACGAATTGGTCGACATTAAAGCTAATATTGCCTTTGGGATTAGTCCAGCTTCCTCTTAAGAAGCTGAGTTGGTCAATTTCGGTACTTAAGCCAGAAAGTGCCCAATCCCTTCCTTGGATATCAACGTTGGTTAATTCTACTTGTTTGACCTGCAGCGATTTTTCACTCGTTATTGCATCAAATAGTGAATCGAAATCAACATTATTTTCCCAGCCGACTTTATTCATGGTGAGGGAGTCAACCATGATAGAGCCATCGCTAAGTACCTTCCCAGCACCCGCAATATAGCCATTATTTAAGTAGGCACTTGCTTGGCTTATTTCTGTTCCTTGCTGCTGCAATTTACCGGTAATGGCAACATTCTTGAAGGAAAGGCCATTGAATTTTAATTGGTTAGAGGTAAATCGAAAATCACCGTAACCAAAAGGGGATTTTTCGGCTGGTTTCCAAGGGGTAATTCCTCCCGTGAAGCCAGTGAATTGCACAGTATCGTTGTCTTTTTTAAGCGTAATTTGGCTATTTTCAAATTGCAAAATATTTGCAGAAATAGGGAACAGCACCGTATTTGGTAAGACGGTTGTCGATAATGTTCCTTGAGTGATAACCAAACGTTTGATAGCCGTACCGCTAAATAGATTTCGCCAATTAACATCAATTACGACTTGTCGTGAATCTAAAGAGAGATCACTGTTTTTAGACGTTAATTTAACATCTTGGAAAATGAATTCACCGGGGTTAGAAAACTCATGTCCCATAATTCCTACATCAATATCGTAGTCGGTAAATTTACTTAAAAATTGACTGGAGTAGGATGCACCCCAACGGGTTTGTAGCCCGATATAAGTAAAAATAAACAATAGCAGCAGTAACAAAAGTGCATAGGTAGTAAATTTGATTAACCATTTCACAGTTTACTGCTCCTTTGGTTTGTGGACGAATAGACACAAAAAGAAACCGTCTAATATAGCGACAATTTAAGGATAGCATACAGAAAAACCGCCAGAATGTTCAACACTGGCGGCTAGAATGAAAGATTATTTTTCGAGAGGGAAGACTAAATTCAGAACAATTGCAGTTAAACCACCCGCAGCAATCCCCGAAGAAAATAATGTTTTTAGCCAGTCAGGTGCGAATTGTAAAATCAAAGGTTGTTGTGAAACGCCCATACCCACTGCGAGAGAAAGGGCGATAATCATAATTGCACGGCGATTGAGTGGCTCGCGAGAGACTATCCTTACACCTGAAGCGGCGATGGTACCAAACATCACAATGGTTGCTCCGCCCAGCACAGGTTCGGGAATTTGTTGCACGAAGCCCGCAACGGCAGGGAACAACCCTAATAACACCAACATTAAAGCGACAATGTAGCCGACATAGCGGCTTGCCACCCCAGTTAATTGGATAACACCGTTGTTCTGCCCAAAGCAAGAGTTAGGGAAAGTATTAAATACCGCAGAAACCATTGAATTCAAACCATTGGCGAGTACGCCACCTTTAATTCGTTTCATGTATAAAGGGCCACGAACAGGTTGTTCTGATACGTCAGAAGTGGCGGTAATATCACCTATCGTTTCTAAAGAAGTCACCATAAAAATAAGAATTAATGGGATCAACAGGTTCCAGTCGAATGATAAGCCATAATAAAAAGGCTCAGGGACAGTAATAATTGGCTGATTGGCTTCCACGGGTTGCGCATTTGGCAACATATCCATCCACCAAGCGGCAATATAGCCAACCGCCATCGCGATGACGAGAGAAGCAACGCGCAAGTAAGGGTTTTTCTGGCGATTCAAGAGGATAATAACGGCTAATACAATCCCCGCTAAAATCAAGTAATCAGGGGAACCAAAAGTATTGTCACTAATAGCACCATAGCCACCACCAATGGACGTTAATCCCACTTGAATTAAGGACAATCCAATAATCATCACGACCACGCCAGAGACCAATGGTGTGATAACGCGACGTGCTAAATGCAAGAAGCGCGAAAGAATGACTTCAGTGAGTGCGGCGACGAGTAAAGTACCAAACAAAGCTGCCATCATGGATGGGATATCAGCACCACCTTGCTTGAGTGCAACACCTCCCATAATTAAAGGTGCAACAAAGTTAAAACTGGTTCCTTGAATCGAAAGCAGGCCTGAGCCAATAGGGCCCCACGCGCGAATTTGAATTAAAGAAGCAATACCGGAGGCAAATAAAGACATACTGATGATGCGCTGAGTGTCGTGGGCTGGTAGCCCCAAAGCTTGGCAAATCAGCATTGCAGGGGTAATAACTGCGACAAACATCGCTAGAAGATGTTGCCCGGCAGCAAACAAGGCTTGCGGTAGCGGTGGGCGGTCTTCTAATTTGTAGATGAGTTCGCTTTGCGTTTGTATGGTCGCTTCAGTAGTTTGCTTTTCAGACGTCGCAGTATTCATTGCTTTCATTTCTCGCCAACAAAAAACGCATTGTAATGCGAGGATTTTAAAAAGCAATCGTTTGCGCGTAAAAAATATTGATCAATGTTAAATAAGGTTGTCACATTTTTATATCTTTTAACTTGTATTTATAACAGTTTTTTTTTCTAATCCTATAACCTGCTTTTGGCGTTTTAAGGAAGAAATTAACGTCTTACTAGTTTTTGATAATTTTAACAACAGACGAGGTACGTGAATGTATCATCTCGATGTCTACGGTACACTGGTAGCAGCTACCTTAGTATTATTGCTTGGGCGTAAACTGGTCAAATCAGTCCCTTTTCTTGAAAAATATACAATCCCTGAACCTGTTGCGGGTGGGCTGTTAGTTGCTTTTAGTCTTTTATTGCTTAAACAATTATTTGACTGGAGCCTTTCTTTTGACTTATCACTGCAAGAACCTATGATGCTGGCATTTTTTGCCACAATTGGTCTTAATGCCAACCTTGCTAGTTTGAAGGCTGGTGGTAAGGCATTGTTTATCTTCATTTTTGTGGTTGTCGGTTTATTACTTGTCCAAAATACAGTAGGGATTGCTCTTGCTGAATTATTGGGATTAGACCCTCTCATGGGGCTGTTAGCTGGCTCAATTACCTTATCCGGTGGTCATGGAACTGGTGCGGCATGGGGGAAAATTTTCACTGAAAATTATGGTTTCCAAAGTGCAACAGAAGTTGCAATGGCTTGTGCTACATTTGGGCTAGTTCTTGGTGGTTTAATCGGTGGACCTGTTGCACGTTTTCTAACGCGTAATATCCCAACGCCTGGAACGGCTGAAGATGATAAAGACGTTCCAACTGCATTTGAAAAGCCACAATCTGGCCGCATGATCACTTCAATGGTTTTAATTGAAACTATTGCATTGATCGCTATTTGCCTATTGGTGGGGAGCTTTATTGCAGGTCAGCTCGCTGACACGGTGTTCGCGTTACCTAAATTTGTGTGTGTATTATTTGTTGGGGTGATTTTAAGTAACAGCCTTTCTATCCTTGGCTTCTATCGCGTGTTTGACCGCGCCGTTTCTGTTATGGGGAACGTCAGCCTATCGTTATTCTTAGCGATGGCTTTGATGAGCTTGAAGTTATGGGAATTGGCGTCATTAGCAATTCCAATGATTGTCATTCTTGCAGTACAAGCCTGTGTGATGGCGGGATATGCTATTTTTGTCACTTTCCGTGTGATGGGCAAAAACTATGATGCTGCTATTTTAGCCGCAGGTCACTGTGGCTTTGGTCTTGGAGCTACACCAACAGCGATTGCGAATATGCAAGCAGTAACGGATAGGTTGGGTCCATCCCATCTTGCGTTCCTTGTGGTACCAATGGTTGGGGCATTCTTTATTGATATTGTTAATGCGATAGTTATTAAATTGTATTTAATGTTGCCAATATTCCCAACGATTGCTGGGTAGTTTTTATTTAATAATAAATCAAGTAAAGCAGGTATTGCCGTGAAAATATTCACGGCAATTTTCATTTTAAGGAACGGATAAAAAGAAGATATAAGATTTAAGCGTGACTGTATTGTTCTCGCTCAGGTAACCAACGCTCAATAAGCTGTTGCGCATTCTCGGGGTAATTTTGTTGAATATGGCGTGCAAGGCGTTGCACTTCTGGCAACATATATTGGTCACGTAATAAATCAGCGACTTTAAATTCTGCATTCCCTGTTTGTCTAGTGCCTAATAATTCTCCAGGCCCACGAATTTCGAGATCTTTTTGTGCAATAACAAAGCCGTCATTGCTGTCTCGCAACACTTGTAGTCTTTGTTTCGCGGTATGGGTTAGCGGGGTTTTGTACAGTAATACGCAGTGAGATGCGATAGCTCCACGGCCGACTCGTCCTCTTAGTTGGTGCAATTGAGCTAAGCCAAGGCGCTCAGGGTTATCTATAATCATTAAACTTGCATTAGGGACATCAACGCCGACTTCAATGACCGTTGTTGCCACAAGCAGCTGAATTTCATTTCTTTTAAAAGCTGCCATAATACTTTGTTTTTCAGCGGGTTTCATTCGACCATGAACTAACCCTACTTTCAATTCAGGTAATGCTAGTGCGAGCTCTTCGCAAGTCACTTGAGCCGCTTGTGCTTCTAATAATTCAGAGTCTTCAATGAGTGTGCAGACCCAATAGGCTTGGCGGCCTTCTTCAATACAAGCTTGGCGAACGCGTTCAATAATATCGTTACGGCGAGTGTCCGGAATGGCGACAGTGGAGACAGGCGTTCGACCTGGAGGAAGTTCATCGATGACAGAGGTATCTAAGTCTGCATAAGCTGTCATCGCCAATGTACGTGGGATTGGCGTAGCGGTCATGATCAATTGATGAGGGTGATACCCTTGTTGTTCACCTTTTTCACGCAGAGCGAGCCGCTGATGAACGCCAAAGCGATGTTGCTCATCAATGATAACAAGCCCCAGAGCTTTAAAGCTCACTTGCTCTTGGAAAATAGCGTGCGTTCCCACTATCATCGCAACTTCTCCATTTGCAATAGCATCTTGCTGTGCCTGACGAGCCTTGCCCTTTTGTTTGCCTGCGAGCCAACCGACTTTAATGCCTAAAGGTTCTAACCATTGTTTGAACGTATTGGCATGCTGCTCTGCAAGAATTTCGGTAGGGGCCATCAAAGCCACTTGTTTGCCATTCTCGATAGCACAAACGGCTGCTAAGGCTGCAACGAGAGTTTTTCCTGACCCTACATCCCCTTGAATCAATCGCATCATAGGGGCGTCTTTAGCGAGGTCCGCTTCAATTTCGCCAACAACACGGTTTTGTGCATTTGTTGGTGAAAACGGTAATTGTGCGAGTAACTGAGATTTTAACTGGCCACTTGCCACTAAAGGCTCGGCATATAGGCGTTCGTTGCCTGCACGGATGGCTAACATGCTGAGATGGTGAGCGAGTAACTCTTCGAGGATTAGCCGTTTTTGAGCTGGGTGGTGTCCTTTTTCAAGTTCACTCAAGGCAACATTCGGGGGAGGGTTGTGTAATAAGCGAATGGCATCTGGTAAGCTTATCATACCCCGGCTAAGTTCCTCCGGTAATAGCTCCTTGATATTTCCGCTATCGAGTAATCCTAGTGCTTGTTCCATGACTTTACGTAAAGTCGCTTGGCGAACACCTTCAGTGGTTGGATAAACGGGTGTTAAGTTCTCTTGTAAGCTGATATTGCTAGTATCTTGCGAAACTTTATATTCAGGGTGAATGATTTCTGGCCCTGTATTTCCTCTGCGAACCTCCCCATAGGCAGTGACCTGTTTTCCTTCCGCTAAGTTATTTTTCATTGCCGCTGAAAAATTAAAAAAACGTAAAGTGAGGTTGCCTGTGCCATCGGAAATTAAGCTGGTCATCATTCTTTTGCGGCCAAATACGACTTTAGTTTGCAGTATTTCACCCGTAATCGTTGCTGTCGTACCGGGTAGGAGATCTTTTATTTGATATAGACGGGTGTGGTCTTCATAGCGCAAAGGAAAATGCAGAAGAAGGTCTTGAACGGTGTTCAAACCGATTTTACGCATTTTTTCTGACTGGCTTGCTCCAATTCCGTGCAATGAAGTCAGTGAAATGGTATCAAGTAGCCCATTATTCATGTTTTTTCCTTTTATTTAACCAAACTGCCGTCTTTTCATTTTTTCGGTTAATTGCATTTGCGTCCACCACGTGTCATCAGCTTCAATTTGCCCTTGGTTATTGATAAATGGGCGAGGAAGTCCCTTACGTTTAGCAACTTCAGCCAGTACAGGATAACCGCCCTCAAATAACCAGGTTTGTTGCTCATCAGGTGAGAGTAGACAATGTTCACGCTCGTACATACCTGCTTGCTGCCGTTGCCTTTGGGCTTCATATAAAATCAACGCAGAAGCGACGGAAACATTCAAAGATTGCACCATGCCAGCCATTGGAATGATAATGTGTTTATCAGCCAATGCGAGGGCTTGTTGTGAAATCCCTGTTTTCTCTTGTCCCATCATAATACAAGTTGGCAAAGTATAATCAATTTCACGAAAATCAACGGCATGTTCCGACAAGTTAGTTGCCAAAACCTGCATGTTTTGTGATTTTATTTGGGAAATTGCTTCTTCGGTGGATGTGTGTGAAATAATTTTAACCCAGCTATTACTCCCAGCAGCAGAAGAAACGGACAGTTTGACCTGTTGGTCAGGCCAAATAGCATGAATTTGATGGATCCCTACGGCATCGGCACTGCGTACAATGGCAGAAACATTATGCGGTTTATGAATTTCTTCGAGGCAGAGAGTTAGGTCGGGCTGCCGCATCGCCATCATTTGGCAAATGCGGCGATAGCGGCGTTCATTCATAGTTATTAATTAGGTATGGTCATTAATTACGGTTTCGGCTGACACGTAGAACGTCAGGCATAATACGGATTTTCCGCATTACGTTTGCCAGTTGAACCCGGTTTTTAGTCGTAAGGCGGATAAAGGCACAATATACTCGGCCATCTTTCTCTTCTGTATTCATACTTTGAATACTTGAATTAGCGTCATTAATAGCGGCAGTTAAATTCGCTAAAGCGCCTTGATGGTTAATCATATCGACTTTAATTTCCGCGATAAAGTCGGCATCGGTGTCGTTATCCCATTCAACAGCCATAAATTTATCGGGTTCTTTTTGGTAACCACGGATGTTGCGGCAAGACTCATGATGGATAACCAGTCCTTTTCCAGGACTAATATGCGCAACAATTGGGTCACCGGGAATTGGACGGCAACATTTTGCGAAAGTAATAAGAACGCCATCAGCTCCTTTAATGGATAGCTTATTGCGGCTTTCGACAACGGCCTGTTCTCCCGGTGTATTTTGTGGGTTATTTTGTAAATTACGTGCGACAACCACACTCATGGCATTACCCAACCCAATTTCAGCAAGCAAATCATCGATAGAATGCAGCTTCATACGGGCTAATTCTGCATCAATATTGGCTTGAGGGATATCAGTGAGTTTATTTCCTGCCCCTAGCGCATGGTTGAGTAAACGACGACCTAAATTAATAGAATCTTCACGTTTTAAGTTTTTTAATAACTGGCGAATTTTAGCTCGCGCTTTTGAGCTGACAACAAAATTGAGCCAAGCCGCATTTGGACGTGCACCTGGTGCGGTAATAATTTCGACAGTTTGACCACTCGTAAGGGATTGCGAAAGTGGATAAGGTTGGCGATCAACGCGCGCGCCCACGCAAGCATGACCAATATCTGTATGCACCGCATAGGCAAAGTCAACAGGTGTGGCACCAGTAGGTAACTCAACAATGCGGCCTTCAGGGGTGAAAACGTAGATTTCATCCGGAAATAGATCTGATTTAACGCTTTCAATAAATTCAAATGAGCTACCTGCACTTTGTTGCAACTCAAGTAGGCTCTGCATCCAACGTTGAGCTCTAACTTGTGCAGTAGTACCTTGTTCACCTTGCTCTTTATAGGCCCAATGTGCAGCAACGCCCATTTCAGCCATTTGATCCATGTCTTCTGTGCGAATTTGCACTTCGACAGGAACACCATGTGGCCCTATCAGAGAGGTATGTAGCGATTGATAGCCGTTGGCTTTAGGGATGGCAATATAGTCTTTGATACGCCCCGGTCGTGGTTTATACAAACTATGCATCTGACCTAAAACGCGGTAGCAAGTATCCACATCTTTCACAATTACCCTAAAAGCATAGATATCCATAATGGAATGGAAGCGTTGCTCTTTTTGGTGCATTTTACGATAGATGGAATAAAGATGTTTTTCTCTGCCACTCACGCGACAAGGAACACCTGCCTCAGTTAGCCTACCGTCAATTTCTGAGAGAATTTTTTGGATCATCTCTTTTCGGTTACCGCGAGCAGCCTTGACGACTTCCTTAATAACACGATAACGGTTGGGATATAACGCTTCAAAACCAAGCTCTTCAAGCTCTGTTTTAATGTGGTGTATACCTAGCCTGTGGGCTAACGGGCTATATATTTCAAGGGTTTCACGTGCAATGCGTCGACGCTTATCGGGCCTAAGTGACCCTAACGTGCGCATGTTGTGAGTGCGGTCTGCCAGTTTTATCAAAATGACACGGATATCTTTAACCATCGCCATGATCATTTTGCGGAAGTTTTCTGCTTGAGCTTCTTTTTTGTCGCGAAAGTTGAGCTTGTCTAGTTTGGATACACCTTCAACGAGACCGGCGACGGTGGTGCCAAACAATTCTTCTATGTCTTGAAATGTCGCTGGAGTATCTTCAATCACATCATGAAGTAGCGCTGCCATAAGTGTTTCATGGTCCAAGCGCATCTCAGCAAGAATACAAGCAACAGCAACTGGGTGAGTAATATAGGGCTCACCGCTCGATCGGGTCTGCCCTTCATGGGCATCCCGTGCAACAACATAGGCTTTTCTTAGTAATTCAACTTGTTCTTTAGGAAGATACTTTTGAATGACTAAATTAAGGCTTTCAAACAGATACAAGGCAGACCCACCTTAGTGATTAGCGACGACCTTCAGCGATTGCAGAAACTGCTTGCATTTCAGCCGCTTCTTGCTCTTGCTGTTCTTGGCGTTCACGCACATCTAAAATGTGACCGTTGATTAAACCTTCTTCTACTTCACGTAATGCGATAACAGTATATTTATCATTTTCTTCAGGAACTAAAGGGTCTTTTCCACCCGTTTGTAACTGACGAGCTCTACGTGCCGCAACCAATACGAGGTCAAAACGGTTACCAATTTTCTCTACTGCGTCTTGAACAGTTACGCGTGCCATAAGTGTGCTACTCCAAAGAAATAAAAAAATGACCTGATATGATACTGAAACTATGCTCAGTCTGCTAGTAATTTGCTGATTAAAGCATCATGTCGCTGAACTTGACGCTCTAACTTTAAACGCTCAGTACGGATGATAGATTGTAAATCGCTCAGCGCGGTATTGAAATCATCATTAACAATAAGGTAATCATACTCGTTGAAATGTTCAATTTCACCTACTGCTTGTGACATACGTTTTTCAATAACGTCATCGCTGTCTTGTCCGCGCCCTCTTAGGCGACGATAAAGTTCATCTTTTGATGGTGGGAGAATAAAAATGCTGCGTGCTTCAGGCATTGTAGCCCTAATTTGCTGCGCTCCCTGCCAATCGATATCAAGAAAAACATCAACACCGCTGTTTAATACATCTTCAATGATGGGTTTAGACGTCCCATAATAATTCCCAAAAACGCATGCATGCTCTAGGAACTCACCTTTGTCGACCATTTGTAAAAAATCAGTTTCAGATACAAAAAAATAGTGCTCGCCGTGAACTTCCCCTGGACGTGCAGCTCGAGTTGTATGAGAAACGGAAACCTGAGTGTCATACAGTGGTTGTGTTTTTAATAAAGCCTGAATCAGACTTGATTTCCCTGCACCACTAGGGGCAGAAACAATATATAACGTGCCTTGTATCATGATGATTTCTTGAATAGTCGAGGATTAAACATAAAAGATGGCGATAAACCCGACATAGTATACACGGACTTGCATTAACATGCAGCGATATCAATAAATCATGAATTTTAATTAAATGAATTTGATTAGTAACTAAATTGTGAACAGGCTCGAGAAATTAACTTATTACTCATGAAAGCAACATTCGTTTTGCGAAGCTTTTTACAAATAATTCATTTTACGGAGGCAGAGTGAGGGAAGTTGTTTCATGCTTAGCGAATGAGGGCAAAATACTTTAAAGGAATGGCATCCCAATGGATTAGTAATAACTGGGAATAGTTATAACAAGGAATAGTTATGATTTATATTTTGTATGGTTATTGGTTAGCGTCAGCTTATAGGTTAGGTGGGTTAATCGTTGGGGTAATAGTATGTATTAATATTGCCCAAGCATCGCAGCAAGGTGCCATTAATGAACAGTGTGCAAAACAAAATAGTAAAATAATAAGGCAGGAGAGTTATCGGCTAGGTAAACAATTACAGCAGTGGAACCAAACTTACCGTTTGGTTGGTAGTAGTTCCATTAGTGACGAAGCTTATGATCAGCTCTTTAATTTGTGGCGTTCTTTACAGCGATGCCAGCAACTCCCTGAAGTATTACCAGATGTACAACTACCGGAAAAATCACAGTTAGCTACACATCCTATTCCTCATACAGGGTTGAAGAAACTCAATGAATTAGAGGTTTATAACTGGATAAAAACACGTAAAAATATTTGGTTGCAACCTAAAGTTGATGGTGTAGCGGTAACGTTGGTTTATAAGAATGGAAAGCTTGTTTCTATGATTAGCCGAGGAAATAGCATTGAAGGAATAGAATGGCGAGCAAAAGCAGACTTTATTCCTACGATACCTAAACAAATTAAATATTTAGGCATGTTAGTCCTTCAAGGGGAACTATTTTGGCGTATGAATGGGCATATTCAAGCTAAAAGTGGGGGAGTCAACGCTCGTAATAAGATTGCGGGGTGGTTAATGCGAAAAAATACCCCAACCGACCCCGAAGAAAATATTGGCATTTTTATTTGGGCATGGCCTGCGGGAGATGCCAATCCAAAAACACAATTAACATTACTTTCTGAAATAGGTTTTCCACTAGCTGAGCAATATAGCCATAAAGTTGAGAATAAAACTCAAGCTAAGCAACTGAGGCAATACTATTATCAAAGTCAACTACCATTTGCTACTGATGGTGTAGTACTTAAAAATTTTCCAGCACCAGCGGCATCAGCTTGGCAATCAAAACAAAATAGTTGGGCAATTGCCTGGAAATATCCATTACGTAGTGTGTTATCAGAGGTCACTAAACTCAAATTCAATATAGGTAGAACAGGAAGGGTTAGTGTCGTTACCGAGATAATTCCCATCAATATTGACTCGAAAACTATTTCAAAGGTAAATGCTGGCCCGTTATCATCATGGAAAAAACGAGATTTAATTGTTGGAGATAAAATACTTGTCTCTCTTTCAGGGCTTGGAAGCCCAAAGATTGAAGAAGTTGTTTGGCGGCGAGAGAAGCGCGAATATCCAAATGTATCAACATTCAAGCAATTTCATGCACTCAGTTGCCTGGCTTATACGGAGTCTTGCTCACAGCAATTTGTCGCAAGGTTAACATGGCTAGGTAAACAACTCAGTATTCGAGGCATAAATGAAGCTACATGGCACCAGTGGGCTGAGAGGCATAATCTTACTCAACTAACAACTTGGTTGTCAGAACAATGGCAAAACGATTTACCTAAAGGTAAAAAGCACCAAATGTTAGTAAAGCAACTGAAAATGGCAAAGGCCCAACCTATTTCGCTGTGGTTAAAAGGCCTAGCGATTCCACTACCTAAATTACAAATAGAAAGGGTGAATGATATAGGTATGCTGTATGACTCTTCATGGGTTAACAGTATAAATTTGACTGAGTTGCAAAAGAAAAAATTAGCTAAATGGTTAGCGGAACCGGAAATTCAATCTATTTTACGTATCTTGTCAGATATGCAAGCTACTCAGCCATCAATAGCAAACGATTAATGGCTGAAGCAGCGAGGCTAATCTTGATTTTCGTAATTAAAGATAGGTAAACCAAGACGATAACGAATGGCTATTAGCCTTGCACTTAAGCCAACAACGAGTGTGATAATTACCACAATATCTTTAGGTAGAGGGGTTTGTAATAGTCCGATATAGATCCAAGCTGCGGCGAAAGAGACACCAGCATAGACCTCTTTTTGGAAAACTAAAGGGATTGTGTTGCACAGCATGTCTCTTAGCACGCCACCAAAAACACCTGTAATCACTGCTGCGATGGCAGCGATGATTGGGCTGTAGTTCATATCAAGGGCAATTTGGGCACCGAGTATAGAAAATACAATGAGCCCGATAGCATCTAATATGAGAAATAATCGGCGTAAATGTTTCATCATAGGGGCTATCCAAATCGTTACAATAGCAGCGCCTGCAACAGTCAGGATATACTCAGGGTGTTCCACCCAGCCTAAGGGGTAATGGCCAAGTAAAATATCACGGACGGAACCACCACCAATTGCCGTTGCAGACGCAATAATGATGACGCCAAAGACATCCATTTTTCGCCTGCCAGCTGCAAGTGCTCCAGTCATGGCTTCTGCGGTGATACCAATAATATAAAGTACACTTAATAACATGGTAGTTTTGTTCAAGACTAAGGTTATTGCTAAAGGGTAATATTACTTGTGAAACTTCTCGACTGAGATTTTCTAGTATTGACTAAACTAGATTAGTTAAAGTAATCCGATAGCGATATTAAATGATGTCAAAGGATAACAGATTGAATAATAAATTGCCCTATAAAGAAACACGTTTAACATACGATGAGCGAAGCCATCAACTAACGAACATTAATGTTTGGACTCCAGATAGCGAATGGTTAGCTTATGATATACGACCAAACGGTAGTTCTTTTACCGGTTTATCTATAGAAAAAATTCATGTAAAAACATTACAGACCGTTGAAATTTATCACGCAAGCCATGGGGCTCACGTTGGGGTGGTAACGGTAAGTCCTCAACCACCAATTCAATATGCTTTTATCCATGGTCCTGAGCATCCAGATGAACAGTGGCAATATGACTTTCACCATCGAAGAGGGGTGTATGTCAAAGAAGACCAATTAAACGTAGCTCATCCAATTGATGCAATGTGTATTACGCCTCCTTATATAGTAGGAGCATTACGCGGAGGCACTCATGTTCATGTTTTTAGTCCAGACGGAAAGTGGCTGAGCTTTACCTATAACGACCATGTAATGCATGAATTAGATGTGCGATTAGACCAACGAAATGTTGCAATTGCAGTACCTATTGGGCCTGTTAATATAAGCCCTCAAAAACATTTTCGAGAATATAATGGCGATTACTTTTGTTGTGTTGTGACGAGAACAACGCAACAACCTAAACCAAGCAGCGATGAAATTAGCCGTGCATATGAAGAGGGCTGGGTAGGTCGAAAAGGCTATCAAAAAGAGAATGGAAAGTGGCAGGAAAGAGCGCTGGTGTTTATTGGCGATACTCATTCTACAGATGGAGAAATTATTCCTGAGATATACATTGTCGATCTGCCTTCACAGCCGGAGGATTACATGGTTGCGGGGGAATTTCCTATCCAAGGAACAGAATCGAGTATGCCATCCCCTCCAAAAGGTATACAGCAAAGGCGCTTAACCTATACGCACAATAGAAAATTTCCTGGTTTAGCAAAACAACCACGACATTGGCTTAGAACTTCGCCAGATGGTAAATCGATCGCTTGTTTAATGAAGGATGATGACGGTAATGTTCAGTTATGGTTAGTTGATACGCTAACTGGAATACAAAGGCAAATAACGCATGGTTCTTCACCTGTTCAATCAGCTTTTAGCTGGGATAGTAAAGGTGAGCACATCTGCTTTATTCGTGACAATAGTGTCATGTATTGCCATGTCGTGACCGGAGCCATACAAAAATTAACGCAACGAACTGAGCTTGCCCCTGTTGTTGATGCAGTTGTATTTTCACCTAATAATGAGTTGATCGCATTTATGCGTGATATTGATGGATTTAGGCAAATTTATACAGTAGAAACCGGTTTAAATTGGTAAATGTAATAATTAGATTATTACAATTACGGGTACAAAAATTCTGGTTAACTTTTCTATTCGTAATTGTTTTTATTTGACTCTAATTGGTATTTAGAACACTTAATTGCTAATTATTCATATGTTGAGTACAAAGACACTTATAAATAAAATATTTAGTTAAAAATGGTCCTATCTAAATAAGATAATAATTGAAAATATATTATATAAATGATTAGTCAGATCTTAGATTAAAAATAATGTATTAGTAAATACATTTATTAAACAGTGAAATTTTAATTACAAACGTTTGATTTAACCCAAATTATTTTTAGTCTTTATCTTTCTTTTCAAGTTCTTCTATGCGTCTCTTTGGTGAATCAGCTTTATCATCATTACCCGATTTCGCGTAATCTAAAGGAATTAAAAGAGTATCCATAACAACAGAAAAAGGTAAATCAATAGCAAGTAAAGGCTTAACAACCCAGCCGGTTTCATCATCTTTAATCATTTTAATGCTATTTTTCGAACCAGGATAATAACCTTCTGAAGGGCCTGCATGAGTCATAATACTCGAGCAACCACTCAAAATAAGCGGTGCGATAAGGAAACATAATCGTATTGAAATTAAACTCGGCATAGACGTTGTTAACCTGTATTTAGCTTGTTATTCCTAATATTGACTTATAATAACGAAAAACAAGAAATTCACAATAATAGTATCATATTATTATTTTATTTAACCGTATGTATTTTTTTAGTTAATAGTTTACTTGTAGCTATTAACTAAAAATGTTTGTCTTCAGTATCTATTCGATGAATAATAAATAACGTTAAGAAATAAAGACATACTATTTTATATTTGTTATCAGTTTGAAAACTCTAAAAAAATAGATCATTTATTCCTTCTGAACTGTGCTCTATGGCACATATTACCCTTATACTATTTGGCATAATCGATTCAGTAGTATGTTTTATCACCTATTTGGGTGTGTTTAACGGGTAACTTGTCGTCAAAAGGATGCGGTCTATGAGTGAATTAGCTCTTACTGTAAGTTTGTTGGCGTTAGCCGCTGCTTTAGGGCTATGGATTGGTAATTGGAAGATCCGTAGTGTTGGGCTGGGGATTGGTGGTGTCCTATTTGGGGGGATCATCGTTGGGCATTTTGCTCAAAGTTACGGCTTACAACTGAATAAAGACATGCTGCATTTTATTCAAGAATTTGGCTTGATACTGTTTGTATACACGATTGGTATTCAGGTTGGACCTGGATTTTTCTCTTCTCTACGTGTTTCTGGTCTCAAACTAAATGGCTTCGCGTTGATGGTTGTTGTCTTAGGTGCGGTGGTAACAGCAATCATATATAAAGTCGCAAATATTCCATTGCCGATTATCTTAGGTATTTTTTCAGGGGCAGTAACGAATACGCCATCTTTAGGTGCTGGTCAGCAAATTTTAACTGACTTAGGCTCTGACCCTAATCTAATTGGCCAAATGGGAATGGGCTACGCCATGGCTTACCCTATGGGAATTTGTGGCATCTTACTGGTGATGTGGTTAGTACGCATCATCTTTAGAATTTCAGTAGAAAAAGAAGCTTCTGCATTTAATAATTCCTCTTTTCAACAGCGCGACTCTCTGCAGACTATGAATATTGCCATTCGTAACGCCAATCTTGATGGCTTAATGATGCAAGACATCCCACTACTTGGTAGCGAAGCGATTGTTTGTTCAAGATTAAAACGCGGAGATATGCTCGTTGTTCCCCAACCCACAACAGAAATACATTTAGGTGACTTATTGCACGTTGTTGGTTTAAAAGATGATTTAAATAAAGTTCGCTTAATATTAGGCGAAGAAGTTGATGCATCTCTGTCTACATCAAGCTCTATTTTACATTCCGTTCGTGTGGTTGTGACGAATGATGCTGTACTAAGTAAAAGGCTTAAGGACTTAAATTTAAAACAAAAATATGACGTTGTTGTGACACGATTAAACCGTACGGGTATTGATTTAGTTGCTAATAACAATTCAGTTTTACAATTTGGTGATATTTTAAATATCGTTGGTCGGCCTGAATCAATTGAAGCAGTCACCGCTTTATTAGGTAATGCAAAACAAAAACTACAGCAAGTTCAAATGTTACCTGTGTTCCTTGGAATCGGGCTAGGGGTTGTGCTGGGCTCAATACCCGTTTTTGTTCCTGGTTTCCCAGCAGCGTTGAAACTTGGACTAGCAGGAGGCCCACTAGTTGTTGCATTAATTCTTGGTCGTATAGGGACTATTGGGCGCTTATATTGGTTTATGCCTCCGAGTGCTAACCTTGCGTTAAGGGAGCTAGGGATTGTCATGTTCCTTGCAGTGGTAGGGCTCAATTCTGGTGGTGGCTTCATTGATACTTTAATTAAAGGTGATGGGTTGACGTGGATTGGCTATGGGTTATTGATTACGTTTGTACCGTTGTTTATTACAGGTGTAGTAGCTCGAATTTTTGGAAAAATGAACTATTTAAGTCTTTGTGGTGTGCTAGCGGGTTCCATGACAGACCCTCCCGCATTAGCATTCGCAAATAATATACATACGACCAGCGGCGCTCCGGCATTATCTTATGCAACGGTTTATCCATTAGCGATGTTTTTAAGAATTATTTCACCTCAATTGCTGGCTATTTTATTTTGGGCTGTTTAGTACCCATATGATGATCAACCAAAATTTTATTGAAATTTTAAAAATTATAATTTTTTCAATGTGATAAGTGAGTTTCGATAATTGGAGTATAAGCGAGTAATGAAAGGTATCACGATATATAGGGGCAAAAAGTGCTTTTGTTCAAGCAATAACCAAATAGAAAAGATGTTCTAATAGTTTTGAATGATATTCGTGTTGAAAAGTTAATTTGATTTCAATTACGGAGTTCTCGCTAATTTTTAGCCCTTTCTACATGAAAGGGCTTTTTTTTACCTAACTATTGTAATAACAGGGTTAAAACCCTTGTTATTTCATAATCTAACAGGTTACTTCTTGATAAGCTTTTTCAAGCTCTTCAGCTAATATTTTGATCCCCTGTTCGATTTTTTCTGGCTCAGGGACATAGTTCATACGCATACATTGATGCGCATGTGGCCAATCCTGTTCAATACCAGGGAAGAAGTAATGTCCGGGAACCATCAATACACCACGTTTTTTTAAGCGTTGGTATAATTCTAAGCAATTAATTGGTAGGTCTTTAAACCATAACCAGAGGAAAATGGCACCTTCTGGCTTATGAATTAAACACTTATCTTCTGGGATATAGCGGCGAATAATTTCGATGGCTTCTTCTACACGCTGCTTATAAAAAGGACCAATTACATTCTTAGATAACGAGATAAGGTCATCTTTTTTAAGCATTTCTAAGGCAAGCGCAGGGCCTATGCCACCTGGGGCAAGGCTGATGATACCATTCATGTTACTAACAGCTTCAATGATTTCTTCGTTAGCGATGATAATGCCGCATCGAGTTCCAGGTAAACCAAGTTTAGATAAACTCATACAAAGAATGACATTTTCGTTCCAAAATGGCGTAGCTTCGCTGAAGATAATGCCAGGGAAAGGAACACCATAAGCATTATCTATTAATAGTGGGATATTATGTTGTTTAGCTAGTTGGTCTAAATGCTCAACTTCTTCATCAGTAATGACATTACCGGTCGGGTTTGTTGGGCGAGACACACAAATCACACCAATATCATCAGTAACCTCTAATGTGTTGAAGTCTACTCGGTATTTAAATTGACCATTAGGTAAAAATTCAATTTGTGGCTTATTAGCAACGAATAAGCCATCATCAAGACCTGAGTCTGCATAACCGACATATTCAGGGGCAAGAGGAAATAGCACTTTACGGGTGATACCATCTTCAAAGCGACCGGCTAGCAAGTTAAATAGATAGAAAAAAGCACTTTGACTGCCGTTAGATAGGGCAATATTTTTCGCGCTAATATTCCAACCTAGTTTTGCTTTTAGCGTTGCTGCAAGCGCTTTCAACATGGCATCTTTACCTTGAGGACCATCATAATTACATAAAGTGTCCGTCAATTGGCCATTAGCACACATCTCAGCTAATAGATCTTGAAAATACTTATCCATTTCAGGGATATGAGCAGGATTTCCTCCACCTAACATAATGGAGCCAGGGGTTCTTATGCCTTCATTCAAGTCTTTCATTAATAATGAAATACCTGAGTTTTGAGCAAATTTATTACCAAATTTAGAAAATATCATCGCATTTATTCACATATATTTATTAGATTGTTAATGGAATTTAAAACATACTCCGCTGCATCTCAGAGTTCAACCACCCATTTCTATCTTTTTTTGGGGTAAAATATCAATAAAATTATATTTAACAGGCTAAAACACTGCAATGTTAATGCTTTGGTGGTTTATTTTTCTTTTTACTCGATGAGTTACATCGATAAAAACTAATTTATTTAAATTGGCAACAATTCACTAAATGGTCATTTATCATGCCAGTTGCCTGCATAAATGCATAACAAGTGATCGAACCGACAAATTTAAACCCACGTTTTTTGAGCGCCTTGGAAAGAAGCTTAGAAATTTCAGTTTCCGCGGGAACTTGCGATGGTTTTTCCCAACCATTGACAATGGGTTGACCATTTACAAATTGCCAAATAAAAATGGAAAAATCTTCACCATTTTCTTTCATGCTTAAGTAGGCTTTTGCATTCGCAATAATCGCATTGATTTTTAACCGGTTACGGATGATGCGAGTATCTTGCATAAGTTGCTCAATATCGTCTTCATCCATTAATGCAATTTTTTCAGGATCGAAATGATGAAATAAATCACGATATCCTTGGCGCTTTTTTAAAATAGTGTACCAAGATAGCCCGGCTTGTTGGCCTTCAAGGCAGATCATTTCAAAGAGTGTTAAGTTGTCATAAGTGGGTTTGCCCCATTCATGGTCGTGATAAGCGATATATTCAGGATCTTGATTGACCCAATGGCAGCGTGTCAGGGGAGTATCCATTTTTCATCCTTTTTACAGTCTCGATAACCTTGTTTCAAAAAACAAACTATTTATACTGTATAAATAACCAGCTTGAAAGGGGGGAAAGTATTTTTTTTTATTTTTAGAATAAATACAGACATATTCAATGCTGTATATCTTGCGGTCAAAGGGTATACTGGCGTACTTTCATTAAATTTTACGTATCGCGTGCGGATCTAACATGCAAAAGTTTGATACCAAAACCTTCCAAGGTCTTATCCTGACATTACAGGACTACTGGGCGCGTCAAGGCTGTACCATTGTTCAACCATTGGACATGGAAGTCGGCGCAGGAACCTCTCACCCAATGACGTGTTTGCGTGCATTAGGCCCTGAGCCTATTGCTGCGGCTTATGTTCAACCATCTCGCCGACCAACTGATGGTCGCTATGGCGAGAACCCAAACCGTCTACAACATTATTATCAGTTTCAGGTGATCATCAAACCATCACCAGACAACATCCAAGAATTATACCTGGGTTCTTTAAAAGAATTAGGTGTTGACCCAACAGTTCACGACATTCGTTTTGTTGAAGATAACTGGGAAAACCCAACATTGGGTGCTTGGGGATTAGGCTGGGAAGTGTGGCTTAACGGGATGGAAGTGACTCAGTTTACTTACTTCCAGCAGGTCGGTGGTCTTGAATGTAAACCCGTAACAGGTGAAATTACATACGGCCTAGAACGCTTAGCGATGTATATTCAAGGCGTAGACAGCGTGTATGACCTTGTCTGGTGTGATGGCCCATTGGGTAAAACCACTTATGGTGATATTTATCATCAAAACGAAGTAGAGCAGTCAACCTATAACTTCGAATACGCAAATGTTGATTTTCTTTTCAAATGTTTTGAAGAGTATGAAAAAGAAGCTCAACACTTGCTGGCTTTGGAAACACCACTTCCACTACCTGCATACGAACGTATCTTGAAAGCGGCTCACACTTTCAACCTACTAGATGCACGTAAAGCCATTTCTGTTACTGAACGCCAACGCTATATTTTACGTATTCGTACCCTAACTAAAGGGGTTGCAGAAGCGTATTATGCTTCTCGTGAAGCGCTTGGATTCCCTATGTGTCATAAGAACTAAGAGGCTGTCATGACTCAACAGACTTTCCTTGTGGAAATCGGCACCGAAGAGTTACCGCCGAAGGCTCTTCGTTCATTAGCTGAATCATTTGCTGCAAATTTTACGGCTGAACTTGATGGTGCAGATATTGCCCATGGTGCAGTAACGTGGTTTGCTGCCCCTCGTCGTTTAGCACTTAAAGTAGCTGATTTAGCGGCTTCACAGCCAGACCGTGAAGTTGAAAAACGCGGTCCTGCTATCTCTCAGGCATTTGGTCCGGATGGCCAACCAACTAAAGCTGCTGAAGGCTGGGCTCGTGGTTGTGGTATTACCGTTGACCAAGCTGAGCGTTTGACCACAGATAAAGGTGAATGGTTACTATACCGTGCCCAAATGAAAGGGCAGGCTGTCAGCGAATTATTGGTTGATATGACTAGCCGTGCGCTAGCAAAATTACCAATCCCTAAATTAATGCGCTGGGCAGATAAAGACACTCAATTCGTTCGCCCTGTTCATACAGTCACATTACTGTTAGGTAGTGATGTTATCGAGGGTGAAATTTTAGGTATTAAGAGCGGGCGCACAATTCGTGGCCACCGCTTTATGGGTGAAGCTGAATTTACTATTGATAACGCTGAACAATATCCAGCCATTTTACGTGAACGCGGTAAAGTCATGGCGGATTACGCAGAACGTAAAGCGGTTATTAAAGCGGATGCGGAAAAAGCGGCTCAGGCTCTTGGTGGCCAAGCTGACTTAACGGATAGCTTACTTGAAGAGGTGACTTCATTGGTTGAATGGCCGGTCGTTTTAATGGCTAAATTTGAAGAGAAATTCTTAGATGTTCCTTCCGAAGCGCTAGTTTACACCATGAAAGGGGACCAAAAATATTTCCCAGTTTATGATAAGGCTGGCAAGTTAATGCCTAACTTTATCTTTGTGGCAAATATTGAGTCTTCTGATCCTCAGCAAATCATTTCAGGTAACGAAAAAGTTGTACGTCCGCGTTTGGCTGATGCCGAATTTTTCTTTAAAACTGACCGTAAACAACGTTTGGAAGATAACTTACCACGTTTAGAAACTGTATTGTTCCAAAAACAATTAGGTACGCTGCGTGATAAAACAGATCGTTTAGAAGCGTTAGCAGGCTGGATTGCGAGTAAAATTGGTGCAGATGTCAACCATGCAACACGAGCTGGCTTATTAGCCAAATGTGACTTAATGACTAACATGGTGTTTGAGTTCACAGACACTCAAGGCGTTATGGGAATGCACTACGCACGCCATGACGGTGAGTCAGAAGACGTTGCATTAGCTTTAAAAGAGCAGTATCAGCCACGTTTTTCAGGAGATGCACTTCCATCGACAGATGTGTCAGCTGCATTAGCATTGGCTGAAAAAATGGATACGCTTGCTGGTATTTTTGGTATCGGCCAACATCCTAAAGGTGATAAAGATCCATTCGCTCTGCGCCGTGCTGCACTAGGCGTCCTACGCATTATCGTTGAAAAAGGCTACCAGCTTGATCTCGTTGAAATGACAGAAGAAGCGGCTCGTTTATATGGCGATAAATTAACCAATGAAAATGTAGTTAATGACGTTGTAGAGTTTATGCTTGGTCGTTTCCGTTCTTGGTATCAAGAATTAGGCTATAGCATTGATACCATTCAAGCGGTATTAGCTCGTCATCCAACACAACCTGCTGACTTTGATGCACGAGTGAAAGCAGTTACTCACTTCCGTTCATTAGAAGAAGCACAGGCACTTGCAGCGGCAAATAAACGTGTTTCCAATATTCTGAGTAAATCAGAAGAAAAACTGGCTGACAACGTTTTAGCATCTGTTTTAAAAACGCCTGAAGAAGTCAAGTTAGCGACTCATGTTGTGGTGCTACAAGATAAGCTTGCACCAATGTTTGCAGAAAGAAATTATCAAGAGGCTTTAGTTGAATTAGCTTCTTTACGCGATATCGTGGATGAATTCTTTGCAAATGTTATGGTAATGGATGAAGACCAAGCGGTGCGTATTAACCGCTTGACGCTATTAAGCCAGTTACGTGAGTTGTTCTTGAAAGTAGCAGATATTTCTTTGCTGCAATAGGCTTTAAATTAGGTTTTTAGCTTATTGTTAACGCTATTTTTATAAATGCTAACCTGTTTGATAAATAAGCACTAAAATACTCTAGTGCTTATTTTTTACTTAAAATAAGGTGATTGGCTTATAAACCTTACCGTTTTGGTGGTTTTATCAGCAAACGAACAGAATTGGCGAGAAATGGGTTGACGATCTTCGTTCTTGGCAGTATTATTCACACCGTTTTCGGCGAGTAGCGCAGCTTGGTAGCGCAACTGGTTTGGGACCAGTGGGTCGGAGGTTCGAATCCTCTCTCGCCGACCAAATTCTAAGACCCACCTCATTGAGGTGGGTTTTTTCGTTTTTATCTTCCTTTTTCTATCTATAATTTCAGACTAACTTGCCTTGCTCTCCATCGCCTATTTCTGTTGATATATAACCCGTTCTTAGTTGAGCTGATGAGTTATTTATTGTTCGCAGATAACCATATTATTCATTCATATTGTTATTCATTTTTATGTTGTTTCCAGTAAAAAAGCTTTTTCATTACAAGGACTCGTTAATGAAAGCCAACAACGTTTTATCAATATACCTTTATTTCTTTTTTTGGGCGTTCATGCCCAATAAAGCTTATAGCCATGCTATAACGCCTGTTACTGCCATTACTCAAACATTACCTACATGTATCATAATTAACCAAGTTTATTTAATCGATGCTCAGCAGCTAACTGAAATTTCATCTAGGCATATTGATGGATGGCGAAAAAAGCTAGAAGGTAAGTGTATTAGTGAGCAAGGTTTGCTCGACTATGCAGACTATATTAGGGCTGAGCTTATTAAAGCTGGCTACCTGACCTCTTATTTATATTATCCAGAGCAAACTTTTCTGTTTGGTATCCTGCAAGCAAAAATAATAGTAGGAACCGTTTCTTCGGTGGTTTATCAAAATGAACCGAGAGAAGACAACTTACTGCCACATGTATTTCCTTTTAAGCTAGGGGAAGCGCTTAACTTTTGGCATCTTGAGCAAGGCTTATACAATTTACAAAACACTTCTTTGCTTCCCTTTCAAATTAAATTAATTCCAGATGAAACCAATGAAAACGGCACGCAAATATTGGTGATTGGTCAACACCGACGTGAATTTCAACGGATTCTATCTTTTGAGTCACGCTCAATTGCTCGGCAGGTAGGTAATACAGTTAGCCATACTTTTATGGCCGCTAATCCTTTGCTACGCAGTGATTTTTTATATTCGGAAGTCAGTCGTCAGCTAAGCGGTTCGGAAGACACTGAAATAACATCAGCAGCATTGTTCTATTCCCTTCCATATCATTATTGGCTTTTTTCTGTATCTGGTGGGTATCAGGAAAATAAATCCGTTCTTACCGGCTATGATATGGCTTTACCACTACAACAGTACCACTGGTTCCTCTTACTAAATGCAGAATACTTATTAAAGCGAACTGAACATTCGGTTACTTCAATAAGTATAGGGTCTCAAACCCAAAAAAGTGACACTTTTTTGTCTGATTTATACTTACAAACACAACAGCGCTATGCTAATTACATTATTGGTGAATTTTCTCATCAAACTAATTTTTTACAAGGCAATACCTTACTAAAATTAAAATATAAGCAAGGAACTGACTGGTTTGGTGCTAATGCACAGCAAATAACGGGATTGCGTAAGCCTCAAATTTTGAAAATATCACTTTCAACGTATAGAGAAGTGCTTCCTTTTCAATATCAAGGCCAATTTGAGGTGCAGCTGAGCCGTGACAAGTTAGATGTGTTACTAGACCAAGAATCATTAGTTGGAGCTGGTGGTATTAGCGGTTTTACTGGCGGACCGCAATATACTGATATGGGGGATAATAGCTTAAGGTTGGAAAATGAACTGTTATGGAATACTCCTTGGCAGCAAGTGGCTCTATATACTTCATTGGGTATAGGAGCAACGGCAAATGATAAAGCAACATTTTGGAAGGAAAACGTATTACTAGGTGGAAGGATAGGAGCAAAAGGCCAATTAGGGCGTTTGTCATATCACTTATTTGCGGAAATGCCTTTTTGGCAAGGAAACCAACCTGTTATGCATGATGTCAGTTCGGGCCTTCATGTTGCATATTATTATTAATAAAATCAGTAGATTGTATTGTTTTTCGCGTCATCTAAGTGGTGTTTTTTATACAAATTAGCTAATTGTAGTTTTTATCGTATGTATTAGAGCATTTTCTGTACGCCAATAAATAGGCTGAAATAATACGGCGAGTATTATTTTATTCTTTAAGTTATCAAATAGTTAAAATTATGTTTAGCGTAGGCAGTTGAATGTTTTTTATTTGCATAAAAAACAAACTAAATAGTTACATACTAAAATAATTCCCACATCGATTCTCTTTAGTGTTTTATTTCGTATCACACCAATAAAAGCACTATATTCGTTCAGTAATTCAGCACTTAATCACAAATATAAAAATAAATAACCTCGATATAAAACTCTATTCATTACTAATTATATGGTTATAACGCCTGCATCTTGTCCTCTACTGTGAAATTTTAAGCTAAATTGCAGTGTTAATTGTTTCTAATATGTTACAGGAATTGAAGGTGGGTCGTAAATGTGGCTATTGACGAAGCGAGTGACAGTTGATTAATTGCACAATGAATAACAAAAAATACAGATACTACATCTGTCGCTTTTAATGACGGATTTAGACATCAAGCAAAACAACATGAACACCATAGGAGCATACAGATGCGCTCTATTAAAAAGACAGGCCTACTGACAGTAGGGCTTACATTGGCAGCATTAGCGGTATCCGCATCAGTACAGGCAAAAACATTAGTTTATTGTTCAGAGGGCTCTCCTGAGGGCTTTAACCCACAGTTGTTCACATCAGGAACGACTTATGATGCAAGCTCTATTCCACTGTATAACCGTTTAGTTGAGTTCAAATTAGGGACAACTGAAATTGAACCCGGTTTGGCTGAAAGCTGGGAAGTGAGCGATGATGGTAAAGAATACACTTTCCATTTGCGCAAAGGTGTCAAATGGCACTCGAATAAAGAATTTAAACCAAGCCGTGATTTGAACGCAGACGATGTAATCTATACATTTATGCGTCAAAAAGATGCTAACCATCCATATCATAAAGTTTCAGGCGGCAGCTATGAATACTTTATGGGAATGGATATGGATAAAATCATCGATAAAGTAGAGAAAGTTGATGATAATACGGTGAAAATTACCTTAACTCGCCCTGAATCTCCATTCTTAGCTGATATGGCAATGGACTTCGCATCAATTCTTTCTGCTGAATATGCAGACCAGATGCTGAAAGCGGGCACGCCAGAAAAAGTAGACTTAAACCCAATTGGAACGGGTCCATTTGTTCTGCAACAGTATCAAAAAGACTCTCGTATTCTTTATAAAGCTAACGACCAATATTGGGGCACAAAACCTAAACTTGACCGCTTAGTCTTCTCTATCACACCAGATGCTTCCGTTCGTTATGCAAAATTGCAAAAAAATGAATGCCAAGTCATGCCATATCCAAACCCGGCTGATTTAGAGCGCATGAAGCAAGATAAAGATATTACGTTAATGGAGCAACCAGGGCTGAACGTCGGTTATCTCTCTTATAACGTTGAGAAAAAACCACTGGATAATCAAAAGGTTCGCCAAGCACTGTCTATGGCGGTGAACAAAGATGCAATTATCGAAGCGGTTTATCAAGGTGCAGGCCAAAAAGCGAAAAACCTTATCCCACCAACAATGTGGGGCTATAACGATGCGGTGAACGATTACGAATATAATCCTGAAAAAGCAAAAGCATTATTAGCTGAAGCGGGATTCCCGAATGGCTTTGAAATTGACCTATGGGCGATGCCTGTTCAACGACCATATAACCCAAATGCCCGCCGTATGGCGGAAATGATCCAAGCGGACTGGGCAAAAGTTGGCGTTAAATCAAAGGTTGTCAGCTATGAGTGGGGTGAATACCTCAAGCGAGCGAAAGATGGCGAGCCACAAACGGTAATGATGGGTTGGACGGGTGACAATGGGGACCCTGATAACTTCTTTGCAACCTTATTTAGCTGTGCAGCGAAAGAACAAGGTTCTAACTACTCAAAATGGTGTAATCAAAGTTTCGAAAACTTGATCCAACCAGCACGTCAAACAGCAGATCACGACAAACGAGTCGAGCTGTACAAACAAGCGCAAGTTGTGATGAATGAGCAGGCTCCAGCCCTCATTATCGCGCATTCCACAGTGTTTGAACCAGTACGTAAAGAAGTCAAAGGCTATGTGGTTGACCCACTAGGCAAACACCACTTCGAAAACGTCGATATTGAGAAGTAATCGTATCTAATCTGTCTATGCCCTTCGTTGCTGGTTTAGAACGGAGGGCGTTTTCTTCTCTAGAAGAAGCAGAGAAGTTGAGTTGTTTGTGAGCACCCGGAAAAGCGATTTTCTGAGTAGCCAAACGGACTAAGAGCCGTCAACGGCATTATTAAAGAGATTCAGGATATGTTGCAATTTATCCTCCGACGATTGGGGCTTGTGATCCCCACGTTTATCGGTATTACATTATTGACTTTTGCTTTTGTCCACATGATCCCGGGTGACCCGGTGATGATCATGGCTGGTGAAAGGGGGTTATCCCCTGAAAGGCATGCTTATTTAATGGCTGAACTAGGGCTTGATCAGCCACTGTGGAAACAATATCTCCATTATATCAATGGGATATTTCATGGTGATTTAGGAATCTCCCTAAAAAGTCGCATCGGGGTATGGGAAGAATTTTTACCTCGTTTTTTAGCGACAGTTGAACTGGCAACTTGCGCCATGATTTTTGCGATTTCTGTTGGGATCCCAGTTGGGGTGTTAGCCGCAGTAAAACGTGGGTCAATTTTTGACCACACTGCAATTGGCCTTTCTTTAACGGGTTACTCAATGCCTATCTTCTGGTGGGGGATCATGCTCATCATGTTAGTGTCGGTACAGTTAGACCTCACCCCGGTTGCAGGGCGAGTCAGTGACACCGTTTTTCTTGATGATTCTCAGCCTCTGACCGGTTTTATGTTAATTGATACCCTAATTTGGGGTGAAGATGGCGATTTTATTGATGCCGTAGAGCACTTAATATTGCCTTCCATTGTTTTGGGAACGATCCCATTAGCCGTCATTGTACGTATGACTCGCTCATCAATGCTAGAAGTGCTGGGAGAAGATTATATTCGTACTGCTCGTGCCAAAGGTCTTGGCCGCGCGCGCGTAATTTTAATTCATGCATTACGCAATGCATTATTGCCTGTGGTTACGGTAATTGGCTTGCAGGTTGGGGTGATGTTAGCAGGGGCTATTTTGACAGAAACTATTTTCTCATGGCCCGGATTAGGACGCTGGTTAATCGAAGGGCTACAGCGTCGAGACTACCCTGTTGTACAGGGGGGAGTTCTGCTGGTTGCGACATTGATTATCTTCGTAAACTTAGTGGTCGACGTGCTGTATGGCATTGTAAATCCACGTATTCGTCATAAAAAATAAGGAGCGCTAAATGTCTCAATCTACTGAGCCAACTGTTATCAGCGCCCCACAGCCGATGACACCATTACAAGAATTTTGGCACTATTTTAAACGTAATAAAGGGGCAGTTGTCGGGATGTTCTACATTATCCTGATGGTACTGATTGCGATTTTTGCGGGAGTATTAGCCCCACATGCCCCAGACGAACAATTCCGTGATTTCTTACTTGCTCCACCCGTTTGGGAAGATGGAGGAAGTTGGCAGTTTATTTTAGGGACTGATGATGTTGGGCGTGATTTACTGTCTCGTTTAATGTATGGCGCCCGCCTGTCACTGTTAGTTGGCTGTTTAGTGGTTGTTTTATCATTAATCATGGGGGTCACTATTGGTGTGATCGCTGGCTATTTTGGTGGTGTCGTTGACGCATTAATTATGCGAGTTGTCGATATCATGCTGGCATTACCAAGCTTATTATTAGCCTTGGTGCTGGTCGCCATTTTTGGTCCTTCTATTGTTAATGCCTCGATTGCTTTGACGTTTGTTGCATTACCTCACTATATTCGATTAACACGAGCAGCGGTTTTAGTGGAAGTAAACCGTGACTATGTGACGGCTTCTCGTGTAGCGGGTGCCGGGGCAGTACGCCAAATGTTCGTAAACATCTTGCCTAACTGCTTGGCTCCATTGATTGTGCAGGCCTCTTTAGGTTTTTCGAATGCCATTTTAGATATGGCTGCTTTGGGTTTCCTTGGAATGGGCGCACAGCCACCGACTCCTGAGTGGGGAACGATGCTGTCTGATGTGCTGCAATTTGCACAAAGCGCATGGTGGGTTGTGACTTTCCCTGGACTGGCAATTTTATTGACGGTGCTTGCGTTTAACCTGATGGGTGATGGGTTACGTGATGCATTTGATCCAAAACTCAAGCAGTGATGAGGTAACCAAATGGCATTGTTAAATGTAGAACAACTTTCGGTACATTTCGGAGACGAAAAAGCACCGTTTCGCGCCGTTGACCGCATCAGTTATAGCGTTGATAAAGGCCAAGTCGTTGGTATCGTTGGTGAATCGGGTTCAGGTAAATCCGTTAGCTCACTCGCGATTATGGGGTTAATTGATTACCCCGGGAAAGTGATGGCTGATTCTTTAAAATTTGATGGACGTGATTTACTGTCGATCCCCGAAAAAGAACGAAGACAGATTGTTGGTGCCGATGTGGCGATGATTTTCCAAGACCCGATGACCAGTTTAAACCCTTGTTTTACAGTAGGGTATCAGATCATGGAAGCATTGAAAGTTCACCAAGGAGGAAGCAAAAGTACACGTAAACAGCGGGCTATCGACCTCTTAGATATGGTAGGGATCCCTGACCCACAATCACGTTTAGATGTGTATCCCCACCAGTTGTCCGGTGGGATGAGCCAGCGTGTGATGATAGCAATGGCAATTGCATGTCGTCCTAAGTTATTGATTGCGGATGAACCGACAACAGCGTTAGATGTCACTATTCAAGCGCAAATTATTGAATTGCTGTTGGAATTACAGCAACAAGAAAATATGGCATTGGTACTTATCACTCATGACCTCGCTTTAGTGGCAGAAGCTGCACATCATATTATTGTGATGTATGCGGGACAGGTGGTTGAGTCAGCCAAAGCGAACGATATTTTTAAGCATCCTCGTCATCCTTATACACAAGCGCTACTACGTGCTTTGCCTGAATTTGCGACGAATAAATCACGTTTAGCCTCACTCCCGGGTGTAGTGCCCGGAAAATATGATAGGCCTGTGGGTTGTTTATTGAATCCACGTTGTCCGTATGCAACGGAGAAATGCCGTCAAGAAGAGCCAATGTTACAAACCGTTGGTGATCGCCAAGTCAAATGCCATATGCCGCTGGATGATATGGGGAGGCCAACATTATGAGTGACAAACAACATGCTCCATTGCTCAAAGCGGTGGATTTGAAAAAATATTACTCTGTCAAAAGAGGGGTTTTTGCTGCGGAAAAAACCTTGAAAGCATTGGATGGCGTTTCTTTTGAGCTAGAAAGAGGCAAAACGTTGGCAGTAGTTGGAGAATCGGGTTGTGGTAAATCGACATTAGGTCGTTTATTAACCATGATTGAGCAACCCTCTGAGGGTGAGTTGTATTACCAAGAGCAAAACTTGTTAGTAAAAGATAAGTCTGCAGAGAAACTGCGTCGTCAAAAAATCCAAATTGTGTTTCAAAACCCTTATGGCTCTTTGAACCCTCGTAAAAAGGTGGGGCAAATTTTGGAAGAGCCGTTATTGATTAATACTTCATTGTCGAAAGAGCAGCGCAAAGAAAAAGTATTATCTATGATGGCAAAAGTGGGTTTAAAAACAGAACACTATAGCCGGTATCCTCACATGTTTTCTGGTGGGCAGCGTCAGCGTATCGCGATAGCACGGGGTTTAATGCTTGACCCTGACATCGTGGTTGCTGATGAACCGGTTTCCGCGCTGGATGTTTCTGTTCGTGCTCAAGTATTAAACCTGATGATGGATTTACAGCAAGATTTAGGTTTGTCTTATGTCTTTATTTCACATGATTTATCGGTGGTAGAGCATATTGCTGATGAAGTCATGGTGATGTATTTAGGCCGCTGTGTGGAGAAAGGGACAAAAGAGCAGATTTTTAATAACCCTCTTCACCCTTATACCCAAGCGTTATTATCAGCGACACCAAGGTTAAACCCAGACGCTCGGCGCGAACGTATTAAGTTAACGGGAGAGTTACCAAGCCCTTTAAACCCACCACCGGGATGTGCATTTGCAGCGCGGTGCCGTAGAGCATTTGGCCAATGTACGCAATTCCAGCCAACATTGAAGGAATATGACCAGCAGTTGGTTGCATGTTTTGCGGTTGATGAAGATGAAAAACAGGCGATAACGGTGAGTTGATGTGTGAAACGGTAGAAAGGTTAACTTTCTGCCGTTTTTTATTTCATCGTGCCTTTAAATGGCGTTAACATGCTGTTTGTCCTAAATACCCAATCTTTCTTTTTAAACTACTCTTTTGCGGATAAAATCAAGTATACTGGCAGACGTTTCCATTTTCTTTAAAAAGCTGCTTGATTAGAAAGGTTGTGGCCAAATGAATACCCGAGTCCAACGCTCACTAACATTAAAAAGTATGGTCGTATTCTTTATGATTACGTTGCTATCACTTGCGCTTTTTTTAGCTATTCAATTCAGTTACTTAGTTGAGCAACGTAAGCAAGATTATTTAGACCAACTCAGTAACGCTGTAGTACAAATTCAAAAACCATTAACAGATTCATTGTTAAGCTCTGACCTCAACGAAGTTAAACGGCTACTGATAAGTTTAAAGACATCAGGCATTATGGGAAATGCGATTATTACTGTTGATGGTACAACGGTAATGAATCTAAGCTTTGCAACGCCTAAGCCGATACCTAATTGGGTGACTCATTTTGTGGGCATCCCTGTCGAAATGACCGTGCCACTGTATGCATACGGGAATGTTGTGTTGCAGGCTAAGCCTCAAGGGTATTTGACATTACAAGTTGACCCGAACCGTGTTTATCGGTTTGCGCTCAACACCCTTGCTTTGATGACGACAACTTATTTGTTGTTGGTGCTCATTATTGCTATTGGAATGACGTGGTGTGTCAGTCGTATGATAATAAGGCCACTGCGTAAAATCGCAATTGAGTTACAGACAAATTCTGAAGTTAATCAAATTGCTGTGTCTGAATATCATCGTGACGATGAGCTAGGTTTGCTAGCAAAAGGGTATAATCGTCAAAGAAAACAGCAAAAATCAGACTAAGCCATGAACATGGACTCAGCTTTATGGTCTAATATCGTTATAGTGGTGACAATGAAAAATGGAATAAAGCCAAACTATATCGTTTAACCCGATAAGTTCGCGTTTTTCGTTAATTTATCTGTCGTTATTTGCGGTTAAATATAAAGATATAAAACACATAGGGGTTTACATGCAGGGCTTGAAAGTTCGGTATATCATTGGTGTTGTATTATTCTCAGTCGCGCATTTAGCCGGCGCTGAGCCTTTACAACCTGATCCAGCATGGCAGCAAGGGAAGCTAGAAAATGGCTTTAGCTGGCAATTATTACAAACACCACAACGTCCAAATGACCGTATCCAGCTCAGGTTAGCAATTAAAACAGGCTCATTAACAGAAAAAGCGAGCGAGAAAGGATACAGTTACCTTATACCTAAAATGGCGTTGTTTCATCAAACTGAAGCATTTCCAACAACAACATTGCAAGAATTCTGGCGCCAGGCCGCAGACCCTGATATGCCAATTCCACCCGCGGTTGTTTCCTATGACTACACTATTTATAGCTTAAGCTTACCAAATAATCGCCCTGACTTAATTAAGCAAGCCCTAAGCTGGCTAGCGACTTCTGTTGCAGGTGCTGAGTATACAGAAACGACATTGCATAACGGCTTGACGGCACAAAATGTCCCAGTTGCAACACTACCTTTAAATGCCAACGATCCTGTTTGGCGAGCGCGTTTAAAGGGTTCAACGATGATGGGGTATGACCCTGGCCAAAAACCGAATGGTACTGTCGCTCTTGATAGTGTGAACTCGTTTTATCAAAAATGGTACACACCGGATGTGATGACATTGTATGTTGCGGGCCATGTAGATTCTCGAATGTTATCTGATTCAATCTCACAAACGTTCTCTTCATTGGAAGGTAAGCGCTCTGAGCCTGTTTCTGTTGCGGTATTATCAGCAGTAAAACCGCAATCTATTGATATTTTGCAGGAACAACCTGCACAGGATACGCTTTCATTAATTTGGGACATTGATTGGCTACCCATTAAAGATTCAAACGTTTTACTGCGTTATTGGTCGAGTGACTTAGCGCGTGAGGCAGTTTATCGTTCTCTGCAAAAAGCGTTCAATCAGAAATTTAATCAAGGGGAAGTTGTTCCAGGGCTAGATTGCCGCGTGCAATATCAAAAAGCCAGTTGCACATTAACGGTGACGGCAGCGCCTGAAAAAATGGAAGCGGTGACAGATATCGTCGCGAGTGAACTTGCATCGATTAACCAAAATGGTATTGCTGCTGAGTTATTTGACGACATGCTCAAAGAAAAACAGGTGCAGTTATCGCAATTATTTGCTGCTTACGCGCGTACGAGTACCGATGTTTTGATTAGTCAACGTCTGATTTCCCAACAAAATGGGGTCGTTGACATCGCCCCTGAACAGTACCAGCGGTTAAGGCAAACTTTCTTGGCTTCACAAAGCCTTGAACAGGTAAATATGGAAGCCCGTCGGTTGTTATCTCAAGAAGCCGCTTTTGTATTAGCGCAGCCAAAAGATAAACAAATGATGGATGCAGAACAAATTCGCCAGAAATTTACCAAGGTGTTATGGCCGCAAATTGCCGCGCCAGCATCAACAGAAGTGGCTCCTGTTAAGCCTGTTGCAGAAAAGCCAGCCGCACAATAAGTGGGCAAAAATAGAAATATGAAAGATAGCTATTGAATGATTCAGTGGCTATCTTTTAATTTAATGTTGTTGGTTTAATAGCGATTCAATCACACAAATTAGCGTTTCTCGTGATTCTTTGTCATCAACAAACCCTGCTGCACTGGTTTTTGCTTCAGGTGCGTAATAGGCGACAGACCCCCAAAAACCCAAATGGGAATACAAGGTGATGCCATTGACAACATTCACCATAATGCCCAATCGATAGTGTTCTGCACCTTCGTGAGACCCCATACTTAGCATCGTCTCTAGTGTATTCGGTGATGAAAAAATATTCCCCTCAAACAGTGCTTCTAAAAATATCGCCATTTGTTTCGATGACATAACTAAGCCACCGCCACCATAGGCATCCATGGAGGCGTGAATATGAGTTCCATCCCATTTCCCTAAATATTGACGTGCTCTTGGGGCTGAGTCTTGGGATGGTTGTTCTAATGATTCCCAATAGGCACTTTCAAGACCAATAGTGTCGAAATGCAAAAGCTCTCTAACAGCTAGGCCAAGGGATTTACCCGTGACCCTCTCAATAATATCACCGAGCAAAATATATCCAGTATCTGAATAGATAAAGGATTCAGCAGGCGAAAATGTTGGAAACTGTTTACGCATGTACATTTCGATTTGTTCGGTTCGGCTCCAAACATAATTAGGTTGTTTAAGAACGGCTTTGAGGTAGTCACCATCTGCATGGTCTAGTAGACCACTACTGTGTTCTAGTAAATGGCGGATAGTGATAGCTTGAGTGTTATATTGGCTACTGAGTAGTGCATTATACTGCGGGTCAATATATTTAGGTATTGCATCATCAATACTGAGTTTTCCCATTTCAGTAAGGCGTAAAATGGCAGCGGCGGTAAATGTCTTTGTATTACTGGCAATTCGCAGCGGTGTATCAACAGTAAGAGGCATACCTTCAATATCCGCCCCTCTAGCACAGAAGGTATTCACGCTATTTTTGGTTTGATTATGGTAGTAAAGGACGACACCACAAGTTAAATTTTCGAGCTGTTGAATAGGGAGGGGCATAATAATCTCATTATTAAATGATTAAGATGAAGATGCATGCCATCTTAATCATATTTATACAATTCAATGTACGCTTTAAATGCGCTTAAAGAAACAAGTTGGCGACCATATGATGGCAAGTGTTTTTTCTTTTTATATAAATTTGGTGCTATGTTTATCTTCAATATAAGAACATAAAATGTACCCGGATATTGAAGTAAAGGAAAAAACATGAACAACTCGAATATATTTCTACAACGGTTAGGTTTGCGTTATCCCATCATACAAGCGCCGATGGCGGGTGTTTCTACTCCAACACTAGCCGCTGCGGTCTCAGAGGCTGGTGGGCTTGGCTCGCTAGGCTTAGGCGCAAATTCAGTGGAACAAGCTCGCCAATTGATTACTCAAACGCAAGCACTGACAAGTAAAGCATTCAATGTCAATTTATTCTGCCATTTACCGGCTAAACGTTATCCCGCTAATGAGCAGGGATGGATCCAGTATTTAGCACCTTATTTCGCCCAATTTAATGAGACTCCCCCTACTTATCTCAATGAAATTTATCAAACTTTTTTAGATAACTCAGAAATGTTATCGATGTTACTCGAAACAAAACCTGCAGTAGTGAGTTTTCATTTTAATATTCCATCCACCGAGGTGATACAGCAATTCAAGCAACAGGGTATCTATACCATGGCGACGGCTACGAATTTGCACGAAGCACAACAAATTGAATTGGTTGGAATTGACGCCGTTGTTGCACAAGGTATTGAAGCGGGAGGGCATCGAGGCATGTTTGATTTGCAAGCTTTAGATGAAGAACTCACCACTTATGAATTAGTGACGTTAATCTCTCAACATATTGATTTACCAGTGATTGCAGCTGGTGGCATGATGGATGGGCAAGCTATTAATATGGCTTTAGAGTGCGGTGCTGCCGCCGCGCAATTAGGAACGGCATTTTTGCTTTGTCCTGAATCTGCTGCGAATGCAGGATACCGAGCTAAGATCAAGCAGCAAACTGGGGATCACACTCAACTAACTTCTGCAATTTCAGGGCGTCCAGCGAGAGGGATTATTAATCAATTTATTCAAGTAGGCAACGGCTACGAGACAAGTAAATTACCTGATTACCCATTAGTTTATGATATTGGTAAGCAACTTAATGCGGCGGCAATGAAGTCAGATAGCGATGAGTTTGCGGCATATTGGGCGGGGCAGAGTGTGGCGAAAGCTCGCGAGATGCCAGCGCCTTTATTGGTTAAAACGTTAGCAGAAGAAATGAAACGCTAGTTTTAAGCGTGGTAGGGCGGGTTACATCACCGCCCTCAATAAGCTGCTATTCAACCATTTCGTTATCCAATGAACCTTTTGGCTCATCAGTGGCTATCCAAGCTGCACAAAATAAAGTTAAACGTGCAAAGAAGTAGAAGAAGGCCATTAACCCAAGGACTGAACCGAATGCGGCTCCAGAAGGCGATGAAGCAAGGTTAGGTAAAATCCAAGTCATAATGGATTTAATGATTTCAAACCCAATGGCCGCCAGCAATGTTCCTTTAAATAGTGATCTGCGGCGATGTTGCATGCGCGGTAGGATCCAAAAAATCCATAAAAATAATAGGAAGTTGGCTGTAATGGATATGGTTAAACCAATCAGTGTCCAAGCAGGTTTTAGCCATTCTATACCGTCTAGCCCAAGCGTACTGACAATCGTCGCCTGTGCAGAGCCAGCAACAGAAGTCAGGGTAATTGTCACAATTAAGGCAATAAGTAGACCAATTAAAGCAAAGAAGTCGCGAATGTAGCGGAAAATAATATTTTCATGTTCATCTTCATTACGTTCCCATACAGAACGTGATTGCGCCAAAATAGCCAAGCGTAAGTTATTAACCCAATTAACTCCGGAGTATACGGCTAAAGCTAACCCGGTTAATCCAACTGTCGTACGTTGACGTATTGCCGTATCGATTGTTCTTTCTAATGTATTTGCGAGCGTAGGGTCAGTAATATTTGCAGAAATTCCACGAACTAATTTTTCAAGTAGTTCAGGATTACTGGCTAATACAAAACCGGCAGCGGCGAATGAAAACATTAAAACAGGAATTAAAGAGAGAAAGGAGAAATAGGTAATTGCAGCCCCAAACTGGTTTCCCATTCGGTCGTTAAAACGTTGTGCAGTACGAATGATATGAGCAATAAAAGGAATCGCACAAATAAAGTTCACAACTCGCATTGAGAAGGTCAATGCTTTTTTACTGCCATCAATACTTTTATTCAGTGTCGCTTTCAGTTTATTGGTATCTTTTTGTTCTTCTTCCTGCGTATTCGACATTTAATCCCCTTTTCCCGCAACTAAAATTGTCTGACTTTTCGACCTATTTAATGCCTATAAATGAATGATATGCACAATACTATAGCTTAAATTGGCCAATAAATTCATCCCAATGACTGTGTTATGAGATAAATAGTCATTGGGATGTTTGTTTAAAGTTAAAGTAACTAATTAATTAATCAGAGGAAAAGGGGCGATAGGCTAAAGCGCATCTTTATAAACTTTCAGCTCAGCTTGGGCCTCTTTTAATTCAGCTTGTGCTTCTGCTAATTTTCTCTCGCGCTTTTCAATTTTGCTACGGTCATTGCCCTCTAGTTTTTCTTCTTGTAATTCAGCTTCGCGTTCTTGCACTTTTTCTGTTTTCTCTGCTACCTCTTTTTGGCTATCACGGTATAAAGATTCAGGCGTACAATAACGATTCACATTATCTAATGCTTCTTCTAAGCCTCTTACTCGATGCTGATTTCCATGTTGCTTAGCGTAATTGATTTGTTCTTCGATGCGTTGTTTTTTTATTTCGCAGCCGTTTTGTGTTTTTGCTGCCATTGCCGATGAGCTAGCAAAAAATAAAACACAAGCGCTGGTGGTGATAAGTAACTTATTCATAATTTACCTCTGTTTATTTTTAAATTTGTGTTTAGGATAGCGTTTTCTTTCATTCTGGTCATGTGAATTTTAGCATGACTATGGTTATGACATTTGTCGCTAAATTTAGCTATAATGAGGCGGAAGAATAAATCCGGTCTATTTTTTGTTCAAAAAGGCTATCTTTAAAGAACCTATTTAATAATAGTCATCTTAGTGGCTAATATTGAATTTCCTCAGGAAATAAACGTTACATGTTAAGTTATCGTCACAGCTTTCACGCAGGCAACCATGCCGATGTGCTAAAACACACGGTACAGAGCTTGATCATTGAATCTCTGAAAGAGAAAGAAAAACCATTTCTGTATATAGATACGCACTCAGGTGCGGGCCGTTATCAATTAACGGGGGAACATGCGGAAAAAACAGGTGAATATCTTGAAGGGATTGCGCGTATTTGGGAGCAACCGGATTTACCTGAGGAATTATTGCCGTATATGAATATTGTGCGCCAGCTGAATGATAATGGGCGTTTACGCTATTATCCAGGTTCACCATTATTGGCAAAATATTTATTACGTGAACACGATAAGCTGGTATTAACTGAATTACATTCGAGCGATTATCCATTATTACGTACGGAATTTTCACGGGATAACCGCGCGCAGGTTTTCAGAGAAGATGGTTATCAACAACTGAAATCTAAATTACCCCCACAGAGTCGACGCGGCTTTGCGCTAATGGACCCACCTTATGAGATGAAGACGGATTATGAAGCGGTCGTGAAAGGGGTGGTGGAAGGCTATAAACGCTTTGCAACAGGAACGTATGCAATTTGGTATCCTGTTGTATTGCGTCAACAAATTAAGCGTATGGTCAATCAATTAGAAGCAACAGGCATTCGAAAAATACTACAAATTGAATTGGCGGTACGTCCTGATAGCGATCAACGTGGAATGACGGCATCCGGTATGATTGTTATCAACCCACCTTGGAAACTTGAGCAGCAAATGAAGAATGTGCTGCCGTGGTTACACAAAACACTCGTCCCTGAAGGGACTGGACATACGTTAGTTGAGTGGATTGTTCCAGAGTAAACTGTATTTTTGATAGGTAATACCGATTAAATTAACAGGTGTTATCTATCGTAAAGCGCTATTTATGCCATGACAATCAATAGCATGATGCGAGAAAATGCATTCATAAATCATTTAATCAATGGGAATAACCAAATTATGAGCAAACATTACGACTATATCGCAATTGGTGGCGGAAGCGGTGGTATTGCGTCGATGAACCGTGCAGCAATGTATGGGCAAAAATGTGCCTTAATTGAGGCGAAAGCATTAGGTGGGACTTGTGTTAACGTGGGCTGCGTACCGAAAAAGGTGATGTGGCATGCAGCACAAATCTCAGAAGCTATTCGCAATTATGGTCCTGATTATGGTTTTGATGCGACAATTAATCGTTTTGATTGGAAAACACTTATTGATAGTCGTACTGCTTATATTGACCGCATTCACCAGTCTTATGACCGTGTCTTAGGTAATAATAAAGTTGATGTCATCAATGGTTTTGCACGGTTTATTGATGCGCACACTGTTGAAGTGAATGGTGAAACCTACACCGCAGACCATATTTTGATTGCAACTGGCGGGCGCCCAGTGATCCCTGCTATCCCAGGTGCAGAATATGGTATGACTTCTGACGGTTTCTTTGAACTTGAAGCATTACCAAAACGTGTTGCGGTTGTGGGTGCCGGTTATATTGCCGTTGAACTCGCCGGTGTATTAAATGGTTTAGGTGCAGAGGCGCATTTATTTGTGCGCAAACACGCCCCACTGCGCTCATTTGACCCGCTGATTGTCGAAACATTAGTGGAAGTCATGAATACCGAAGGCCCTAAACTGCATACGGAATCAATTCCAAAAGAAGTCGTGAAAAATGCAGATGGCTCACTAACATTAAAACTGGAAAATGGCCAAGAACAAACGGTCGATGCATTAATTTGGGCTATTGGTCGTGAACCAATGACAGATAACCTGAATATTGAAGCAACAGGCGTCGCACTGAATGAAAAAGGCTATATCAAGGTTGATAAATACCAGAACACCAATGTGCCGGGTGTTTATGCGGTTGGTGATAACACTGGCGCGGTTGAGTTAACTCCTGTAGCGGTTGCGGCTGGTCGTCGTTTATCTGAACGTTTATTTAATAATAAACCGGATGAACACTTAGATTACAGTAATATCCCAACAGTGGTGTTCTCACACCCACCAATTGGTACTGTCGGCTTAACTGAACCTGAAGCGATTGAAAAATATGGTGCTGATAAAGTGAAATGTTATAAATCATCTTTCACTGCAATGTATACCGCCGTCACTTCACACCGTCAACCTTGCCGTATGAAATTAGTTTGTGTTGGTGAAGATGAAAAAATCGTTGGCATCCATGGTATTGGTTTCGGAATGGATGAAATCCTACAAGGTTTTGCGGTTGCATTAAAAATGGGTGCAACCAAAAAAGATTTTGATAATACGGTGGCTATTCACCCAACAGCGGCAGAAGAATTTGTGACAATGCGTTAAGCATTGGTTATCTAAAATTAAAAGCTAAGTTCATCTGAACTTAGCTTTTTTTGTATTATTTTGCCAACAGCTCTGCAATCGCAGGAATGGCTGTTAAGCTATCAAGATATTTTTGCATTGCAGGAGTCGCTTCCATGATTTGGTATTTGACTAAAAACATGACAAACGCCCCGACATACACATCCACTGCGGTAAATTGCTCGCCACAAATAAATGGTTTTGCATTATTTAAACCGATTTCTAAGCAGGCCATTGTGCGTTCGACAGAACCAAAACCAGAAGATTTTTGCTGCTCTTCATCTAATTGAATACCTAAGTTATTGATAGTGAATGCGGATTCAATGGGCCCTGCAGTAAATAGGAACCAGCGATAATAATCTGCACGTTTAGGGTCATTCAATGCAGGCGCTAAGCCTTTTTCAATAAATTTATCGGCTAAATAGAGACAAATAGCCGCCGTTTCCGTCACAATCGCATCACCATCAACAAGTGCGGGAACTTTCGCCATCGGATTAATTGCAAGATATTCAGCCGTATGCATATCTGCACCATAACCTAATTCAATACGCTTGTAAGGAACATCTAAAATTTTTAATAGTAGGTCGACCGTGTTGCCACGTGACATTGAATTAGTAAAAAGAACCAGTTCGCTCATGGTGATTTCCTTATATGAAGTTGAGCACTTACTATAAGGGAGTTGAGTGTCAGAAATTGTCAGGAGAGACGCACAATACTTCTTTTTGCCAGCGTTCTAGCAGGTAGTTTTTTGGATAAGGGAGTTTGTCAGTAAGAGCACAATAAGATTGAATGCGGTCTAAACGAAAATGGCGATAACTTTTCCGTAATTCACACCAAGCAGCCAGTACTTGTGAATCTTTCATATAACCAATTGCAATTGGCCAAATGACTCGCTCACTAGGCTGGTTTTGTCCATCAAGATAAGTCATTTTGGCTTTGCATTCTTCTCGTAAACTTAAACGTAAGTCTTTAACGATGATGTCGTTAATTTCATAGAAATGTGTGGTAGGAGCAAATAAGGTATTTTGATTTAGAATTTTCTGTGAATGACCTGCTACTACGGCATTAATTTTACTTATCGCCCGTATTGCTGAGTTTTTTAGTTCGGTGTCTGCATTACTTTTTACCCAACGTAAACCTAATATTAAGGCTTCAAGTTCATTTTCATCGAAAGCTAAAGGCGGTAGTAATAGACCCGTTTTTAATTGGTAGCCAATACCGGCTTCCCCGACAATTTCAGCACCTTGGTCTCGTAGGGATTCAATATCTCGATAGATAGAACGCACGCTGACTTGCAGTTGTGATGAAAGTGCTTCAGCGGTAATAGGATAGCGATTCTCTTTAAGTATCTGCAATAACGTGAGTAGGCGCTGAGTGCGGGTCATGAAGTTGTCTGCTTAATGTTATGGAGTGAGAAAAATAGCAAAGATAATTTAGCTATAGTAAAAAAACAATGAGCTGAATGCTAATTAATATGTTAATTGGCGATAAAGGGAATGGAAAATTCCCTTTATCAATACCGATAAATACACAGTAATATTATTTAAAATGTTAAAACCGTTTTTAACCCCAAAACCCATGCATCTGATGTTTTCTGGACGCCGCCTGGTTGATGCCAATATTGCACACTTGGTTGGAGTTCCAGCCAATAAGCAGGTTTAAAGCGATAATAGAGTTCTGCATTTAATGCGTTTGAAGTAATAGGGTGATATAACGGGTCATTATAATCGGTGATCCCTAGCTGCTCATTTTGTATTTTTTGGTTTTTCGCAAAGTGGTCGCTGAGCTCAATATACGAGATACCGAGACCAATCCAGTCTTCAGGCCTTGCATCAAATGCCCCGCGGTAGCGAAGGGAACTTGAAACAACATAATTCATGAAATTACTGCGCTCATCATGATAACTGCCACTGACAGATAAACTTAAACCTCGATTTTCATCATCTTGATGGCGAGTTAATTGTTGGTTCATTCCACCATAGACAAACCATGTGTTGTTATAGCTTTTATCTTTATACAGATCATGCTGTTTGGCATTGGTATATAATAATCCTAAGTTATAAGCACCAGGCAACCCATTGACGAAAGTACGATTTTCAACTTCTAAGGGTAATAAAATACCTTTACTGCCTTTGGTTGACCAACTCCACGCATGGCTTCTATCCGTCGCTTGAGGATTCTGCTCCATAACTCCTGTTTTGATGGTAATCTCAGGGGTGATTTTATAGCTAACGGTCGTTCCCCAAGTATGAATATTCCAGTTGCTCCATGTCAGGGCGTTGGCTGATTTTCCACCACATTGGCTAAGTAGTTGAAAATCACAAGGGATAATTTGGTCAAACTCTTGTACTTTATTCATCATCCCAATACGCCAAGTTAGTCGACGGTCATCAAAACTGCGAGCAAAAGTAAGCCAACCTAACCGTGTTACGGAGCCGCCCCCATAGCTTTCTTGTGCAAGGTCGTTATTAGGTACTCGAGGGTCTTGCAGGCGCTTAACTGTTAGATTGTCTTCATGGTTACGATTGACAATATTTCCTTCGATACGAGCATCGGGAATACCTGTCCAACGTTCAAGATCTTGTGTGAATGTGAAAGCAAATTGGTCTATATAAGCAGTATGTTTATCATTATTATAACCGCCCCCTGCATTATAGGCGACTTGGCTCAAATAATTACTGTGAAATGAAAAACCGTAGTCGGATAATATAGGACGTATGCCCAACATATCACCGAATATTCCTTTAGGTGCGGGTTCAAAGCCTAAAACAGTTCCATTCCATTGTTGTTCATTAGCAATAGCAGGCAATGTTAAAAATAACAAAGAGAATAATAATTTTTTATTCATGTCGGATATAACCTATTAGCAATAGTTTGCTTTAACCCAATAATAGAAAATGGGCTCATGCGGTTTTATTTTTAATATAGGGGCTCTCGAGATAAATAAATTACCCCGAGAGAGTGTTATTATATTTGGGTATTTATTCTATTGATTTAATAATTCTCCTTGGCTGTTGATAATACCTTGGTACCAATAGAAACTTTTTTTACGTTTTCTTTCGAGAGAGCCGTTACCTTTGTTATCACGGTCAACATAGATAAATCCATAACGTTTTGACATCTCTGCATTGGATGCACTGACAATATCGATAGGCCCCCAACTGGTATAACCCATAATATTAACACCATCTTCAATAGCTTCATGGATTTGAACTAAATGGTCATTAATATATTGAATACGATAGTCATCATTAATATGGCCATCAGAGGTTATTTCATCTACTGCACCTAGGCCATTTTCGACAATGAATAAAGGTTTTTGGTATCTATCCCATAATAAATTTAATAGTGTTCTAATTCCTTTTGGATCTATTTGCCATCCCCATTCTGAACTTTCTAAATGAGGGTTTGGCACCATACTAAGGATATTTCCGCGTTTTTTCTCATATTCATCTTTATCTGCGGTAATACAACCAGTCATATAATAACTGAATGAGATAAAGTCCACGGTATTTTGTAAGTCACGCTTATCTTCTTCTGTTATTGTAATATTAATTTGGTTATCTCGAAAATAACGCAGCATATAACCTGGGTATTGGCCTCTGCATTGTACATCACCAAAAAATAGCCATTTGCGATTCTCTATCATGGCTTCCCATACATCATCAGGCTTACAAGTTAATGGATAAACGAGACCTCCTAATAACATGTTACCGATTTTAGCATCAGGGATAATGCTATGGCAGGCTTTAGTGACTCTTGCACTGGCGACAAGTTGGTGGTGAATCGCTTGGTAAACCTCTGAAGGAGAACTATTTTCAGGTAGGCCTACACCAGTCATTGGTGCATGTAGTGACATATTAATCTCATTGAACGTCAGCCATAGTTTGACCTTATTTTTATAACGTTCAAAGACGGTGCGTGCATAACGTTCGAAAAACTCAATCGTTTTACGATTTCCCCAACCACCATATTGTGTCACTAAGTGATAGGGCATTTCATAATGGGATAAGGTAATAACAGGTTGAATGTTATATTTCGCCATTTCATCAAATAAATTATCATAAAAAGCGAGACCTTCTTCATTGGCCGTTAATTCGTCACCAAGTGGAAATATACGGCTCCATGCAATCGAGGTTCGTAAGCAGGTGAAACCCATTTCAGCGAAAAGTGCGATATCGGTTTTATATTGGTGATAAAAATCGATGGCAATATCTTTAATAAAACTCTCATTTTGTGTTCTTTCAATTAATGAACCAAATATGCCATGAGGTTGAATATCGGATGTGCTGAGCCCTTTACCCGCAGTTAAATAAGCACCTTCAGCTTGATTGGCTGCGATTGCGCCACCCCATAAAAATGAATTTGGAAATTTAATCATGCTTAGCTCCTTATTTGTGGTTAACGGTGATAAATTTCTGACAGCTTTGAATTGATTTATTAAGCTCAACGAACTCGATTGACGTATAATCATCACTGTTGCTAATAATGACAGGGGTTGTTAAGTCATACCCAGCCTCGAGAATTTTTTCTCGATCAAATGTCAGTAATAAATCACCTGTTTTGAAAACATCACCTTGTTTAATTTGAGGTGAAAAATGAAGCCCATCTAATTTCACAGTATCGATCCCCACATGGATGAGCAGTTCAATACCGCTTTGACTCAACAGCCCTAATGCATGGCCAGTTTTAAATAATGAGCTCACTTCACCATCGAATGGCGCATATACTTCTCCAGTATTTGGAATAATGGCCGCGCCTTGTCCAAGTAAGCCACTTGCAAAAGTTTCATCTGGGGTATCTTTTAATGAGATAGCGGCACCACTCAATGGTGCAAGAACTTCATTGGGGGTTGAAGTAATCTCAGTTTTAACCGATATTTCAGGGGATATCGCTTCCTTTTTAATACCAAAGAAACGGGTTGCAATAGCGGCAAATAAGAAAGAAAGCGTTGTACCAATAATGGCCCCCCAAACCGTATTATCAACACCATGTTCTGGGATGATTTGTGCAAAGGTAAAAATATTAATCAACCCAAATGAGAATGTCAGAGTTTGGCTATAACCAACAATTGCGCCACCAACACCACCACCAATACAGCCAAAAATAAAAGGTCGGCGCAGAGGAAGAGTCACACCGTAGACAGCAGGCTCAGTGATACCAAATAAGCCAGCGGTGACGGAAGAGCCTGCCATAATTTTCATTTTTGCATTTTTTGTTGCTAATAGAACACCTAAAGTGGCGCCAATTTGCCCAGCTACAGCGGGAAGTAATAGAGGGAATAGCGCATCGTGGCCTAGGGCACTTAAATTATTAATACCAATAGGGACAATTCCCCAATGTAAGCCGAAAATAACGCATATTTGCCAAACGGCTCCCATGAAAGCACCTGCGATAACTGGGGCAAAGTTATAAATAGCTTGGAAACTCTCCGCAATTAACATGCTTATCCATGTTGCTAAAGGCCCAATAACAAGGAAGGTGAGTGGAACAATAATGAGTAAGCACAGAAAAGGTGCAATAAAATTCTTCATTGCAGAAGGTAAAATTTGGTTTAGTCGCTTTTCAAGCAAGCAGCTTAACCAAGAGGCAAAAATAATCGGAATGACAGATGCTGCATAGTTAATAAAGGTGACTGGGATCCCCAAAAAATATTCAGGTGTAGAACCCGCAACGAGACTTTGCTGAAAAGCGGTAATCATCATTGGGTGAATGAGTGCACCACCAATCGTCATGGTAACAAATGGGCTTCCACCAAATTTTTTCCCTGCGGTGTAGCCGAGTACCAGTGGGAAAAAATAGAATAAAGAGTCACTTGCTGCAAACCAGATTTGATAAGTGCCGCTGCTTGTGGATAGCCAACCTAATGCGTCTGCTAATGAAAGTAACCCTTTTAAAATACCTGAAGCAGCCATGATGCCTAAAATGGGCGTAAAAATGCTGGAAACAATATCGATAAAGTAGCCTAGTAAGCTTTCTTTATCTTGTTTTACCACTTTTTTTTCCGCTTTTTTGGGCTGATTTATTGAGCTTGAGGTTGTATCAATTAACTGATTAACAGCGTTAAAAACCTCGTTAACGTGGTTACCGATGACGACTTGAAATTGACCGCCGCTTTCAACTACGGTAATAACCTCTGGACTTTGTTTTAATTGCTCTGCATTGGCTTTTTTACTTTCTTTCAGTTTAAAGCGTAGGCGTGTCGCGCAATGTATTAAATCGACAACGTTATCTTTTCCTCCAACGTTTTCGATAATTTGCTCCGCCAAAGCTTGATATTTCATATTGATTTCCTTTATTACCTAAACAATAGAAGCCACGTTACTATTGATAAATAAGCAAAAAAAAACCTGACTCACCACCAGCACGAATAAGGCTAGTAGTGAAAATCAGGTTTTGCCTGCCAACGGGCAGTAGCAATCCATCGGTTTTTATCAGTTTGTATCAATAAATAGTTTTTCGGCTTACTTCGCGTCACTTATGTGACGATTTTTCTTTCCTAATTCGCTCTATATGAATGGTTAAATACATTCGTTCTTCATCTGTTAAGTCGCGTTGGTATTTCTTAGCTAAAAAAGTACTGACTTTTTCAGCACATTTCCAAGAAGTTGAATAATTTTCTTTGATGACAAGATGCATCGCAATATCGTCATTAGGAACTGGCTCATTACTCATCATTCGATGGGTGAAAAACTTCAAATGAGTTACAAATCGCTGGTAACTTAGCGTGTCTTCATGATATTCAATTTGAAGGTAATATTTTACGATGTTCATGATTTCATTCATGATTGCCATCGTTTCCATGACAATTGGCATTTCACCCGTCAACTGTGCATTGACGAAATGTAACGCGATAAACCCAGCTTCATCGATGGGTAACTCAATCTCTAAATCTTGTTTAATCAATGCCAATGACTCTAACCCCAACTGGTACTCTTTTGGGTAAAGCCGTTGAATTTCCCATAACATGGTATTAGTGATAGCTAGGCCTTTTTGCTGCCTTTCAATCGCATAATTGCAGTGATCCGTTAAAACGATATATAAGCTTTCATGCAGATTGCCAAGTTTACTTTTCGCATTTTCAATTATCTTGTCACAGACTTTCATGACAGAAATTGGTATTTGGCTCAACAGTTCACTTAGCCGACTTGTTAATTCATGGCTACGTAACTCAAAGACTTTTTCTATTTTTTTAGTATCGACAAAGTCATTAACTTTCATTTGAAAGGCGAGCCCACGTCCCATAACGACAATTTCTTGCTGCTGTTCATTTAGGGCAACGACCACATTGTTGTTTAAAATTTTTGCGATCTGCATTTTGTTTCCCCTAAAACGAAAAAAACCTGATAGCGCAATGACAATTCATTGACTAATCAGGTTTTGCCTGCGTGATAAGTGCAGTAACAATCCAATAACTTAATTTTCATGTACTGTAATTAAACTTTTTGGGTTATTCAAACAGCAAAGTATGAAAATGTGAACTAACACGCTCAATTCAGCCAATCTCTTTTGTACATGACGAATGGCGGTATAGTACCTATTTGATTGTTTTTTGCCACCAAGACACAATGTAATCAGCGATTTGCTCAGGGTTATTGATATCTAATTGCGGCACGTGAGTATCAATGATTTCATTACTGGCAACAGCAACCACATAGTTATCTATCAAGCCATTAAGGGGTTTACCCACCTCAGAACGAAACAACGCGATTTTATCGATTGTTTCATGTTTAAATCCTTCAACGAGGATCAAGTCCAACGAAGCGGGATCGAAACGGCTGGCTAAATAGCGTAGATCCATTTCATTAGCGTCGGGGGTTTCGGTCATTAACGCCCAACGTTTTTCACTAGCAACGAGCGTTTGGTCTGCACCTGCCTTACGTAATTCAAAGCTGTCTTTGCCCGGTTTATCCACTTCCATATCATGGTGGGTATGTTTAATTAAACCAACGCGAACATTACGTTTGCGAAGTAACGGGATCACTTTTTTTAATAATGTTGTTTTGCCAGTGCCGCTATAAGCGGTAATGCCAAGTAGAGGTAGAGTATTCTGATTCATGGCTATTTTCGTTGCCGCTCCCATAGACGGCTATCTTCCGGAGTATTTAAATTAATAAACGTGTCAGACTCTGACGTGAAAATGATACCTTTTGCGTCGATTTCACGCATAAATAGCATCAGTTTGCGATCGCCTCTTGCAAGGTAATCATCAAGGCGAGTTTTAAGCGAGTTGTGTAGTAAAGCGAATGTTGGATGTTCTCGTTCATTATCTTGTGCGTAACAGGCAAGGTGAGTGCCTTTCTCACTAAACATTTTTTTAGCTAAATTAAGTGGAAAATCAGGAACGTCACAAGGTACAAATAGCAACCACTCTGTCTTAGCATAGTGTAGTGCAGCTTGCATTCCAGCGAGTGGACCAGAAAAATCACTATTTAAATCAGAAATAACGGTCAACTGGCTCTCTCGATAACGCGCTTGATTGCGGTTTGCATTGATGATGACTTGGCCCACTTGGGGGCTTAAACGCGCTAAAATATACTGGTAGAGTGGTTTACTGAGTAAAGGAACTAAGCCTTTATCTTGCCCACCCATCCTGCTTCCTCGGCCGCCTGCAAGTATGACACCGGTTATTGACTGACGAAATGACATGTTCAATATCCTTGAATATCTTCAAGAAAATGTTTCAACATTCGTAGAAAACACTTTCGAGTATAGTAATTACTAAAATTTATTCTATTTTGCTATAAAATCAATGAATATTCCCGCGTATTGCAGTTAAACTTTACGTAGATTGACAACAGTTCGCTTTTTCTCTTGTATGATTATTGGTAACTTGTATCGAATATTCGTGATAAAGGAATAAACATGAAATGCCATCGCTTAAATGAAGTTATTGAGCTTCTGCACCCTGTCTGGAAAGATAATTCAGATTTAAACTTAGTTGAATTATTGCAAAAACTGGCTGACGAAGCAGGTTTTAAAGGCAGTTTATCTGAGTTAACAGATGATGTGCTGATTTATCATTTAAAAATGCGTGGCTCGGACAGCAATGAAGCGATCCCTGGTTTAAAAAAAGATTATGAAGATGACTTTAAAACCGCTATTTTGCGTGCCCGTGGCATTATTAAAGATTAAAACGCGATGGATCAAATAGAACATTCGAATTTCCATTTTAGTGGAATTTCCCCCGACTTAATTTTAGACGCCTTAATGGAAGTTGGGGTTTACCCTGAATCTGGGCTGCTTGAATTAAATAGCTACGAAAATCGAGTTTATCAGTTCCAAGACGAAAATCGGCAACGCTTTGTGGTTAAATTTTATCGTCCCGAGCGTTGGAATCGTTCGCAAATTCAAGAAGAACATGATTTCACTTTAGAGCTACGAGATGAAGGGTTATCTGTAGCTGCACCTCTTGAGTTTGCCGGGCAAACGGTATTGGAATTTGGTGGGTTTATATTTGCAATTTTTCCGAGTGTCGGTGGCCGACAATATGAAACAGATAACTTGTTTCAATTAGAAAGTGTCGGCCACTTATTAGGGCGTATACACCAAATTGGTCAGCGTAAAAATTTTGCATTTCGTCCGACAATAGGTCTCGATGAATATTTGGCACAACCTCACCAAGTGATAGCATCGAGTCCTTTGATTGCAGAACGTTATAAGTCCCAATTTATAACGTCTTTAGATGCATTGATTGCACAAGTAAAATTGCAGTGGCCTAGCTCAATTTCATCTATTCGTCTACAAGGTGATTGCCACCCAGGCAATATTCTATGGCGCGATGAAGCTTGGCTGGTGGATTTTGATGACGCCCGAAACGGGCCTGCAATCCAAGACCTTTGGATGCTACTTAATGGCTCTCGCCAAGAACAAGTCATTCAATTGAATACGTTATTAGAAACGTATAATGAGTTTTGTGATTTTGATGTAAAACAGCTGAAGCTTATTGAACCTCTTAGAGCAATGCGTATGGTACATTATCTCGGGTGGATTATCCGCCGTTGGCAAGACCCTGCATTTCCTCGAGCATTTTCTTGGCTACAAGCTGATGATTTTTGGCAAAAACAATCGCTCGAATTTAATCAACAGATTGAACGGTTGCAAGACGCCCCTTTGCAGTTAACCCCTCAGTTTTAACTTTTAAGTTTTTGTTTTTGGAGAATGTAGTCTATGAAAAAAATTATGTTGGCTTTGCTTGGTATTGCCATGTCTTTTAGTGCTGCAGCGGCAAACTACACGGAAGGTAAAGAGTATACTGATGTTAAAGCTGTACCAAATTTACCGCAAGTTCTGGAGTTCTTCTCATTTTATTGCCCACACTGCTATCAATTTGAGAGTGTGTATAAAGTGCCTCAAACCGTAGAGAAAAACTTGCCAGAAGGCGTGAAAATGGAACGTTATCACGTTGATTTTCTTGGTCCTTTAGGTGCTGATTTAACCCAAGCTTGGGCCGTTGCGATTGTCCTGAAAGCAGAAGACAAAGTGACGCCTATTCTGTTTGAAGGTATCCAAAAAACGCAAACTATCAACAGCAAAGCAGATATTCGTAATGCCTTTATCAAAGCGGGTATTTCTGGTGATGAGTATGATGCAGCTTTAAATAGCTTCGTTGTAAAATCTATCGTTGCGAAACAGCAAAATGCAGCGCAAGACTTAAAATTGCGTGGTGTTCCTGCATTATTTGTTGATGGTAAATACCAAGTTCGTAATAACGGTATCTCAGTTGATAATGCCGCTGATTATGGCAAAGAGTTCTCTAACGTTGTGAACTTCTTAGTAAGTAAAAAATAATAGCAAATAGACGGTGGTAAATTAGCCATCGTCTTTTTTCTCCTATCAATATCCACAATTCTAAGACGTTCTCTCCGGCGCATTAAATCTACTCAATCTTGTGCTAACTCTTTGATTTTACTTTCCTGTTCATACTGTTAATCATCATATTACTTATTGAATTTACTGAGTAACACAAATTTACACACAAGGTTATCCACAGGATGTTAATCAGGTATTTAGTACATTGGTGTGATTAATTTAATTGTAAATAATAATTTTAACTAATCGTAATAAATAATGTATTTGAAATCGTGAATGATTTGATGTGCTTTTAACAATGCGATTAAGCGGAATATAAAACTTGGGATGTATCTGAGGCGACATTATGGCATCCTATTAGCATTCGTTCCTGACTAAAAGATGATGACAGATTATGGCTCAGATTGCAGAAAACCCCCTTATTTTGGTTGATGGTTCCTCTTACCTATACCGTGCTTATCATGCATTCCCTCCACTGACCAATAGTGCTGGTGAGCCTACAGGGGCAATGTATGGCGTGCTTAATATGCTACGCAGTTTAATTATGCAGTATAAACCTAGCCATGTAGCGGTTGTCTTTGATGCGAAGGGAAAAACATTTCGTGATGAATTGTTCGAAAGCTATAAGTCTCATCGCCCACCTATGCCTGATGACTTGCGCGCTCAAATCGCTCCATTGCATGAAATGGTAGAAGCGATGGGGTTACCTTTACTTGTTGTTTCAGGGGTGGAAGCCGATGACGTCATCGGGACATTAGCTTGTGAAGCAAGCCGAAAAGGTATGCCAGTATTAATCAGTACGGGCGATAAAGACATGGCGCAATTAGTTGAGCCTAATATTACGCTCATTAATACCATGAATAACACTATTCTAGGGCCTGATGAAGTCAAAGAAAAATACGGTGTGCCCCCTGAACTTATTATCGACTTTTTAGCCTTAATGGGGGATTCGTCAGATAACATTCCTGGCGTGCCTGGTGTCGGTGAAAAAACAGCACTAGCCTTACTGCAAGGCATTGGTAGCTTAGAAGCAATTTATAATGACCTTGAAGCTATCGCTCCATTAGGTTTTAGAGGCTCTAAAACCTTAGCCCCTAAAATGGCTGAAAACCGTGATGTTGCTTTTTTATCATATCAATTAGCGACAATTAAAACGGATGTTGAGCTGGAAAAGACCTGTGAAGAGTTACAAGTTGCTCAGCCAGATGTGGATAAGCTACATCAATTATTCAGCCGTTATGAATTTAAACGTTGGTTAACGGATGTTGAAAATGGGACTTGGATGGAGGGGAAAGGCACAAGTACAAAAGTGAGCCCAACGCCAGCAACGTCAGCTGCCAAGCCATCAATCCCAACAGCACCAACATTGAGTGCTGAAAATTACCAAACGATTTTAGAAAAAGCGGATTTAGAGCGCTGGGTTGAAAAACTGAGCAAGGCATCGTTATTTGCTTTTGATACTGAAACCGATAGCTTAGATACCCAAGAAGCCCGTTTAGTGGGCATGTCATTTGCAATTGAGCCAGGGCATGCCGCTTATTTGCCATTAGGTCACGATTACCTTGATGCGCCAGTACAACTCCCTCTGGAAGAGGTTTTGGAAGTTATGAAACCTTTGCTTGAGAGTGAAAAAATTCTCAAAATTGGCCAGAACTTGAAATATGATGCAGAAGTTCTTGAAAACTACGGCATTGAATTAAAAGGTATTGGCTATGACACCATGCTGGAATCGTATGTGTTAAATAGTGTTGCGGGAATGGGGCGCCATGATATGGACAGCTTGGCCGATCGCCATTTGAACCACAAAACTGTGAGCTTTGAAGAAATCGCGGGTAAAGGTAAAAAACAGCTGACATTTAATCAAATCGCCTTAGAAGAAGCAGCTAATTATGCCGCGGAAGATGCGGATGTCACGTTATTACTGCACCAAGCGTTATACCCACAATTAGAAGCTGAGCCAACGCTTAATCATATTTTCCAAAATATTGAAATGCCACTTGTGCCTGTGTTAGTCCGCATGGAACGCAAAGGTGTTTTAATTGACGCAAACGTACTTGCAGCGCAGTCAAAGGTGATTACCGCTCGTTTAGCTGAGCTGGAAAAAGAGGCTTTCGAGCTTGCAGGGGAAGAGTTTAACCTCGCTTCGCCAAAACAATTGCAAACTATCTTATTCGAAAAATTGCAATTGCCGGTGATAAAGAAAACACCAAGTGGGGCAGCGTCGACTAATGAAGAAGTGCTTGAAGAATTGGCGCTGAATCATGCATTGCCAAAATTGTTGCTCGAGCACCGTAGTTTAGCCAAATTAAAATCCACGTATACGGATAAACTGCCACTCATGATTAACCCGCGTACTCAGCGTGTTCATACTTCTTACCATCAAGCCGTCACAGCAACAGGGCGTTTATCTTCTCGAGATCCTAACCTACAAAACATTCCTGTTAGAACTGAGGAAGGGCGCCGGATCCGCCAAGCTTTTATTGCTCGTGAAGGCTACAAAGTGATGGCGGCGGACTACTCGCAAATTGAATTACGTATTATGGCGCATTTATCCCAAGATAAGGGCCTATTAACTGCGTTTGCGGAAGGGAAAGATATCCATAAAGCAACAGCCGCTGAAGTCTTTGGTGTACCACTGGAACAAGTCACTAGTGACCAACGCCGTAGTGCCAAAGCGATTAACTTCGGGCTTATCTATGGCATGAGTGCGTTTGGTTTAGCGCGTCAATTAGGGATCCCTCGAGGTGAGGCGCAGCGCTATATGGATCTTTACTTTGAACGTTACCCAGGTGTATTACGTTATATGGAAAACACACGCTTGCAAGCGTCTGAGCAAGGCTATGTAGAGACCCTCGAAGGTCGCCGTTTATATCTGGCAGATATTAAGTCCAGTAATGGAATGCGCCGTAAAGCCGCGGAACGCGAAGCGATCAACGCACCAATGCAAGGAACCGCAGCGGATATCATTAAAAAAGCGATGATTGCTGTTGATAATTGGTTGCAAACCAAAAAGCCACATGCAGATATGCTAATGCAAGTTCATGATGAATTGGTTTTTGAAGTGAAAGAATCTGAGTTAGAGCGTGTCCAAGCTCAGGTCCAATTGTTAATGGAACAAAGCATGAAATTGGATGTACCATTAAAAGTGGATGTGGGGATAGGCGATAACTGGGATGAAGCCCATTAATTTTTAACAATATTGAATCTACAAAACCTCCAATACGTTATTGGGGGTTTTTTTATGTTTAAGTGAATACATAACAGATAATTATGCATTTGAAATTATTAACTAGAAATTTAATATAACTCTGTAATAAATCAATTATTTCATGATGAAATTTGAGGATATGATTAACATTTTTATGCGACATATATCTCATAAATATGTAATTAAAATCCGTTTTTTTGTCTTATTTTATTCGTATTATCATGCTGAATCGTAGACAGCTTTGAAAAAAAATTACAAAAAGGCTTTTTTTCGAGCGAAAAATAAAGTACATTAATAGGCGTAGGGTACAGAGGTAAGATGTTCTATCTTTCAGACCTTTTACTTCACGTAATCGGATTTAGCTGAATATTAGCTGCTCCAGTCAAGTATTTGACTGGAGCATTTTTTTATCTAAAATTCAGTGAATTAGAAGCTATGAGGGTGTAATGAACCATTTCTGGCTCACTACTAAAGAAATCAAGCCGGTGTGTTATACCAACTATCTAGCTTAATACGGAGTTTATCGACACCAATTTTTTTCAGTGCTGAAAAGTATTCGACTTCAATATCCCCTTCAAGTGGAGCAAGTGCTTGACGCACTTCCATTAACTGTTTCTTTCTTGCTCCAGAGGCCAGTTTGTCTGCTTTAGTGAGTAAAACCAGAACTGGCACATTCATTGCGACAGACCACTCAATCATTTGCATATCGAGGTCTTTTAATGGATGACGGATATCCATTAATACAACAAGCCCCTTAATGCATTCGCGTTTTTGGAGATATTCCCCGAGTGCTTGTTGCCACTTACGTTTCATTTCTTCAGGAACTTCGGCATAACCATAGCCTGGAAGGTCAACAAGGCGAACGCCTTCCTCAACTTCAAATAGGTTGATTAGCTGAGTTCTTCCTGGCGTTTTACTGGTGCGTGCTAAGCTTTTTTGCTGTGTTAATGCGTTTAACGCACTGGATTTCCCCGCATTAGAACGGCCAGCAAAAGCCACCTCAACTCCGGTATCTTTAGGTAGATGACGGATATCGGGTGCACTGATGACAAATTTTGCCATCTGGTAGTTATGATTTTTAATTGCCATTTGTCTTTCTCCCTGAGTTAGCCTCAAAAGGCTCGAGGATTATAGCTTTGCTTAGCGCTTCCCGACAACTCGAAATATCCTCTTAACCGCTTTTCCCTTGGTGTCAGGTATTATTTTTTGTGTGTTGTAGTCTGCGAAATTGTAATAATAGAAAAATAACCATTATTAATGACGTTTTTCACTAAAATTGGTCTAGAATTTAGCGCATTTGGTGTGTTTTTATTTTTTGGCGTAAATATAGGTAAATCTTCAGCATTCTTGTTGGCTTCACTCTAGAATTGCTTGATTGCAGTTGTAATGAGCTATAACGAAAGGGACCTTACATGTTAAAACGAATTTTTGTGCCACTTTTGGCCATCTGCGCAATGAGCGCATCTTCTCTTGCATTATCTGCGGGTGAGACTTATGTTAAATTAGTCACGTCGGCGGGTGATATCGAATTAGAACTGAATAGTAAAAAAGCCCCTGTTACGACAGAAAATTTCGTTCAGTATGTTAATGAAGGTTATTACAACGGAACCACTTTCCACCGTGTTATCCCTGGTTTTATGATTCAAGGCGGTGGCTTTAATAAAGATTTACAGCAAAAACAAACCCGTGCTCCAATCAAAAATGAAGCGGATAACGGTTTACGTAATTTACGCGGTACTATTTCTATGGCGCGTACTGCAAGTAAAGACAGTGCAACTAGCCAATTTTTTATTAATGTGGCTGATAACGCTTTCTTAGACCACGGCCAACGTGACTTCGGTTACGCTGTATTTGGTAAGGTGGTGAAAGGGATGGATGTTGCAGATAAAATCTCTAAAGTAAAAACGGAAAACGTAGGGCCATATCAAAATGTCCCAGTTGAACCGATTACAATTATTTCTGCTGAAGTGATTAAAAAACCGTAGTAATTAAAAACGATAGTCATTAAAAGCTGTCGTGTCGAATACTGTGGGTAGGTTGTTTTAACGTGCCCACTTTTCTTAAAAGCGTTTTTCCTTCCTCTTTGAGTTTCTCTTCATTAACTATGTTAGTTAAAATATGTTAGCTCTTGCTAATTTTTATCAACCTTTTATTTCATTGTATTTAAAGTAATTCTTAACCAAAATACAGCTTTGTTATAGGGGTGTAAATATAATTCCATGATTTTTATATGGAATTTTTAGCTGAGAAAAAACAATCATTGACTTAAATAGGCTATTTTCCTGCTTTGGCTGTGCTATGATAGCCGCCCTTATTATTTTTATGGTGTTTTAATCATCGTTCTGATTGCCAACACAATAAAAATATGCATAAGAAAATAATATATAATGATAAAAATCAGTCGGATAGGCTAATATGCTTCTACTTATTGATAATTACGATTCATTTACTTACAACTTATACCAATACTTTTGTGAGTTAGGGGCTGAAGTTGTTGTAAAACGTAATGATGAAATTACCATCGAAGAAATTGAACAGCTTTCGCCTACACATCTTGTGATTTCACCTGGGCCATGTACACCGGATGAGGCTGGCATCTCCCTTGAGGCGATAAAATACTTTGCAGGTAAATTACCCATTTTGGGTATTTGCTTAGGGCATCAAGCGATTGGGCAAGCTTTTGGTGCATCAGTCGTCAAAGCACGAGAAGTTATGCACGGTAAAACTTCTGCTATTCACCATAACCATCAAGGTGTATTCAAAGGCTTAAATCGTCCCTTAACAGTGACACGCTATCACTCGTTGGTGATTGCTGCAGAGACACTCCCTGTTTCTTTTGATGTATCAGCATGGTCACTGAATAATGGCGATGTTGATGAAATCATGGGAATACGGCACAAAACCTTGCCTATAGAAGGTGTTCAGTTCCATCCTGAAAGCATTCTGAGTGAACAAGGCCATGAATTACTAAACAATTTTCTAAAATATTAATTTAGCAATCGTATTCAGAAAAAATTAATTATGCATATTATGCCCTTTACTATTGCTCTTTTTTGATTTTTTATTCATATTTAATGCTTATATTTTCATAATTGCATTAAATAAGAGCAGGTGAGGGGTATGTCTGAGCAACCAGTAGTAAATCGGCAAACTTTTGATCAAGTTATGTTACCTATTTTTTCGCCAGCGGAATTTATTCCAGTTAAAGGCGAAGGTAGCCGCGTTTGGGATCAGCAAGGTAAAGAATATATTGATTTTGCTGGTGGGATCGCTGTTCTTGCTTTGGGGCATTGCCACCCTAGTTTGGTGGCTGCGGTGCGTGAACAAAGCGAAAAGCTATGGCATGTCAGTAATATTTTCACCAACGAGCAGGCGTTGAAGTTAGCACAAAAGCTCACGAATGCGACATTTGCTGACCGCGCATTTTTTGTGAATTCCGGCTCAGAAGCTAACGAAGCTGCGTTTAAATTAGCACGCCGCTACGCTATTACTAAATACAGCCCCTATAAAACTAAGATTATCGCTTTCAAACAAGCTTTCCACGGACGCACATTATTTACCGTTTCGGTTGGTGGGCAAGCGAAATATGCGGATGGTTTTGGGCCAAAGCCTGCGGATATTATTCATGTGCCATTTAATGACCTTGATGCTGTCAAAGCGGTGATTGATGAAAATACCTGCGCAGTTGTTCTTGAGCCAGTACAAGGTGAAGGTGGCGTCACCGCAGCAACAGCGGAATTTCTGCAAGGAGTTCGTAAGCTGTGTGATGAAAATAATGCATTGTTGATTTTTGATGAAGTACAAAGCGGTATGGGCCGTACAGGTAAATTATTTTCTTATATGCATTACAATATTGTGCCTGATATTTTAACCACGGCAAAAGCATTGGGTGGCGGTTTCCCTATTAGTGCAATGATCACCACTGAAGAAGTGGCAAAAACCATGGAAGTGGGTTCGCACGGCACCACCTATGGTGGCAATCCCTTAGCGTGCGCAGTAGGTAATGCGGCGTTTGATATTATTAATACTGAGGAAGTATTAAATGGTGTCGAAAAGCGTCGTGAATTATTTGTCGCTCATTTGAATAAACTGAATGAAAAATACCACATTTTCTCTGAGGTCAGAGGAATGGGGTTATTAATTGGTGCTGAATTAGACGGCAAACTATTGAACCGTTCGAAAGATATCTTGCAAGCCAGTGCGGTAGAAGGTCTGATGATGCTCAATGCTGGCACGAATGTTTTACGTTTTACGCCTTCACTGATTATTTCTGAGGAAGAAATTAATAGTGGTATGGCGAAATTAGAAACGGCGATCGGTAAGTTGTTAGGTTAAATTGTTGAGTAAAGTTACAGAGGCATTTTTGCCTCTGTAATAAACGTTTTATCAATTACATTTTTCTACTTTTTACAGGGTCTTGTTTTACCTTTAATATTAATTGCGCAGTTTGTTTTTCTTGTGTTGAAGAGATAATAGCCATTTCTTGGTATTCTTTTTTCAAAGCTTTCAACTCAGCTATTTTTTATCAAGTTGTTCTATTTGTTCCATTTTAATTGAGTCATTTTCTTTATTTTGATGAGAGGGGGGAAGATAACCTGTTGAACTTTTCCCTTCCATTAATAGTTTCATTTTTTGTGCTTGTGCTTGTGTTTGTGTTTGTGTTTGTGTTTGTGTTTGAGTGTTTTTGTTTTTCTCTCTTTCAGGTGAGTTTATTATATCTACTTTGTTAGCTGTAATTTTATTTATATCACTCAAGTTTTCATTGTCTTTTTCTTGGTGTAACGATTCGGTTGAAGAATATTTTGAACTGCTTGGGGAAAAGCTACTATTTGTATGATAGCCAGATGAATTGGAATTTAAGCTTTCATTACTTGAATAGTAGGTATATCTTAAATACTGAGGGGAATTATTAAAAAAATAATTAAGCTCAGATTTTGCATCATCGTCTATAATGTCAGTGTCTGACTTGTTGATTATATAAACTGCATCATCAATAACATCTTGTGAAATGTTTTGTTTAATCATTTCTTTATTTTGTGTATTTAGGCTTTCATTTGGTAGATTATTCCAGTTAGGGTCATAATCATCCCAGACTAATTGTTCATTGGTAGCAGACTCATCGATATAATTTTCTAACATTTTAATGACTGATTTCATTTCATCAAAGGTATTATTGATTTTTTCAAGGTTATCATTCGATAGTTCTGGTGAGTTTATCATATCCATGATATCTAATTCCTCAAATAACTTATGGTACTGGGATTGATTTTTATTGTTTGAATTTTCCATTATCAGTTTATTAGCTTTTGATTCAACTATACCTATTTCATCCAGTAGGATTTTATAGCTATTATATAAATCTGAATTTTCTTGCTGTACTGTATAAAATACGTTATTCGTAGCCTTGGCGTCATTAATGTTTTCGTGTTGTTTCATTAAATTTTGTCTGGCTATAGTGGCTTTGTCTATAATTTTAGCCTTTCCACTTTCAAACTTAACACATAGTTCTTCATTGTTATTTTTTTTAAGTATATTTTTTAAATAACGAATGCCTTTTTCATGTGTTGATTTTATTTCTAATATTAAATTTGAAAATCGACCAGCTGAGCGATTTAAACGGAAATCTTTAAAAACTTTGGTTTCTGTAGTGCTTATTTTATTAAGTGGCATTAGCTCGGTATCCTTTTTTTCACTGATAAGTGAATCATTTTTTATTTCAATGCTATTTTTGAAGATATCTGATGAGGAAACTAAATCATCCTCATGATAGGTATAAGGTAATAAGAGCTTTTCAACAGGTGGTGAATAGGGTAGTTGATTTAGTACGGGCTGTGCACTTTCGTGAAATTCACTATTCTGAATTGCGAAGTTTATTTTATTATAACTCTCTGAGCTCAATGGCTTAATAACATTTAGATTATCAATGACTGAGGTTTTTTTGTATGGAATTACTTTGTTGTTAATGTTAATAAATATACTGGCTTGATTATTTACTTTAGTATCTAACGTCACGACTAATAATCTCCTAATAATGGTTAACTCCCATTATATTAGTTCGATAATTAGCTAGAAGAATATAAAGAAACGATACTCATTAATGAAAGTATATAAATAGGCTATGGATAAGAAAAAATAACGTTATACCAGAGGTATAACGTTATTTTAAATTGCATGCCTCGCCAAGAGAGCGAGGCTGAAAGGTTAATTAGCGAGTACCATAAACAACGATGGTTTTACCATGTGCAGAGATCAGGTTTTGGTCTTCTAACATTTTTAAAATACGGCCGACTGTTTCACGGGAACAACCCACGATTTGGCCTATTTCCTGACGAGTAATTTTGATTTGCATACCGTCTGGGTGTGTCATTGCATCAGGCTGTTTAGCTAAGTTTAATAGAGTTTGAGCAATACGGCCTGTAACGTCCAAGAATGCGAGGTTACCGACTTTCTCAGATGTTGTTTGTAGACGACTAGCCATTTGCGCAGAAAGGCGCATTAAAATATCAGGGTTTACCTGAATTAATTGACGGAATTTTTTGTAAGAAATTTCAGCAACTTCGCAGGCTATTTTGGCTCTAACCCACGCAGTACGTTCTTGCCCTTCTTCAAATAACCCAAGCTCACCAATGAAATCCCCCTGATTCAGGTAAGAGAGGATCATTTCTTTGCCTTCTTCATCTTTAATTAAAACAGCCACCGAACCTTTAACGATATAGTAAAGGGTTTCTGCTTTCTCACCCTGATGGATAAGAGTGCTCTTGGATGGATATTTATGAATATGGCAGTGTGACAAAAACCATTCAAGAGTAGGGTCTGTTTGTGGCTTGCCGAGAACCATTAGCGTTATCCTCTGTATGTTATTGCAGCCATTCAGAAAAACATACTAGAAAGGCTGGCTTTAAAGTCACTAGCTTAGCATATTAATTTGCCTTATATACCTTTAAATAATCTAACAGCTGATTGCTTCAGCGTTTTTGATTGCTTTGGGTAACGCAAATTGATATCAACACTATAATATGATCAATTAAACCGTTGAGTTTTGATCTTAATCCTATCAACTAAGTATTGTTTGTAGCATATCCAATAAAGAAAGTCTTCCCTGTATCGCTTCAGCCAAATAAAGTTGATATAACATTCATTGCATCTATGGAACAATGTAGCCTTTAAACCGATTTCATTTCAAGGGGAAATATAATGGAAGCAAGAGTTAAGTGGGTTGAAGGACTTTCTTTTCTAGGGGAGTCTGCGTCTGGGCACCAAGTGATGATGGACGGCAATGCAGGTGATAAAGCCCCAAGTCCAATGGAAATGGTGCTAATGGCAGCGGGCGGTTGCAGCGCGATTGATGTCGTTTCGATTCTACAAAAGGGCCGCTATGATATTACGGATTGTGAGGTGAAATTAACCTCACAGCGTCGCGAAGAAGCCCCTCGTTATTTTGTGAAAATCCATTTACATTTTATTGTAACAGGGAATGAATTAACGGAAAAAGCGGTCGAACGAGCCGTTCAACTTTCTGCTGAAAAATATTGTTCAGTCGCATTGATGTTAGAGAAAACCGTGGAAGTCACACATAGCTTTGAAATAAAAAACTAAAAATAAATTTAATTTTTATTGGTATATTTGAATTAAAAGATGCTTACCTTAATTAATGATAAGCATCTTATTTATTAATCAAAAAATAATTTAATTGTTGTCCTTTTGATTAATTAGTTTTTCGACTATTGGCGCCATAATTAATTCCATGGCTAAACCTAGTTTTCCTCCGGGGACGACAATTGTATTCATTGCAGAAATGAAAGAGCCAGATATCATTGATAGCAAATAGGGGAAATCAATTTGCTCTAGCCCACGAAAGCGGATCACAATAAAGCTTTCATCTTGTGATGGAATGGCTTTAGCCGAAAATGGGTTGGAGGTATCTACCGTCGGAACGCGTTGAAAATTGATGTGAGTGCGAGAAAATTGTGGCGTGATGTAATTAATATAGTCACCCATAGAACGCACGACAGAGTCCATAACGGCTTCGCGGGAGTGCCCTCGCTCTGTCGTATCACGGATTAATTTTTGGATCCATTCTAGGTTGACTATAGGGACAACACCGACAAGTAAATCAACATGTTGTGCGACATTATGTTCCGGTGTGACAACACCGCCATGTAGCCCCTCATAAAACAAAATATCCGTTTTATCTGGCAGCGGTTCCCAAGGGGTAAATGTCCCGGGCTGCAAGCCATAAGGTACCGCTTCATCATAAGTATGTAGATATTTACGGGATTGCCCACAACCCGATTTTGCATAGTCGACTAAAGTTTGTTCAAGCAAAGCAAAATCATTCGCTTCGGGGCCAAAGTAACTGATGTGCCGGCCTTGTTCTCTGGCTTTTCGGATAGCCATATCCATTTCAGGGCGTGTATAGCGGTGAAAACTATCCCCTTCTAATGTTGCAGGCTGGATATTTAATTGATGAAAGACTTTACGAAATGCTTGGCTAGTTGACGTTGTGCCAGCCCCGCTTGAACCGGTGATAGCAATGATTGGGTGCTTTTTAGACATCGTGGACTCCCTGTGCTGCGCTTATAAGCACTATTTTAATCAATAGTGCATGAAGCGGATTAACGGGTGTTAGGGTTGTGAGCCTTATTTGATGGTTTTACGACATGATTATGTTGGAAAACACGCAACTTTTTTATGACAAAAGATGACGTAAAAATGAACCATGGAATAAAAACATCATACAGAAAAACTTCCCTTAGGCATGAAATTAACCGATTCATGCAATTCAGACCAGACTAGCACAATTTCGCCAGAAACTAACTGCCGTTTCACATCGTTAACCTTATCTTGCAGGCTTTTTTCATGGGAGCCGTAGTCGGTTCCCTCACGCAATACGTAGCTCTCAATCAGGTTTTCCAATGTTTCAGGCTCAAGTTCTTGCCAAGGAATAATCACATTATTTCCTTATCTAAATAAGGGGTTAGCCATTGAGGAATACGGCTTTCTAACCACATTTGCGGTTTTCTCAATGTACCGCTCACAAAGCCGACGTGCCCGCCATGTTCTGTCATTTGGTATTCCACATTGTGGGGTAAAAATGATAAATCAGGAACAACTTCAGGCGCCATAAATGGGTCATCTTTGGCGTGAATAATTAACGTTGGTTTAGTGATATAAGCTAACTTGGGTAATGCACTGCATTTTTGATAATAATCTGTCGCATCATCAAATCCATGAATACGAGCAGTAATCACATCATCAAACTCACGGATCCGCTTAAGCTGCTTCAATTGTAAGAGGTTTAAGGGTAATGAGCCTGGATAACGGACTAATTTCCGGGTGGCATTGCGTTTCAAGCCATTTAGTAAGTAACGTTGATAAAACTGAGAAATGCCCTTTTCCATGCGTAAAGAGCAGGCTTCTAACATCAAAGGAGCTGAAACAACAACACCCGCATCGACATCTGCATTTTGACCGCTTTCAGCTAAATAGCAGGCTAACATATTGCCACCAAGAGAATAACCAACTGCGGCGGTTGGCGCATCACCATAGGTTTGTTTCAACCAGCGGAGAAAATAGCGAGCATCACTGGTTTCACCTGAATGGTAAATTCGCTGTTGGCGATTGGGTTCACCACTACAACCGCGAAAATGCATAATCACACCCAACCAACCATGTTTTTGGGCAGTTTCTAGCATTCCGTGAGCGTAAGGGCTTTTAAAATTACCTTCTAGACCATGGAAAATCACTAATCGTGGCTTATGCGCTGCTAGCTCGGGTTTTTCACTCCAAGCGAGATCGATAAAATCGCCATCAGGCAATTCAAGCCGTTGCCATATAGGTTTGATTTTCGGTGTTCTACGGAAAATCCTTGGCAGTAATGTTTGGAGGTGTGGATTTTTAGCCCAACTTATTGGACGAAAGTTTTCTGACATAGCCTTATTTTTATTTAATGGAGACTCTTGTGAGTCACATAACATACTGTTATTTTTTTGTGATGCAAGTAAACAAATTTGAGTTTGAGGCTAAATTATAAATGACACTGGGGCTGATTTTTTCTCTTTTTACGTTTTTATTCATTGCAGCAGTCACACCCGGCCCTAACAATATGTTGCTAACGTCAAGTGCAGCAAACTACGGTTTTCGCCATACGATTACATTATGCCTTGGTATTATGTTAGGCATGCAGTCCATACTTTATCTTTCTGCATTCGGTATTGCTGCACTTTTATTGCTCTATCCTGCGATTCATATCGCCTTAAAAGTCGCCGGAAGCATCTACCTGTTATGGCTCGCATGGAAAACAGCGACGGCAAATTATGCACCACTGAAGACGAATAGCGAAGTTGCGAAAAGCGTGACTTGGTATCAAGGTGGCTTATTGCAGTTTTTAAACCCGAAAGCATGGATGATGGGTTTGGGAGCCGTAGGGGGATTTAGCTTACCCGGTGAGTTATTTACTCAATCTATTTTAATGATGAGTATCGCATTTGTGGTGGTTAACTTAGTGGCGGGTTTAATCTGGATGGGGTTTGGTTCATTAATCAGCCTATTTTTGCGTAGCCGCCGTGCTTGGTTTATTTTTAACTGGGTAATGGGGATTTTAACGGCTTTGTGCGTTCCCCTGATTTGGTTGGAATGATTTTCTGATAAAAGTGCAGTTTATATGACTCATCAAAAAGCAGCCCATGGGCTGCTTTTTACATATAAGGGAGGCGATTAGTCTAAATCGACGTTCTTAGTTCCGAAAAAATAAGTAAAAATAAAACCGAATAAGTAGGATGTGAATAACCCGCCCACATAAACTAACATTCCAGGGAACACCCCATCAGCTGACGTCATCATTGGGATAGCGACTAAGCCAGAAGGGCCAAAGACGGTATTCAAACCAACGGGTAAACCCATCCAAGCCACTAGCCCAACAAAGAAACCGCCTGCGGCACCACCTAAACATGCGGTAACAAATGGCTTCATCCGCGGAAGAGTTACACCGTAAATAAGTGGTTCACCGACACCTAAGAAACCTGGAATGATAGCCCCACGAATCTGATTGCGTAACACCGAATCTTTTGCGGCTTTAACATACAACGCCATTGCTGCACCAACTTGGCCACCACCTGCCATCGCTAGGATAGGGAAGAGTGAGTTAAAACCTTGAGTTTCAACGAGTGCCATATATACCGGAACAAAACCTTGGTGCACGCCAAACATGACTGCAATTAAGAATAGCCCAGCAAGTATGGCAGTTCCGAATGGGTTGCTGCTTAAATGAACAAACAGCCATGACATGCCAGAGAATAACCAGCTCCCAATAGGCATGATAAAGATAAACACAGCAGCACCAACAATTAATAAGGTAATTGTTGAGGTTAAAATCATATCAAGGTTAGCTGGGATAATTTTGCGTACCTGTTTTTCAACCCATGCGCCAAAAATACACGCAATCAATACCCCAATAATGTTACCTCTTGGGTCGATAGCCAACCCGAAAAAGCTATTCATGTCAGAATAGAACCCTTTGGCTATTTCAGGGTTATATCCAAGAACAAACAGTGAAGCAATGATGGCACCATTTACCGCGCTACCGCCAAAGGCTTTTTGAGTGTTATAACCAATGAGAATACTTAGAAAGCTAAACAGCCCTTTGCTAAATACTGACATATATAAAATAGTATGTACGAGTAGGGTCTGCTCTTCAGGCTTTGTTGGAAGCCCTGCTGGGAAATAGGTTTGTTTCGCTAGAGTTGCAAAGCCTAATAGTAGGCCGGCAGCAATAAAGCCCGGAATTAACGGTGTAAATATCGTGGCAAATTTGGATAAAAACCGGTGAACGGCACTGGTTTGTTTCTTTTTCAGTTGCTGCTTATTTGCGGATGCAATGTCGTTTAAATCCTGAGGCTGGGTTGTTGCCTCATGGCTATCCTCTTCATCGTTATCCAACAGTTGGTTCATTAAGTCTGCGGCAGTTTGTGCTTTACCCGGGCCAAGGATCACTTGCAGCTGTTCATCACTCTCAATGACACCAAGCACCCCTGCGATTTGTTTGAGTGCAGCTTTATCGACTAGTTGGTCATCGTTGAGTGTGAGCCGCAAACGGGTCATACAGTTACCCGCTAATTTAATATTACGGCGTCCTCCAACGTGTTGTAGGACCTGCTGTATCATTTCTATTGTTATTTTAGCCATACTATTTATCCCATTAAAATCCGCAAATTAGGCGGATGAGGCCATATTGAGTGCCGTACGAATAAAACCGTTGTTGTCTAAGAGCAGTTGACGTGCGTCATCGGCATTCAAGCCCGATAGCACCATTAAAATGGCAGTTTTGCAGTGTCGATTACATTGTTGAAGGGCGGTTTCTGCAGTAGTTCGGTCACAGTCGGTCGCTTCCATCACAATTTTTGTTTGTCTTTCAATGAGTTTGGCATTTGTTGCTTCAACATCAACCATTAAATTACCAAACACCTTTCCGATACGGATCATTGCCCCAGTGGTGATCATATTCAGTACCAATTTTTGTGCAGTTCCTGCTTTCATGCGTGAAGAGCCTGTGACAACTTCTGCACCGACAACGGGAGTGATAGCAATATCTGCGGCATTGGCAATTGGGCTATTTGGGTTACAGCTAATGGCAGCTGTGGTTGCACCAATAGCATTCGCGTATGCTAAAGCTCCTAATACATAAGGTGTTCGACCACTCGCTGCGATACCAACTAACACATCATTATCATTGAATTGAATATCTTTGAGGTCTTGTTCGCCCAGTTCAGGCTTATCTTCTGCATTTTCTACGGCACGAAAAATAGCTTGATGACCACCGGCGATTAAACCAACAACTTGCTCATGGGGCGTTCCATAAGTCGGCGGGCACTCACTGGCATCAAGAATTCCTAAACGGCCAGAGGTTCCTGCGCCTGAGTAAATCAGACGACCGCCTTTTAAAAAGGCTTCTGCAACTTTATCAACCAGTTGAGCAATTTCAGGGAGCACTTTTTCAACCGCTAACGGAACGAGTTTGTCCTCATTATTAATGACCTTTAGCATTTCAGCCGTTGATAGTTGGTCGATATTAGTACTGGCTGCATTACGGCTTTCAGTTACCATTTTGCTTAAGTCGATAGTCATAAAAATTGCTCCTAGATCAGTTATTGGGCTAATATTAAGGAATTATTTATTCCTTATATGTGACTAATATCACGGTGCTATCTATTCTATCTTGTGAATATACAAGAATATTTTGTGATTTATTTTACAGACTAAAGTTACGACTCTTTGAATTGTAAGTATTATTTATCAGGTATCAGTGATTTGGTTGAGGAATAATTTATTATTATTTTTTTATCTATAGGTCTGGCTATTACAACTATTATTAGAGGTCACCATGACATTATTGGACATCATTACTTACTCACTACCGCGATTAGCGGAAAACCAACGCAAAATTGCACGATTCATCCTTGAAAATCCCGAAAATGTACTGAATTTATCGTCTCAGCAATTAGCAGAAATTTTAGATGTCAGCCAATCTGCCATCGTTAAGTTTAGTCAAAAAGTCGGGGTGAAGGGGTATCCCGCCTTGAAACTTGCACTTAGTGAGATTATTGGACGCCAGCAACTGAAAGAGGGAGCACCTCATTCCGCTTTACATAACCGCATTGCACCTGATGATAACTTGATGGTTGTTGCTCAGAAATTGGCAATGGAGAAAAATCATTCAATTACAGAAACAACAAAATTAATTGATTTCAGACAGTTTGAACGCATTGTTGAGCGAATAGACCAAGCACAGAGAGTACAGATTGTCGGTATTGGTGGGTCAGGCTTAACTGCAAAAGATTTAAGTTATAAATTACAAAAAATTGGTATTACAACGCTCGTGGAGTCAGACCATCATGTGCAAATTGCGGCGGCACTCACTCTCAATGCTCATGATGTACAAATCGTTATTTCTTTTACAGGGAAGCGTAAAGACATGCTAACAGCAGCGAATATTGCACGTAAGCAAGGGGCATGTGTCATTGCGATTACGCGTGACTGTGATTCACCACTGGGGCAAATTGCTGATTATGTTCTTGAAAGTATTGCGGAGGAAGATGAATGGCGTAGTTCATCAATTTCTTCAAGAACCGCACAAAATACGCTTACTGACCTGATTTTTATGGCGTTATTGCAACGACGAGAAGCGAAAGCAAAGTCGTTAGTTATGAATGCAAGAGTAGTGATTAATAAATTAGATGAGTGATTAGTGGCTTGAATCCTCATCGATAACTTTGCAATCAAACCTTATTTACGTTAAGACTAATATTATCAGTATTTTGATTTTAAAAAGTTAAAAGGGAGTTATTGATGAGAGCACTCATAGTTTATACGGAATTAACTGATGACGACTCCGTTATTAGTCATGCCGTAGCAAGACTCGCTAGTGAACTTAACGATGAGCACGTAGAAACCGTGATCATCCGTAATTTTGAAGATGGGATGGCATACATTCGATCAAATACCAGTATTGATTGCTTGTTATATGGCCGAGATATGTCAGACAAACAAGAACAAACTCAGGCAAATCAATTGATTACCCAACTTCACCGTAGGCAGGAAGATGTTCCTGTTTTTTTATTAAGTGATCGTGAAGAAGCCTTGACGGCATTCGACCGCAAAATGATGGAGCAAGTTGATGAGTTTGCTTGGATTTTAGAAGACTCCGCTGATTTTATCGCAGGCCGAGTTCTTGCCGCGATTATCCGCTACCGCGCTAATTTATTGCCCCCTTTGATGAAAAGCTTGATTAAATACAGTGATGTACATGAATATTCATGGGCAGCACCGGGTCATCAGGGGGGGGTTGGGTTCACCAAAACCCCCGCGGGTCGCATTTATCATGATTTCTTTGGAGAAAACTTGTTTCGTACCGATATTGGTATCGAGCGAGTTGCCGTGGGGTCACTGTTAGACCATACCGGCGCATTTGGTGAATGTGAAAGAAATGCCGCCCGTATTTTTGGTGCTGACCAATCTTATTCAGTGGTCGTGGGAACATCAGGTTCGAACCGAACGATTATGCAAGCTTGTATGACGGATGATGACGTTGTTGTCATTGACCGTAACTGCCACAAATCTATTGAGCAAGGTTTGATTTTAACTGGAGCAAAACCGGTTTATATGACGCCAAGCCGTAATCGTTATGGCATTATTGGTCCGATTTACCCTCAAGAGATGACACCGGAAGCGATTACTGAAAAAATCGCTAAAAACCCATTAACTTCGGATAAAATTGGCAAACGTCCCGCATATAGTGTAGTAACTAACTGTACTTACGATGGCGTATGCTATCACGCACGCAAAGTTCAGGATTTGCTTGATGAATCATTGGATAGAATCCATTTTGATGAGGCATGGTACGGCTACGCGCGCTTTAACCCTATCTACCGTGACCACTTTGCGATGCGTGATGACCCTAGAAAAGACGATGAACCTACCGTTTTTGCGACCCACTCTACGCATAAATTATTGAATGCACTTTCACAAGCTTCATTTATCCACGTCCGAAATGGCCGTAATGCGATTGATTTTAATCGTTTTAACCAAGCTTATCATATGCATGCGACCACCTCGCCGCTATATGCAATTTGTGCCTCGAATGATATTGCCGCAGATATGATGGACGGCAACAGTGGGCGTTCACTCACTGATGAAGTCATCCGTGAAGCCATCGACTTCCGTCAATCACTGGGCTTCCTATACAAAGAATTTATCAATGATGATGAGTGGTTCTTCAAACCATGGAATCAAGAAATGGTGAAAGACCCAGCAACAGGTAAACGCTATGCATTTGAAGATGCCCCTGTTGAACTGTTGATGAAAGAGCAAAGCTGCTGGGTGATGAATCCTGAAGATAAATGGCATGGTTTTAAAGATATCCCTGAAAATTGGGCGATGCTTGACCCAATTAAGGTAAGTATCTTGTCGCCGGGGATGGGAGATGACGGTAAATTACTGGATAGCGGCGTTCCTGCTGCTTTAGTCACAGCTTGGTTAAATCATTATGGTATTGTGCCAACCCGTACGACCGATTTCCAAATTATGTTTTTGTTTTCGATGGGAATTACGAAAGGAAAATGGGGGACATTGGTCAACGCGCTGCTGTCGTTTAAGCGCCACTATGACAATAATACGGCACTGAAAAAGGTATTGCCTGAAGTGGTTGAAGCGGCTCCTGAGATCTATAGTGAGATGGGGCTACGTGATTTAGGGAATAAAATGTTTGTGTATCTACAAAAAAATAACCCTGGAGGTCAACTAAATCAGGCTTATGAACAACTCCCTGCAGTGATGATGAGCCCGCGCGATGCCTATCAAGAAATTGTTGCTAACCGTGTTGAGTCGGTTCCTTTAGATAAACTCGCCGGGCGTATTGCTGCTAACTCGATTATTCCCTATCCACCGGGTATCCCAATGTTGTTATCGGGGGAAAGCTTTGGCGATAAAAATAGCCCACATATCGGCTATTTACATAGTCTTCAAGCATGGGATAGCGAATTCCCTGGTTTTGAACACGAAACCGAAGGCACTGAAATTATTGATGGCCAGTATTATGTGATGTGTGTGAAAGAATAAGATTCAGTGATGATAAAAACGAAAAGCTATCAAAAGATAGCTTTTCGTGATTTTAATGGATTGTGATGTTTTATAACGAATTAATTTAATTCAAACTCACTAGTCATGGTTTCTAACTGCTCTTGCAATTCCATCCACTCCACTTCCACGTCTTCAAGCGCTGCTTTGTGTTCAGTTTGTTTTTTCAAACATTCCGTCAATTCAGCTTTTTTATCTTGTTCATAGATGGCTGCATCAGAAAGTTTTGCTTCAAGCTCACTCAGGGCATGAGAGTGTTTATCCATCTGCTTTTCCAATTCCGTAATTTTTTTACGGATAGGCTGAGTTAACTGACGAAATTCAGCTTCACGACGTTTTTGATCTTTTCTATCTTGTGCCGTCACCGTTGCAGCGGCTGCTGGTTTATCTTTCTCTTGTTGATCACGCACTTGCTGTAATTCGAGCTTGTTTTGCTCAGCTAGCCATTGTTGGTAATCTTCTAAATCACCATCAAACTGCTCTACAGAACCGCCGTGGACTAAATACAGTTCATCGGTCGTGGTACGCAATAAATGCCTATCATGGGAAACGACAACTAAAGCGCCTTCGAAGGCCATTAAGGCTTCAGTAAGCGCTTGGCGCATATCTAAGTCCAAGTGGTTGGTTGGCTCATCGAGCAACAGTAAATTAGGGCGCTGCCAGACGATTAAAGCGAGAACTAAGCGCGCTTTTTCCCCACCAGAAAAACGGCCACTTGGGTCAGTAACTTGGTCACCTTTAAAACCGAAACCACCTAAATAGTCACGTAATTGCTGCTCAGTTTGCTCAGGGGCAAGGCGAGCAAGATGCTGCAAGGGGGATTCTTCAGGGTGCAAATACTCTAATTGGTGCTGGGCGAAATAACCGAGTTTAATCCCTTTTGCGAGGGAGATTTCTCCCTGTAATGGAGGTAAGTCGCCAGCTAACATTTTGATTAAAGTTGATTTACCTGCGCCGTTACGCCCGAGCAGACCAATGCGTGACCCCGGGACTAAGTTCAGTTTGATGGATTGCAAAATGACCTTTTCACCGTAGCCTGCGCTGACTTTTTCCATTTTTAATAATGGATTCGGTAAGCTTTCTGGTTTGCGGAATGAAAAATGGAATGGGTTATCCACATGAGCCGGTGCGACCATTTCCATTCTTTCAAGCATCTTAATGCGGCTTTGTGCTTGCTTGGCTTTGGTGGCTTGCACTCTAAAGCGATCAATATAACTTTGCAAATGCGCAGCTTTAGCTTGTTGGCTTTCATACAACGCTTGCTGCTGGGCGAGTTTTGTCGCACGTTGGCGCTCAAAAGAAGAATAGTTACCCGTATATTCGAACATGGTTTCTTGTTCGATATGCAGCACTTTATCAATAATCGGGTCGAGGAAATCCCTATCATGGGAAATCAAAATCAGGGTGCCTTGGTAGCTTTTTAACCACTTTTCTAACCAAATGACCGCGTCTAAATCAAGGTGGTTGGTTGGCTCATCGAGTAACAACAGGTCAGAACGGCAAAGCAGTGCCTGCGCGAGGTTCAAACGCATCCGCCATCCACCCGAAAATGATTTTACTGGGGAATCTAGCTGTGCTTGGCTGAAACCTAAGCCATGTAGCAAACTGGAGGCGCGAGAACGAATGGTCCATGCATCAATCGCATCAAGCTGCCCATGAACTACTGCGATGGCATGGCCATCATTTTTTTCATTGGCTTGCTGAAGTTTTTGTTCTAAGGCTCGGAACTCGCGATCACCATCAATCACATATTCAAGAGCGGGCACATCAAGCGCGGGAGTTTCTTGGTTCACCCATGCCATAGACCAATTGCTTGGAAAGGTTGCAGAACCTGCTTCAGCTTGTAATTCGCCTTTTAATAACGCAAGAAGCGTCGATTTACCGCAGCCGTTTTTACCCACTAAACCAACTTTTTGGCCGGGGTTAATAGTCGCAGTGGCATTGTCCAGTAGGACACGAACACCTCGGCGAATTTGGAGTGAAGAGAAAACAATCATAGCAACCGTCTATTAAAAATATGTTAAATTACCCAAATCTACACACCCGAATAATAATACAAAGACTGCAATGTTTAGGGTGTAAACTCTATTTAGCAGGCTGCATGGTAACGGAAAATGTTCCGTCTGACACGCCTTTGAGGAGGGAAAGATGTCAAATACACCGAAAGTGTTGGTGGTCTACGCTCACCCGGACCCCGACGAATCGATGGCTAATAAGGCGTTATTGGGGGCAGTACGTGATTTTGACCATGTGACTGTGCACGATCTATACGCAATTTACCCAGATTATTTTATTGATGTTACCGCGGAACAAAAATTATTGTGTCAGCACGATATCATTGTTTTTCAGCATCCTCTCTATACTTATAGTTGCCCTGCTTTGTTAAAAGAGTGGTTTGATCGCGTGTTAACTCGCCGTTTTGCTACCGACGTGGGGTACCAGAAATTAAAAGGCAAATATTGGCGCTCGGTGATCACGACGGGGGAGCCTATCCACGCTTATCAACATGATGGGTATAATCATTACCCGCTTACAGAAATACTTCGCCCATTTGAATTGACCGCATTAATGTGTGATATGCAGTGGTTAGAACCAACCATTATTTATGCAGCACGTCGGCAGCCTAAAGAACGCTTTGAACAGCTTATCGATGACTACCGTCAATGGATGCAGCAACCGCTAGGTGCGGGAGGGTTATCCTAATGTCAGAACTGGGGCTATTTGAATCCGTTATCATCTTCCTTTGTGCAGGGGTCGTTATGGTACCTATCGCACAAAAAATCCGCTTAGGTGCTGTGCTTGGGTATTTGCTTGCCGGGATCATGATTGGGCCATTTGTTTTCGGCTTTATTCGCAATGTTGATGATATTTTACACTTCTCCGAAATGGGGGTGGTGTTCCTGATGTTTCTTATTGGGTTAGAGCTAAAACCTTCTAAATTATGGGAACTTAGGCGCTCTATTTTCGGTGTGGGCACGCTTCAAGTGGTCGTGACCGCAGCTATCATGGCGTCACTGCTATTTTTAGCCAAATTCTCTTGGCAAGCGGCTATTGTCGGTGGATTAGGTATGGCGATGTCATCAACGGCAATGGCACTTCAATTGATGAACGAAAAAGGGATGTCCAACAAAGAAAGCGGGCAACTCGGTTTCTCTGTTTTGTTATTCCAAGATATGGCCGTTATCCCGATTATGGCGCTGATCCCATTGTTAGCAGGGGATTCAGCAACCAGTGATTGGCAAAAAATTGGTTTGAAGATAGTGGCGTTCGCAGGCTTATGGGTCGTTGGCCGTTACTTATTGCGGCCGATGTTCAGGCTTGCTGCTAAATCTGGCGTTCATGAAATTTTTACGGCTGCCGCCTTATTGGTGGTATTAGGTTCTGCACTCATTATGGAAAGCCTTGGGTTTTCTATGGCTCTGGGAACCTTTATGGCAGGGGTCATGTTAGCGGAAACAGAATTCCGTCATGAATTGGAAATTAATATCGAACCGTTTAAAGGTTTGCTACTGGGGCTATTTTTTATCTCAGTAGGTATGTCATTGAATTTAGATGTGTTGTGGGCCTATTTACCGCAAGTATTGATTGCTGTTGTAGTATTGGTCGCTGTCAAAGCGTTAGTACTTTACGGACTGAGTTTAGCCGCTAGGCTTCGAAATGGTGCGAGAGCGCAATTTTCTGGTGTGCTTAGCCAAGGTGGCGAATTTGCATTTGTAATCTATGCAACTGCCTTTGGTGCAAGTGTGATTAATGAACGGCAAATGGATTTATTGCTGGTGGTTGTCACGCTTTCGATGATGACCACTCCACTTGTGATGCAATTGATAGATGCTTATTTGAACTATCGTTATAATCAACAGCCGGCCTCGAGTGAAAAACCGTTTGTAGAGGATAATGACCCGCATGTTATTTTGGTCGGTTTTGGTCGTATGGGTCAGGTGGTTGGCCGATTATTAATGGCTAATAAGGTTAAAATTACAGTACTAGAACAAGATGTTACGGCGATTAGTACCATGCGCCGCTACGGCTATACAGTATATTACGGCGATGCACGTGAACTGCAATTATTGCGCTCAGCAGGAGCTGATAAAGCCAAATCTATTGTGATTACCAGTGATGTCCCTGAAGAAGTGATGGAAATTGTGCAAATTTGCCAAGAAAACTTCCCTAACTTGCATATTATTGCTCGTGCTAAAGGTCGTCTTGAGGCTCATGAGCTATTGCAATGTGGCGTGACTGACTTTAGCCGTGAAACATTCTCGAGTGCGCTTGAACTTGGCAGCAAGGCTTTAGTCAGTACGGGGATGCACCCTCATAAAGCTTATCGTGCCAAGCAGCATTTCCGTCGTTTAGACATGAAAATGCTCAGGGATATCTACCCTGAAAATGAAAATAGTGATAGCGGGCAAATTTCACGCATTAAAGAGGCGCGTCGTGAACTTAATGAGCTCTTTGAGAAAGAAATGCAAAGAGAGCATCGCCAGCCCCATAGTTGGAATAATGAACAGTAAGGGTTAGAAATGGCTTCAATACGTAAACGCTTTATTGCTGGAGCGACTTGCCCTAAGTGCAAGTCACAAGACACATTAATGATGTGGCGTGAAGATAAAATTGATGTCGTTGAGTGTGTCAATTGCGGCGATCAACAACGCCAAGCAGGGGATGAAGCAACTGGTCATGTTAGGCAAAAAGAGCAGGTTATTGGAATTTTTACACCTGAATAATAGAAATTTGTCAATTCTCAATACATCATCTGAGTTTTTCGGTACAATTGGCAAAAATTTTTCCCTTACGGGTAGTAGGAGATGTCATGAAAGTAGCAAAAGACTTGGTGGTCAGCTTGGCTTATCAAGTAAGAACAGAAGACGGTGTTTTAGTTGATGAATCACCAGCAAGCGCACCAATGGACTATTTGCATGGTCGTGGGTCTTTAATTTCAGGTTTAGAAAAAGCATTAGAAGGTCGTTCTGTGGGCGAAAACTTCGATGTTGAAGTCGCTTCAGACGACGCATATGGCCAATACGATGACAACTTAGTTCAACGTGTTCCTAAAGATGTATTTATGGGTGTTGATGAGCTAGAAGTGGGTATGCGTTTCTTAGCTGACACTGACATGGGCCCAGTTCCTGTCGAAATCACAGGCATTGAAGGTGATGAAGTTATCGTTGACGGTAACCACATGTTAGCAGGCCAAAACCTGAAATTTAATGTTGAAGTCATGGCTATCCGTGAAGCAACAGAAGAAGAAATTGCACATGGCCACGTCCATGGTGCAGGCGGTCACGACCATGATCACGATCACGAAGGTGGTTGCTGTGGCGGTGGTGGTCATAGCCATGGTTCAGAAGGCGGTTGCTGCGGTGGCGGCGAAGGTCACGGACACAAACAAGGCGGCTGCGGCTGCCACTAATACCTTGTATTAGTGTTTGTAAAAAAAGGAAGCGAAAGCTTCCTTTTTTGTATTTGAAATCAAGAGTTTTATATTTGAAATCAATAGTGTGGCGGTGGTGTTTCTTCTTCTGGCCTTGCTAAGTGAGAATCTTGGGATGATTTCAGTCTTTCAGCCACAATGCGTAAATGCTCTTGAAGGCGGCTCATTTGCATTTGCTGGTCAGTAATAACCTGGTTAAGTTGCTCAATCGCCAGTTCTTGAAAGGCAACTTTACTTTCTAAAAGTTCTAAGCGTTGTTCAAATGTATCAGATGAGTCCATATCCGACTCTCCTTAAGCGTTTATATCGTAATTAAACCATCATAATAACTGAACATTACAAATCAATAGATAAGTTTTAGTTAAAGATATAGGCGACGAAACGACTTTTTGTTAATGTGGTCTCAGTAGTTATTATATTTTTTTAATACTCAATGGGGTAACGGGGTCTAAACTTAAAGAGCCCTACCCATAAAACGAATAGTTCGCTATTCGAATATAATCGAATAAAAGTTATCGGAGACTAGGATGAAATCACTGTTTAAGGCAAGCCTTTTAGCAACTACGCTAGCATTTACTTTTGCTGCTCCGCAAGTGATGGCAGCGGAAGCCAAAGCACAAAGCAGCGCATTCAAAAACGCAGAAGAGCGTAATGCGTATGCACTAGGTGCGTCTTTAGGTCGCTACATGCAGAATTCTTTAGAAGAGCAAAAAACAATTGGTATTAACTTGGACAAAGCCCAATTACTTGCTGGTGTCCAAGATGCATTTAACGGCAAAAGCAAAATGACCGATGCAGAAGTTGAGGAAACATTGCGTCAGTTTGAAGGTCAAGTCAAAGAAGCTGCCGACAAAAAAATGAAAGAAGAATCAGCCAACAATGAGAAAAAAGGTGCTGAGTACCGCGAAAAATACGCGAAAGAAAAAGGCGTTGTAAAAACCAAATCAGGCCTGCTGTACAAAATTGAAAAAGACGGTACAGGTGCAAAACCTAAAGCAGACGAAACTGTAGTCGTTCACTACAAAGGTTCTCTGATTGATGGCACTGAATTCGATAGCTCATATTCACGTAACGAGCCACTGACTATCCCATTAAACTCAGTGATTAAAGGCTGGACTGAAGGTTTAGTTAACCTGAAAAAAGGCGGCAAAATGCAGTTAGTTATCCCTGCTGAGTTAGCTTATGGTGAAAATGGCGTGCCGGGTATCCCTGCAAATTCAACATTAGTTTTTGATGTTGAATTATTAGATATCAAACCTGCTGCTAAATAATGATTCACTAAGCATTAGTTAAGTGTATTTTGAAGCCCAACACATTCATGCGTTGGGCTTTTTTGTATTTCTCATCAAAAAAAATTCTCAAATTGTTTAAAACTTGTGATAAAACAGACTGTCTTGCATTCATTCGCTTGACGGCAACGCCGTGGAGTTTTAACTTCAAAAGACTCTATTTTATTTTTTATCATCACAATTGTTGGCTACGGACAAAGTAATGAAGGCCAAATAGTCGAATAATGAACGCCTTTTTAGTCAACAGGATGAGTTTTTTACATTAGAAGGATGATGTTGAAATGTCTGATTCTATACAATCACACGACCTCAGCGATATTAACATATTGGATAACCAGCCCTTTTCTGAGACAGACCACGAGATTTTAAAATCATATGAAGCTGCTGTGGATGGTCTAGCAATGCTAATCGGTGGGCACTGTGAAATTGTTCTTCACTCTTTAGAAGACTTAAACTGCTCTGCAGTCAGAATCGCAAATGGTCAGCACACTGGGCGTAAAATCGGCTCACCGATTACAGACCTAGCGTTGAGAATGCTGCACGATATGGCAGACGAAGAATCGAATGTCTCGAAAGCTTATTTTACGAAAGCGAAAAGCGGTGATTTAATGAAATCCGTTACTATTGCGATTCGTAACCGTAAGCAACGTGTGATTGGCTTACTATGCATCAATATGAACTTAGATGTACCGTTCTCTGAAATTATTCAATCGTTTGTTCCAGAAACTAAACAAGAAGTCACTTCAGATGTGAACTTTGCCTCTTCAGTTGATGACCTTGTCGCGCAAACATTGGAATATACGATTGAAGAAGTGGGTGGTGATCGTAATGTCTCTAATAATGCAAAAAACAAGCAAGTGGTTCTTAACTTATATGAAAAAGGTATTTTTGATATTAAAGACGCCATCAACCAAGTAGCTGACCGCCTGAATATTTCTAAGCACACGGTTTACTTATATATTCGTCAATTCAAGAGCGGTGAATGAGTAATACAAATTCGCTAACCTACTGCTTAGTTGTGACAGGTCCCGCTTACGGTACACAACAAGCAGCGAGTGCGTATCAATTTGCAAAAGCCCTTCTTGAAGAAGGGCATATATTGAAAACATTATTTTTTTATCGTGAAGGTGTTTTCAATGCGAATCAGCTTACCTCGCCGGCAACAGATGAATTCAATTTAGTTTCAGCTTGGCAAGAACTGGCAAAACAATCAGGGTGTGAAATGCATATCTGTGTTTCCGCAGCTTTGCGCCGAGGGGTTGTTGACCAAGAACAAGCGCAAAGTTTATCACTTCCAACAGCCAACCTTGCTGAGGGCTTTATAATGAGTGGGTTAGGAAGCCTTGCGGAAGCGATGATAACCACAGACCGGACAATTCAATTCTAAGAACAGCTCAATACAAGGTATCGTGTGAAAAAAATAGCTTTTGTCTTTACAACCATGCCCCATGGAAATGCCAGTGGTCGAGAAGGGCTAGATGCATTATTAGCAACTTCAGCACTGACAGAAGACATTCAGGTGTTTTTTCTCTCTGATGGCGTCTATCAGCTTCTGGCAAACCAACACCCTGCTGAAGTGCTTGCTCGGGATTACATCGCAACATTTAAAATATTGCCATTATATGACATTGAAAAGATTTATCTCTGCGGCTCTTCATTACAAGAAAGAGGGTTAGGGGAAAATACCAAATGGGTCGTGACGCCAACAATTCTCAACAAGAAAGAGATCAGAGCGAGAATAGCTGAATGTGATGTGGTGCTTAATTTTTGATCTGTTGTGTGAATTTTGAGCTTGGGTTAAGTTTTGATCTATAGTAGGATCTTTTCTATGCTGTATACATTAGCAACATCTCCATTTAAATGTGATTTTTCTGCGATGCTAGGCTTTATTACGGCGGAAGACGTAGTTTTACTGATGCAAGATGGCGTGGTTGCGGCAGTCGCACAGTCACCTTTTCTTATTGCATTACAAAAAACAGGTGCGCAGTTGTACGCTTTGGATGCCGACATCAATGCTCGCGGGTTGCAAAATACCCTCTCAACCGCAGTTTCTGTAATCACATATCAAGGTTTTGTGAAGCTAACAGAAGTCCAAAAACAACATTTTGCCATATAAAGGCACTAAAAGTTGTATATTTCTTGACACCTGAGCCAGTCAGCAATAAAATTTCGCGTCCTCGTGTATCGTCATGTTGGCGAACGAGGTCAAAATCCGTGTTTACGAAGCAATAAAACCAGGAGCTTTTTTAATAATGGCAACTATTAATCAGCTGGTACGCAAATCTCGTAGCTCGAAAGTTGTTAAAAGCAACGTTCCAGCACTGGAAGCTTGCCCGCAAAAACGTGGCGTATGTACTCGTGTATATACTACCACTCCTAAGAAACCAAACTCAGCATTACGTAAAGTATGCCGTGTTCGTTTAACTAATGGTTTCGAAGTTTCTTCCTACATCGGTGGTGAAGGCCACAACTTGCAGGAGCACTCCGTTATCCTTATCCGTGGTGGTCGTGTTAAAGACTTACCAGGTGTGCGTTATCACACCGTTCGCGGCGCACTGGACTGTTCTGGTGTTAAAGACCGTAAGCAAGCTCGTTCTAAATACGGCGCGAAAAAACCTAAGGCTTAATGGATTTCCGTTAAGTAAGGCCAAACATTTTAATCTTAATGTCAAAATACTCTCGTAGAGTTTTGGACAAACCTGAATTAACAACGGAGTCATATCCATGCCACGTCGTCGCGTAATAGGTCAACGTAAAATTCTTCCAGATCCTAAGTTCGGATCAGAATTACTGGCCAAGTTTGTAAATATCCTGATGGTAGACGGGAAAAAATCTACTGCTGAAGCAATCGTATATAACGCACTTGAAACCCTTGCTCAGCGTTCTGGTAAAACTGAACTTGATGCATTCGAATTAGCACTGGATAACGTGCGTCCGACTGTGGAAGTTAAATCCCGCCGTGTTGGTGGTTCAACTTACCAAGTTCCAGTTGAAGTTCGCCCGGTTCGTCGTAATGCCCTGGCAATGCGTTGGATCGTTGATGCTGCTCGTAAACGCGGTGATAAATCTATGGCGCTTCGCCTGGCAAATGAATTATCAGACGCTGCTGAGAACAAAGGTTCCGCTGTTAAGAAACGTGAAGACGTTCACCGTATGGCAGAAGCTAACAAGGCGTTCGCACACTACCGTTGGTAATTATTTCTTACCCACATTAGTGATGTATCTCAGGGTAGCCATTTGCTACCCTTTATATGAAGCATTGAACGCCCACGAGAGAGGAAAAAATGGCCCGTCAAACGCCCATAGCACGTTATCGTAATATCGGTATCAGTGCACACATCGACGCCGGTAAAACCACAACTTCTGAACGTATTCTGTTCTATACTGGTGTAAACCATAAAATTGGTGAAACTCACGAAGGTTCTGCAACAATGGACTGGATGGAGCAGGAGCAAGAGCGTGGTATTACTATCACATCTGCAGCGACTACTGCATTCTGGTCTGGTATGGCAAAACAGTATGAGCCACACCGTATCAACATCATCGACACCCCGGGACACGTTGACTTCACCATCGAAGTAGAACGTTCTATGCGTGTTCTTGATGGCGCAGTAATGGTTTACTGTGCGGTTGGTGGTGTTCAGCCACAGTCTGAAACTGTATGGCGTCAGGCTAACAAATATAAAGTTCCACGTATCGCGTTCGTTAATAAAATGGACCGTATGGGTGCGAACTTCTTACGTGTTGTTGAGCAATTAAAATCACGTTTAGCTGCTAACGCAGTTCCACTGCAATTACCAGTCGGTGCAGAAGAGTCGTTCACTGGTGTTGTTGACTTGCTGAAAATGAAGGCAATCAAGTGGAGCGACGAAGACCAGGGCGTTACCTTCGAATACGAAGATATCCCTGCGAACATGCAAGAAGCTGCTGAAGAGTGGCACAACAACCTGATCGAAACCGCAGCAGAAGCATCAGAAGAACTGATGGAAAAATATCTGGGCGGTGAAGAACTGACCGAAGCAGAAATTAAATCTGCATTACGTCAACGTGTTCTTGCAAGCGAAATTATTCTGGTTACCTGTGGTTCTGCATTTAAGAACAAAGGTGTTCAGGCGATGCTGGATGCAGTTGTTGATTACTTACCTGCGCCAACAGATGTACCTGCAATCAATGGTATTCTGGACGACGGTAAAGACACTCCTGCAGAGCGTCACGCAAGTGATGATGAGCCATTCTCATCATTAGCATTTAAAATTGCAACCGACCCATTCGTTGGTAACTTAACGTTCTTCCGTGTTTACTCTGGTGTTGTTAACTCAGGTGACACAGTTCTGAACGCAGTGAAATCGAAGAAAGAACGTTTTGGCCGTATCGTACAGATGCACGCTAACAAACGTGAAGAGATCAAAGAAGTTCGCGCTGGTGACATCGCGGCGGCTATCGGTCTGAAAGACGTAACTACAGGTGATACTTTATGTGCGGTTGATGCACCAATCATCCTGGAGCGTATGGAATTCCCAGAGCCAGTAATCTCTGTTGCAATCGAACCAAAAACTAAAGCTGACCAAGAAAAAATGGGTATCGCATTAGGCCGTCTGGCTCAAGAAGACCCATCATTCCGCGTATCAAGTGATGAAGAGACTAATCAGACTATCATCGCTGGTATGGGTGAATTGCACTTGGACGTTCTGGTTGACCGTATGCGTCGCGAATTTAAAGTTGAAGCGAACGTTGGTAAACCTCAAGTTGCTTACCGTGAAGCAATCACTATGAAAGTGACTGATATCGAAGGTAAACACGCGAAACAGTCTGGTGGTCGTGGTCAGTATGGTCATGTCGTTATCGATATGTTCCCACTGAACAAAAACGATAAAGACGGCGTTCAAATGGATTACGAATTTGCCAACGACATCAAAGGTGGTGTAATTCCTACTGAATACATCCCTGCGGTTGACAAAGGTATCCAAGAACAGCTGAAATCTGGTCCATTAGCTGGTTACCCGGTTGTTAACATGGGTGTTCGTTTACATTTCGGTTCTTACCATGATGTTGACTCCTCTGAATTGGCGTTTAAACTTGCGGCTTCAATCGCGTTTAAAGATGGCTTCAAAAAAGCTAAACCAGTTCTACTTGAGCCAATCATGAAAGTTGAAGTGGAAACACCAGAAGACTACATGGGTGATGTTATTGGTGACCTGAACCGTCGTCGTGGTATGATTGAAGGTATGGATGACCTGCCTACTGGTAAAGTCGTTCGTGCACAAGTACCATTGTCAGAAATGTTCGGTTATGCTACTGACCTGCGTTCTCAGACACAAGGTCGTGCTTCATACTCTATGGAGTTCCTGAAGTACAATGAAGCACCAAACAACGTTGCACAAGCTGTAATCGAAGCTCGTAACGCTAAATAATCGATTTTTATCGGTTAACAACTTTAATTTAAGTTCCTTCTTTATCGTGAAGAGGGAACTCCATAAGGAATAGAGTCG
>NZ_JAMPQO010000014.1:0-253923 GCF_028482485.1 Providencia sp. PROV116 | reverse complement strand
GTAGAGTTGTTGGCTGCGCTCGGCTACTCGGGTCACATACTTGTGTATGCTCCTATTTTTTCGTCATACTTCAAGCTGTGGCTGTGTTGGCTTCATTCAGTCACTTTAGTCACATACTTATGTATGCTCCTAGAGATGACCTCATCTTGCCGCCTTGCCACAACTCGAATTATTTAGAAAAAATACTTGATTTCTAATCGAATGAAATCTCTTTAGAAAACTAATGATTAAATAATCATCTTTTAATTCTTAAATTAAATTTAGATTAATTGAAAATAATTTTATGAGTATATTTATAAAATAAAAATGGATAAGAAAAATAGAGGCATTTTATTGGTGAAATAAAGCACAGGAATTTAAGTTAAATAATATCCTTTAATACTAAGTGATATAAATCACAGTTCTTTTTTTCCTTCGAAAAATATTCACAACTCCTTAATGGAATAACGTAAGTTAATTAAGGTGAATTTGTCATCATTAATTCATTTTTGTGAGCTATATAAAAATCAAGCCCAATAAAAAGATGAAAACCGTGATTTAGTCACAAAAAATGGTTAGTGTTTGCAGTGTATTATCATTAAAAATTGACGTCATGCACATAGTGTAAAATTTTAACGCTATTTTTGTTGTTTATTTGTTCAATTTTACAGGATAGGTACTCAAATTTGAGAGGCAATTTTCTCTCAAAAATGGCAACTAAGGGGATTACATGAATAAAGTATTAAAACTTTCAACACTTGCTATGTTAGTCGCATTTAATGCGAACGCAGCAACGGTTGATTTACGCGTAATGGAAACATCGGATGTTCACAGCAACCTCGTTGACTTTGATTATTATAGAGACAAGCCGACAGAGCAATTTGGTTACGTACGTACCGCGACATTAATTAAAGCCGCTAAACAAGAAGCAACAAACTCAGTATTAGTGGACAACGGAGATTTAATCCAAGGTAGCCCATTAGCAGACTATATAGTAGGTGAAGGTTTAAAAGACGGTGAATCTCACCCGGCACATAAACTTTTAAATACTATGGGTTACACCGTAGGTAACTTCGGTAACCATGAGTTTAACTTTGGATTAGAGTTCTTACACAAAGCGATTGATGGCGCAAAATTCCCATACATTAATGCCAATATTATCGACGCGAAAACAGGTAAAAACTACTTTAACCCATACATTATTGTCGATACACCGGTTAAAGATAGAGACGGCAAAACACACACCATCAAGATTGGTTATATTGGTTTTGTTCCACCACAAATTCTCATTTGGGATAAACCAAATTTAGAAGGCAAAGTATTAGTTAATGACATTACTGAAACCGCGAAAAAATTTGTACCTCAAATGAAAAAAGAGGGAGCAGATTTAGTTGTTGCGATCCCTCACTCTGGTTTCTCGCAAGAGCCATATAAAGCAATGGCTGAAAACTCAGTTTATTACCTCAGCGAAGTTCCGGGTATTGACGCGATTATGTTTGGCCACTCACACGGTGTGTTCCCAAGCAAAGATTTCAGTGATATCAAGGGTGTTGATGTTGCGAAAGGGACTGTTAATGGCGTGCCAGCCGTCATGCCAGGGCAGTGGGGTGATCATTTAGGTGTTGTTGATTTAGTGGTCAATAATGATGATGGTGCTTGGAAAGTAGTTGATGCAACCGCTCACGCACGTCCTGTCTATGACAAACCAAATAAGAAAGCTTTGGTTGAACGCGATGGCGACCTCGCAAAAATTATTGAGCAAGAACACCAAGATACTCGTAAATTTGTTGGGAAACATATCGGTAAAGCATCCGAAAACATGTACAGCTATTTAGCATTGGTTCAAAGCGACCCAACTGTACAAATCGTGAATGACGCCCAAATCGATTACACCAAAAACTTTATTCAAGGTGACCCTGATCTGGCTGATTTACCGGTTCTTGCAGCCGCAGCACCATTTAAGGCAGGCGGTCGTAAAAATTCACCGACTGAATTCATTGAAGTCGAAAAAGGTGATTTAACCTTCCGTAATGCTGCTGACTTATATTTATATCCAAATACGTTGGTTGTGGTTAAAGCGACCGGTGCGGATGTCGTCGAATGGTTAGAATGTTCAGCAGGAATGTTCAATCAAATCAACCCACAATCAACAGCACCACAAAGCTTATTGAATTGGAATGGTTTCAGAACTTATAACTTTGATACAATTAGTGGTGTAAATTATCAAATCGACTTGACTCAACCAGCGAAATACGATGTTGATTGCCAAACTGTCAACAAAGATGCTAACCGAATCAAAAATGTCACCTATCAAGGTAAGCCGATTGATCCAAAAGCCACCTTCTTAGTGGCAACGAATAACTACCGTGGCTACGGCGGTAAATTTGCGGGAACAGGTGATAATAATGTTGCATTTGCATCTCCGGATGAAAACCGTTCTATTTTAGCGGCTTATATTGCTAAAGAGTCTAAAGATAAAGGACAAATTGCGACTAAAGCGGCTAATAATTGGTCATTCACACCAATTAAAACAGACAAAAAACTGGATGTTCGCTTTGAAACAGCACCAAGTGAAAAGGCTGCAAACTTTATCAAAGAAAATGCACAGTATCCGATGAAACAAATCGGTACTGATGATATTGGTTTCGCTCTTTATCAAATAGACTTAACTGAGAAGTAATTTTAACGTATTTGTATTATTCGAGCCTACCTACGGGTGGGCTTTTTAATGGCTAACTGATAGGTTTGGGAGGCGATTTTTTTAGAGGAAAAAACGTGAAGTGAGGATAATAAGGGAAAATAGTGCTCGGAATATAAACATCACTTTTAAAGTTTAATACCCCGAGCGGTTATAATTTAATGTAGGCATCATATTACTATTCATAAAAAACATTCAACATAGGTAATTTAGAGTTTTTATCATATTCTACTTTAACATATTCAGACTCTATCTTTTGGCCCTCTTTTAAGGAACGGGTTATCGAGATGTCTTTACCTTTCCGGTAACATTTAACATTAACTTGCTCTTTATGTTCAACATTGACTGAACATTGTGGCTCATAGATATAACCTGTAAATGAAATTGTACCTCCTGATGAATTATTGCCTGCATAGGTGAAAGAACAACTTGAAATGATTATAGCAACAACAGATGTTAGTAAAGATAAACCTTTCATAGTCCACCCCCTTAATAACACGTTACACGATGAAGCGTGTTTTTGTGCTTTCACTTTTAGTGTAGTTCAAATATCCATAATGCAAAACTAAAAATGAAAATATACTTAGAGTTTAGTGGGGTGATTGATTAATTCGTTGATAAGTATCAATTTATCTATTTGTTTAATTTCTTCTGATCAATTGATGATCAAGTGGTAATGAAAGTGTAATAATAACATTTTAGTTGTAAATATTTCTTTTAATTTCGATAAGATATTTTTAATAAATATGTTTTATTGGATGAGTTGTTTAATTTAGAATAAGTGATTACTTTATTTTGAATTGAAAGGCATCATGAGTGATGATATTAGGTTATTCATTTTAAATATTCCGATATAAATTAAATCCCCTCATAAAAATATCATGAAGGGATTATTTAAATTCTTAATATTTAAGTTTACTTGAAAACTTTGAAACGAACATCATCGTCCATAAAGTCTTTATCACCTGCTGGCGCATTAATTGAACCAAATACCATTTGAGCACGTAATACCCAATTAGCAGGTACATTCCATGTTGCTTGAACGTCATTATCAATCAGTGGATTATAGTGTTGTAAAGATGCACCAATATTTTCTTGTGATAATGCAGTCCAGACTGCGAATTGAGCGATACCACTAGCTTGTTCAGACCAAATTGGGAAGTTATCTGCATATAAAGGAAATTGCTCTTGTAAGCCTTTTACGATGTCTTGATCTTCAAAAAACAGAATAGAACCGGCACCTGCAGCAAAGCTATCAATTTTTTGTTCTGTTGCAGCGAAGGCTTGCTCGGGAACAATTTTACGCAGTGCTTCTTTGGTCATATTCCATAATTTTTTGTGTTCAGCACCAAATAAAATCACTACGCGAGATGTTTGTGAGTTAAATGATGATGGTGAATGCTTAACTGCTTCTTTAATTAATTTCGTGACGTGTTCTTCTGATACAGGTAAAGCATCGCCGAGGTTATAAATGGTACGACGATTTTTAATCATTTCGATAAATGCGTTAGACATTTTAGTCTCCTAGCTTTTCATTAGCGCACGGCATGTTATTGAATAAATCTTAGAAGCCGTAGTGTGTTTCAATGGTTATTACTATAACGTGGGGAATTAAAAATCATAGAAAAAAAATTTAACGATAAGGTTCAAATTTTTGCATCAAGTTAAGGGTTGGATTTAATTTATTTAAAATCAATGGGTTGTTTTTATTTTTGGCGATGATTCATAGCAAAAAACTACATTAATAAACACTAATGAATAATATGTATAGAAAATAATTGAGTATAAAAAAGGGGGGAATATGGGAAATGAAAGAGCCTAGCTAGAGGCGTAATCCTGCTAGGCAAGAATGATAACTAGTTTTACTTAATTGAGTTCACTAACATTTTTGGTTATTTCGATTTTAGTTCCGCCAAAATTATCAATGATGTACTTTCTTACCGCTTCAGTGTGGTACAGTTCTGCTAATTTGGCAAATTTGGGGTTATCCTTGTTATCTGTTTTAACGACTAATAAATTGATATTATTAATAATAGTCTCATCATTTTCTTCCCTAAATAGCGAGTCAGTTAAAACATTTAACCCACCTTCTTGTGCAGCTGTATTACCGATGACTGCGATATCAACATCAGGTAATGCCCTTGGGCCATGAGCATATTTTATTTGCCTAAACACTAAGTTCTTAGGGTTCGAGACAATATCATTAGTAGACCCTGTGGCTTGGTTGAAATCAGGTTTTAATGCAATTAACCCTGACTTTTCAAGTAATTTAAGTGCACGTATATGGTTGGCGGCATCGTTAGGAATGGCAACGATAGATTGCTGAGGTAAATCAGCCAATTTTTTATGCTTTACCGAATATATGCCCATTGGCTCAAAATAGGTGGTTGAAATTGCGGTTAATTGGTTATTATGACTTTTATTAAAATCTTTTAAAAAGCCCCAAGATTGAAATGCATTAACATCAACATCTCCGTCAATAGTGGCGACATTAAGTGTTATTCCATCATCAATAATTTTGACATCAATATCGAGGTTGGCTTTTTTAGCTTCCGGTGATTGAGCAATAAATTGCCATATATCTGCATCACTACCGTGGCTACCAATAACAATTTTTTGTGATGCTGCTTTTTGTGACTCTGTTGTTTCGTTAGTGCTTTCTTCTTGGGAACATGCCACCAAGGCCGTTAACGACAAAGACAATAACACTGCAGGTAGTTTTTTCATTTGATGATCTCTAATTGGTTTTGTTATCAGTATCTAACCAAATAAAAATAGCGCTTTATAAATAATATTTTTTCCACATTTTTTCTTTTTAGTTATATGAGGCTAAAATATTCAAAAAGTTATATCGATATAGTTTTAAATTATTTTTAGTAATATCAGATGTGGTATTTAATCGAGTGATAAATATATCGTGAATTTTATTCATTATTTAAATAAATATTTAAAAAGGCCGATTAATATGTCTATCACACAATTACCTATTATTGATTTACATGAGCTTGAAAACCCTGAAACACGAGAGAGTTTCTATAAAAGATTGCGCTTTATTGCCAGGGAAATAGGTTTTTTTTATCTAGTTGGACACAATATTTCCGTTGGCACCCGAGAGCAATTATTAGCGACAACCAAGCAATTTTTTGCCTTACCTCAAAGCGAAAAAGAAAGTATCTCGATGGAATACTCAAAGCATTTTCGAGGGTACACGGCATCCACTGAAGAGAGCACTCGTAGCCAGCCAGATTACCGTGAACAGATTGATATTGGCGAAGAGTTACCGGCATTACAACTTAATCAAGATGACCCTATCTGGTTTAATTTACATGGGCCAAACCAATGGCCACAATCCTTACCTGAACTTAAACCCCAAGCACTTGCGTGGCAACGTGAAATGCGAACCATTGCGGTAAAATTAATTAAAGCATTTTTAGTTGCATTAGAATTGCCTGAAAATAGCTTTGATGAAATTATTGCCGACCCTGCCCAACATTTATTAAAACTTATTCATTATCCGGCAAGGGAAGATAATAATGAAGGGGAGCAAGGGGTTGGAGCGCACAAAGATGCGGGAATTTTAACCTTATTATGGCAGGATAATAGTGGGGGGCTACAAGTTGAAACTGATGCTGGTTGGATAGATGTTGAACCTTTGGAAAATGCATTTGTGGTAAATATTGGAGAAGTATTTGAATTAGCCACTAATGGCTATTTACGTGCGAATGTTCATCAAGTTGTTAGGCGTAAAAATAGTCATTCCCGCTATTCCATTGCTTATTTTATTACACCAAATATTTTTGCGGAAGAAGTCCCATTATTAAATTTACCCCATTATTTAGCACAACAAGCGTTAGGGCCGGATAGCGATCCATTAAACCCATTATTTACTAATCTTGGAAAAAATGTCATTAAAGGGCGTTTGCGTTCCCATTTAACAGTAACTCGTCGCTTTTATCCTAAGGAATATGAGCAAATAATAAGTAATAACAATATTATCTGAGTAATCGAGTCGTTAGAGATATGATGATAAACCGTATTGGAGCTAAAAATGTCAGAACAAAGCTATAAAAAGGATTTACAAGGTAAAGAATTATCCCCAGAAACTTTAATGATGAGTTATGGGTATGACCCTAAGCTTTCAGAAGGATCAATTAAACCGCCTGTTTTTCTGACATCTACATTTGTATTTAAAACTGCTCAGGAAGGAAAAGATTTTTTTAATTTAGTTAGTGGGCGCACACAAACAAGCGAAAACCAGAAACAAGGACTGGTGTACTCACGTTTTAACCACCCAAATAGTGAGATTGTTGAAGATAGACTAGCCCTGTATGAAGGTGCAGAAAGCGCTGCACTATTTTCTTCCGGTATGTCGGCAATTACAACTTGCTTAATGGCAGTATTGCAACCGGGTGATGTACTACTCCACTCTCAGCCACTCTATGGTGGAACTGAAACCCTATTTTTAAACACGTTGGCTCGTTTCGGAATAACTTCGGTTCCATTTCAAAATGGGTACGAGCAGGAGTCCATCTTAGAAGTTGCTAATCGAGTCGGGAAAGAGCAAAAAATTGCGGCTATCTATGTTGAAACACCGTCTAACCCATTGAATACACTTGTTGATATTGAATTAATTAGCCAGGTGGCTAAGCAGATAGCTGCGAAGCAAAATGGGCAAACTCCGTTAGTCATTTGCGACAATACGTTGCTAGGGCCTGTATTTCAAAAGCCTTTGTCGTTAGGCGCAGATTTAAGTGTGTACTCACTAACTAAATATGTGGGAGGACATTCAGACTTAGTCGCAGGTGCGGTGGTTGGAAGTCAGGAGCTAGTCAAGAAGGTAAAAGCCCAACGTAATGCCATCGGTACACAGCTTGATCCTCACTCTAGCTGGATGTTGGGGCGGTCGTTAGAAACATTACAATTACGTATGGAAAGGGCAAATGAGAGTGCAAAAATATTAGCTGAATATCTCCATCAGCACCCTAAAGTCAGTAAAGTGCATTTTCCTGCTTTTTTTCCGAAAGCGAGTGTAGAGCATCAAGTTTATCAAAAACAATGTACAGGATCGGGCTCAACTTTCTCTATCAATGTAGGGAATAATGAAGAAGATGCATTTCGTTTTCTAGACAACTTAGCAATCTTTAAATTAGCGGTTAGTTTAGGGGGAACTGAGTCGCTCGCCAGCCATCCGGCATCGACAACTCATTCAGGTGTTGCTCAAAAGGTCAGAGAGCAAATCGGTATTAGTGATAATTTAGTTCGTCTATCTATAGGTATTGAAAATGTGAATGACCTTAAATATGCATTGGAATTAGCATTAGAGGCGATTTAATCATCAGGGTGGGGAAATTTCCCACCCTGAATGGTCACTAAATTGAGTTAGGTGATGCGATATTGTGCGGGAAGTTCGCTAAAGCCAAGCCCATTACCTTTTTTCACTGCAATTTGGACGGGAATACGTTCTTTCATTGCTTCCACATGGCTAATTACGCCAATAGTTTTGCCAGATGCATTTAAACTTTCTAATGCATCAAGGGCAATATCTAACGTTTCTGCATCTAAAGTACCAAAACCTTCGTCTAAAAAGAGCGATTCTAATTGTGTACGGTGACTTACCATATCGGATAGCGCTAAAGCTAATGCTAAACTCACTAAAAAACTTTCCCCACCCGAAAGGGTTTTAATATCTCGAATGCTATCTGCTTGCCAGCCATCAATAACTTGTAATTCAAGGTTTGCTTGGTGGCTACGCTGTAATAAATAGCGGCCATGAAGTTTCTCAAGTTGTTGATTTGCTAGAGAAATTAAACAGTCCAAAGTTAAGCCCTGCGCATAACGTCGGAATTTATCTCCTTCAGCAGAACCAATAAGTGAGCTGAGATAGCTCCAATCATCATAACTTAATTGGCTTTTTTCTATTTGTTGCAGTAAATCCTGTTGTTGGTGGAGCAGTTGCTTGTCTGTATTGAGCTGGTTAATTATCTGGCCTTGTTTTTGGTTTATTTGCTTAATTTCTTCATCGAATTGAGCAACAATTGTTTGTAATTGCGTTTCATTAAGTGCCGAAAAATCAGTGATACGCTGTTGATTCAGTGCTTCAATAGCCTGCAACCCCTCTTTATAACGCGTTTCACACTGTATGCGAGCTTGGTTAATATGTTGTTTTAGTGTTTCTAATTGTTGTTTTTCTTCATGGCTGATTAACGCATCAAGGAAAGCTTGTTGATGACGAAATGGGCTATCCATAAGTGCTTGAGTAAACAGGGTATTAGCTTGTATTTGCGCCAGTTTTATTTTTTCACAGGCGTCAATGAGCTCTTGATAACTTCCATTCATAGATGCGATGGCTTTATCAACCTCATTGAGTTGTTTGCTTAATTGTTCCTGAGTTTGGAAAAGTATGGTTTGTTTGTCATTCAACTGCTGAATAAATTGGCTGATAGCTAAGCCAGAAAGCAGTGTTTTTCGTTGTGCTGTTTTTTGCTCTAAACCTAATTCAATTTGTTTAAGACGATTTCTTTCTTGTTCAATTTGTTGAGTGAGAATATTGAGTTGCTCTGACTCAACTTTTAATGTGGCATTATTGACTTCAATTTGTTGGCTAAGTGTTTGCGCCGCCACTTTTTGGTTATTAAAACGCTCACTTCGCTGAGTAGTCTCGAGAACCCATTCATCGAACTTATCTTTATCTGGCACATTTAAGTTAAATGGCGCTAGGGTAGATTGCCACTGCTCTATTTGTCTTTGTTTACGTTGTTGGAATTGGCTTTGTTCTTTTTGCAACTCATCATGTTGTTGTGTTTGGTTTTTTAAGCGTTCTTCGACTAATAACAGGTCTGATTGCAACTGGGTAAAGCTTGCTTGTTGCTCGTGTAAATGATGTTTGGTTTGCTGGTATTCACGCTCTAGAACAGCCATATCCACAACTATTTTCTGTTGCGTCGCCAATTGCTCTGTTAATTGATTAACAAAGAGCGTAACGACTTGTTCATTTTGGGCCAACTCAGGTGTGAGTGCTTGCTCACATGTCTTTTGCCACTGTTGGTTAAATGCATCGAATTGTTCATTGATTTGCTGCTGTTGCTGTAAATTTTCGTTTTGACGTTGTTTTTGTGTGTGAAGTTGTGATTCTAACTGAGTTTGTTGTTGTTTTAATTGGTCGAGTTTATTTGTTAGTTCAATGAGTTGTTGCTGTGTTTCACTGAGATGGATTGATTGATAATCGTTAACTGCCGGGTGTTCTGTTGAACCGCATAATGGGCAGGGGTTACCTGCTATTAGTTGCTGGCGCTCATGCTCTAGGCTGACAATTTTTTGTTCTAATTGTAATTTGTCATTGGTTAGTTTGATGAGTGGGGTCAATTCATTAATATGTGTTACCGCAAGGCTCAACGCTTTTTGCGTAGTGGTGATATCTTGCGCTAATTCAACATCTTTTTGGAGCTGTTTCTGTTTTTGCGTTTGCGCATTAAGGCATTGAGATAATATTAATGGCAATAACTTAGCATGTTGCAAACGTGCTTGTAGCTGTTCAATGTGTTGATTGATGGTGTTAATGTCATATTTTTCATGGTTTTGCTTGTAGATTTCTTCTTGTTTTTTGAACGCTACAGTGCTGTGCTCTAATTCGAGGCGTTTTTGGGCTAATTTCTCCGTTTGCTGCTGTTGTTGCCGCTGTAACTGCGCGACTTCATTTGAAAGTATCTGTTGTTTTTCGTGCAAACGTGCCAGTTTGTCAGCTAATTCGAAAATAAAATGGCCTTGTTGTTGCCAACTGCCTATTTGCGAACTGAGCTCAGCGTCTTTTGGGTGTTCTTCTAGGAATATATTGTGTTTTTTTAACTCAAGGTGTGCATTTTGGATCTGACTTTGCGTTTCACTAACTAAGCGTTGCTTTTGCTGAAGAGTGATTTGTTGCTGTTCGATTTGCTTTTTAATTTCAGACTGTTGCTGTTTTAATTGTGCAATTTGGTTATCAAGAGGCCTGACGGTTTCATCAATTAATTGATGTTGTTGTTTGGCAAAATCAAGGTGTTGTTGATACTCAAATTGTGATTTCAATAAATTTTCTTGCAGTGGGGCGCGTGCAGCTTGCTGGGTTTGCAGGCTAAGTTTCAAATGGTGTTGTTTATTCGTGTATTCAGTGAGTTGTTGCTGTTGTCGTTCAACTTCCTGCCATAATGGACGAAGGGATTCCGCTGGGGCACTGTCAGCTAATCTTTTTAATTGAGGTTGTGCGGCTTGGAACTCAAGTTCGTTTTTTTTGATTTCTTCATCAAGTGATTGCATGCGCTGGGTGAGTTGATGATATTGTTGCCACCAATTAACCCCTTGTTGGTGGCGAGTGCGCTGTTGTTTGGTTTGTGCTTCTTGTTCAAGCAAATCGTTTTGCTGTATTAATAATTCTTGATGTTCTGCTTCTGTGAGTAAATTAATGCTTTGTGCCTTCGCTTTTAGCAAATCTAAGTCAATTTTGGCTTGCTTGTGTTGATTAAAAACATAAATTGAAATTTGGCTATAAATTTCGGTTCCTGTAATTTCTTCAAGTAAATCAGCGCGTTCTTTCTCAGAGGCATTTAAAAAAGCCGCGAAGTCCCCTTGGGAGAGTAAAATGGATTTAGTAAAACGCTCATAATCAAGTCCTGTTATTTGCGCCACTAATTCTTTTATTTCTGTGATTTTTACGGTCAATATTTTACCATCAGCAACCGTTGCAAGCTCCGCTTTAGGCTGTTGTAAATTGCCATCAGGTTTCCCTCCAGCTCTTCGTTGGCTCCAAAAGGCTCGATAGGCTTTGCCCTTGACCTCAAACTCTACCTCCGCGAGGCATTCCCCTGTATGGCGAGTCATCAGTTCATTTTGTGCATTAGAAATGGTTTTTAAACGCGGTGTTCGGTGATAAAGCGCGAGGCAAATCGCATCCAATAAGGTCGTTTTTCCTGCACCGGTGGCACCCGTAATGGCAAACAGGCCATTGCTAGCAAATGGCTCTTCAGTGAAATCAATTTTCCATTCACCTCTAAGAGAGTTAATATTTTTTAAACGTAAACTTAAAATTTTCATATTAACTTTCCTTGCTCAGTTGCAATGCGTCATAAGATTGTTGAAATAGCTGGACTAGACGCTGTTCACGCTCAGGATCTTCTAAAGACTCTTGAGCAAGGCGGCGTAAAAAAACGTCTTCTACGGTGAGTTCACTCAATGTTTCATTGGCCAAGGTCTGGCTTTGTCCCTGTATTTGCTTGCGTGCACGGCGTAGTATTACGACTTCGACTGGGAGGTCTTGTGTCAAAGCTTCAATACGTTGTTGGATATCAGCGAGGTAATCTTGTGAAGCAACTTCAATATCAAGCCAAACCGGTTTATCACCTTGGTAATCTTTCCATATCTCTAATTGCTGTTCTATTTGGTTTAAGGAGCCTTTAATACTTTGTAATGGCTGAATAGTCGGGATTTCCAGTGGTGTGATTTGAGTCAATTCACTTCCGCTGAATTCAACAAGGCAGACACTTTTTTGTTGTGTTGTTTCGTCAAAGCTCAATGCAATAGGTGAACCGCAGTAGCGAATATTTTCTTGTCCTCCAATCACTTGGGACCGGTGAATATGGCCAAGGGCGATATAGTCAGCAGGCGGAAAAGCCCCTGAAGGAAACGCATCTAACGTACCAATATAAATATCTCGTACAGAATCAGTTAAGGCTGCGCCGACAACAGTTAAATGGCCTGTTGCAATAATTGGAATATCCAGCCCCAAAGCGGTTCGCTGTTTTAGCGCGAGTTGGTAGCTGGCTTGGTAATGGTCATGAATAGCGGTTTGCAGCGAGCGTTGTTTCTCTTCAATATCTTGCCCTGCAATACTTAGTTGAATATCTCGAGGGCGTAAAAAAGGAATGGCACAGACTAAACCAATAGGTTGATCCTGTTTATTGACTAAGGTAACAACATGGGGCTCACTTCCCGACGTAATGACTTGTGTATTTAAGTAACGAAGTAGAGCACTTGATTCATTGAGTACAGAAACTGAGTCGTGATTACCGCTTAAAATGACTAATTGGCAGCCTGTTTTTTGTAAATCAACAATAAATTTGTTGTACAGTTCACGTGCATAGCTAGGCGGAGAGCCTGTATCGAAGATATCACCAGCAACGATGACTGCATCAACGTGATGTAATTCCACTTGTTCAACGAGCCAATTCAAGAAATGTTGGTGCTCAGGCGCACGGCTTTTGGTAAAAAAATACTGACCAAGGTGCCAGTCTGAAGTATGAATAATGCGCATGAGCTATCAATTCCTATCAACAATAATGTGCACGAGCGTTCGATAACTGAGTATACCTGATCCAGATAACTCGTTGAGGGATGTTTGCGACTTTATTACCATGTTGCGGAAATATTTCACTTAAATGACATTTAGCCGCTAAAATAAAGATTAATATGAGTTTTGCTCATTGATATTCATAATTCTGTCATAAAAGTGACGCATAATGCTTTCACATTTTAAATGTCTTCTTAATTTTACAGGAACAATCATGGCAAGACGCATTCTAGTTGTTGAAGATGAAGCGCCCATCCGAGAAATGGTTTGTTTTGTATTAGAACAGAATGGTTTTCAGCCTATTGAAGCTGATGATTATGACAGTGCGATTGCACAACTCGTTGACCCTCTACCCGATCTCGTACTACTGGATTGGATGATCCCAGGGGGATCTGGAATCCAAGTAATTAAACATATGAAGCGTGATAGCGCAACACGTGACGTTCCTGTCATGATGTTAACCGCACGAGGCGAAGAAGAAGACCGCGTAAAAGGTTTGGAAGTTGGCGCGGATGACTATCTGATTAAGCCGTTTTCACCAAAGGAATTAATCGCTCGGGTAAAGGCAATTTTACGTCGTATTTCACCAATGGCGACGGAAGATATTATTGAAATGAATGGGTTAACGTTAGACCCTACTTCTCATCGTGTGACCAGCAATGAAATCCCTATCGATATGGGGCCAACTGAATATAAATTACTGCATTTCTTCATGACTCACCCTGAACGCGTATATAGTAGAGAACAGCTACTAAATTATGTATGGGGAGCCAATGTGTATGTGGAAGATAGAACCGTTGATGTCCATATTCGGCGGTTAAGAAAGGCACTAGAGACGGAAGGTCATGATAAAATGGTACAAACTGTACGCGGTACAGGTTATCGTTTTTCTATCCGTTACTAAAAACCACAAAGGGAGAGGCATGCGTGCTTGAACGTTTATCGATTAAGCAGCTGATTTGGGGGCTGTTTTTATTTATCTTACCCGCTCTTATCTTATCGGTTTTTATTGGCCACCTAGCGTGGCTATTAGTGATATCGCTACTTGCTGCATTGATATGGCATGGGTATAACTTACTTAAACTCTCTTACTGGTTGTGGCTCGATAAAAGCATGTTACCACCCGAGGGGAAAGGAGGGTGGGAACCGATATTTTATGGCATCTACCAGATGCAACAACGTAATCGTAAACGCCGTCGTGAGCTAGGCCAGTTAATTAAACGGTTTCGTAGTGGCGCAGAATCACTACCTGATGCTGTGGTTATGATGACAACAGAAGGGAATATCTTCTGGTGTAATCGTCATGCGCAGGCTTTACTCGGTTTCCGTTGGCCTGAAGATAATGGCCAACATATTTTTAATTTATTACGTTACCCAGATTTTAGCCGATACTTCACCATTAAGCGTTATGACCAAGCGCTGACTATCGAGCTCAATAGTGGTGAAATTGTTGAATTTCGTATCTTGCCGTATACCGAAGGGCAGTTATTGATGGTAGCTCGAGATGTGACAGAAAAACGCCGTTTGGAAAAGGCCCGTAGGGACTTCTTTGCGAATGTAAGCCATGAATTACGAACTCCTCTTACTGTCATTCAAGGCTACCTTGAGGTCATGGATGACCAAGAAAATGTCACTGCGGCCAATAAAAAAGCACTGCATGTCATGCAAGAGCAAACTCATCGTATGGATAACTTGGTCAAACAGCTTTTGCAGTTATCACGTATAGAAATTGCTCCTCAAATTAACCTTGATGAGCAAGTGAATATCCCCGTTATTCTCAAAATGATTGAACAAGAAGCACTCAGTTTAAGCCAAGGGCGCCACCAGTTTGAATTTCATGTTGATGAAAAATTGCGTGTCCATGGCAATGAAGAACAATTACGAAGTGCAGTGGCGAATTTAGTCTATAACGCAATCAGCCATACGCCAGAAGGCACCAAAATTTGGGTCGAATGGCAAAGAAATGGTCAGGGTGCTCGCTTTAGTGTGAGAGATAACGGGCAAGGGATACCTGCAGAGCATATTCCTCGTTTGACAGAACGGTTTTATCGGGTAGATAAAGCACGCTCCCGCCAAGGTGGTGGAGGTACCGGTCTTGGGTTGGCTATTGTTAAACATGCACTACAACACCATAGCAGCCAATTGGTGGTAACAAGCCAATTAGGTAAAGGGAGTGAGTTTTCATTTACTTTACCGCCAGTATTTATTGTTGATGACAAAAAACTTAAAAATGGGTAAATAATTCCACTTTGTTAATGTAATCAAAATATTAATAAAGTGGATTATTTCTATTTATCAACCCATATCTGTATTCAATTCAAAATATATATATTTAATGCTGATTATTGCTATCACATTAATTATATATTCTGTTAAATAATCAATTTTAATCACCAGAAAAAGACGGGTTGTTCATTTTTCGAACAAAGCATATAACGAGTATTGGGATTTTACTGAAAGTAATCACTAGTTCTGAAAATTAGTTTAGTTATTTATGCTTGTTTTTCGGTTTGCTATTGCCTTTTTGCCCTATAAAAGTTCTACTTGTTGTCAGTTATTGGCGAATTTTTCTGTTTTTTGACTTTTCATTTCGTATGATACAAACAAACATGCTTTTTTATATTGTTAACAGTATGTTTATCAGAATTCTATCTCGCTATATATATTTCAAAGGGTTGCTAAGTGTAAACCCATAATTTTCTATTTTGTCACTTAAAAATAACATAATATGGCTCATCGTTTATCATCAAGAGATATCATCGCATTAGGCTTTATGACTTTTGCGTTATTCGTCGGGGCAGGAAATATTATCTTTCCTCCTATGGTTGGCTTGCAGGCAGGGGAACAAGTTTGGACTGCGGCACTAGGTTTTTTGGTTACAGGCGTGGGTTTACCTGTTTTAACCGTTATTGCACTAGCTAAAGTAGGTGGGGGGATTGAAGCGCTCAGTACACCCGTGGGCAAAACGGCAGGGTTACTATTGGCGGTTGTTGCTTATTTGTCTGTAGGGCCTCTATTCGCAACGCCAAGAACGGCAACTGTATCCTATAAAGTCGGTATCGCACCCTTATTCGGTGGCGAGTCCGATATGCTATTACTTATCTACAGCGTAGTTTACTTCGTTCTAGTTATCGGTATTTCACTATATCCCGGAAAACTGCTCGATAGCGTTGGGCACATTTTAGCGCCTGTAAAAATGTTAGCCTTGGCTATTTTGGGTATTGCGGCTGTCATGTGGCCTGCGGGGGATCCGATCCCTTCTACAATAGAATACCGTGAGATGGCTTTCTCGAATGGCTTTATCAATGGTTATCTAACTATGGATACCCTTGGTGCTATGGTATTTGGTATCGTTATTGTTAATGCGGCGCGTTCAAGGGGGATCGAAAACTCTTCATTATTAACCCGTTACACTATGTGGGCAGGGTTAATTGCAGGGGTATTATTAACTCTGGTCTATTTGTCCTTGTTTAAGCTTGGTGAGAATAGCGGTTCGTTAATTCCCAACCCTGCTGATGGCGCTGATATTTTACATACCTATGTTCAATATACTTTTGGTAATTACGGTAGCTTCTTCCTTGCGGTATTAATCTTTGTTGCCTGTATGGTAACTGCCGTGGGCTTAACTTGTGCTTGTGCAGAGTTCTTTAGCCGCTATGTACCGATTTCTTACCGTAAACTGGTATTGATCTTGGGTGTGTTCTCCATGGTGATCTCAAACTTAGGCTTGAGTAAGTTAATCGCCTTCTCATTACCCGTGCTAGTTTCAATTTATCCACCTTGTATTGTCTTAATTTTATTAAGCTTTACTTTGAAGTGGTGGAAAAACCCAACGATAGTGATTGCGCCGACAATGTTAGTTAGCTTTGTCGTCGGTTTAATCGGTGCCGTAAAAGCGTCAGACCATCTTAAAGGTTATATTCCTGAATGGATGACAGCAATGCCACTGTATAAACAAGACTTAGTCTGGGTATTACCAACTGTTGTTGTGATGGTCGTGGCTATTTTATGCGATAAGTTTGTGTCACCTGCTGCACAGCATAAACAAGTGTAATTAATTGAAATTACAAAAAAGGAGCTAAATAGCTCCTTTTTCTATTTTATTGAGCCATCAATCTACACCGACAGCGCTACCTGCTGGGCGGCGTACATCGTTAGAGCCATAAATGAAGCCTTCACGAACTTTTCCCGAAACAGCAGAATCATTACCCGAAGACTTGGCACTAACACCAGCGCCTTCAGGGATCGCGACCATAATCAGCTCGGCGGCACCCCACGGTGTTTGTTCAACCATCTGGTAACCCATTTTATCGAGTAGTGCTAAGGTGTCTTTAGAAACGCCTCTTTGCTCATAATAAACCTCATCAGGGAGCCACTGGTGGTGAATACGCGGTGCATTAACGGCTTCTTGTGGTGGCATACCATGGTCGATAATATTTAAAGCGGTTTGCAGCGTAATCGAAATAATCCGTGAGCCTCCGGGTGAACCGAGAACTAAAAATACCTTACCATCTTTCGTCACGATAGTCGGGCTCATCGAGGATAGTGGGCGCTTACCTGGAGCAATAGAGTTGCGCTCCCCTTGTACTAAGCCATACAAATTTTTCTCGCCAACTTTCGTTGTAAAATCATCCATTTCATCGTTTAAGAAGAAGCCTGTCCCCGGAGGGATAACGACAGAACCAAATCGACCATTAATCGTGTAAGTGGTTGAAACTGCATTTCCTTTTTCATCAACAATAGAATAATGCGTGGTCTCCGGTTTTTCGTGAGGCCCTATTCCAGGTTGAACTTGCGTGGATGGCGTTGCTTGGTTGGGTTTGATTTCTTTGCGTAACTCTTCTGCATAGGCTTTGCTGAGTAGCTTTTCCGTTGGGTTATCGACAAACTCAGGATCACCGAGGAAGGTATTTCTGTCCATATAAGCATGGCGCATTGCTTCCGTCAGAGTATGAATATAGTCCGCGGAGTTAAAGCCCATTTCTTTGAGGTCATACCCTTCTAAGATATTAAGCGTTTGGCAGATAGTCACTCCACCTGAACTTGGTGGTGGTGCAGAAATAAATTGATAACCTCTATAGGTACAGCTAACAGGCGCTGTATCTGTGATAGTAAAATCTGCAAAATCTTTTGCGGTTAAGATGCCGCCATTTTTCTTGGAAGCTTTTTCAACAATTTCGGGGATCTCACCTTCGTAAAAAGCAGATGGGCCATTTTGGGCAATTTTTTCTAAGGTATTAGCTAAATCGGTCTGAACTAACAAGTCACCGGGTTGGAAAGAACTACCATCAGGTTTTAAGAAGATACGAGCGACTTCTGGGTCTTGTTTAAAACGTTCTGTCGTGGTGTCGAGAACATCGGTATCCGCTCGAGTCAACACAAAGCCTTCTCTTGCTAATTTAATCGCAGGAGCCATCACTTGCTGGCGGCTCATCGTACCGTATTTTTCTAAGGCATAGTCTAGGCCTTTAACGGTACCCGGCACGCCTGAAGCGAGATAGCCATATAGGCTGGCATCTTTAACCAGTTTGCCGTCTTTATCTAAATACATATCTACACTAGCGGCACCGGGCGCGGTTTCTCTGAAATTAATGAATAAATCTTTGCCATCGGCTAGATGAATAGTCATAAAGCCACCACCGCCGATATTGCCACAGCAAGGGTTAACTACGGCTTGTGCATATCCTACCGCAACAGCGGCATCAATAGCATTGCCGCCTGATTTTAGAATATCAGCCCCAATTTGTGATGCTAAATGTTGGGAGGAAACAACCATACCTTTTTTTGCTTCAACGGCAGGTTCAGAAGCGGCATACAGCTGATTAGAAACAAGTAAGGAAAGAAATAGAACCGCAGGGCGTAATGATGTTTTTATCATTCGTATCTCCCAGTTAGGGTTAATTGAGTTGTTCTATCGCACAAATATTCAATATGAATAGTTTGTTAATTATTTGTGTTTTTAATGTATAGCACACAATAATACAAAACATTGAGTATTTGAGTTAAGAATTGTTAACTGAGTGGAATAATTGCGAGTAGGAAGAGAAAAGATAGACTTGGTTCACAAAAGTAAAAAGCGGGCTTGATGCCCGCTTTTCTAAAACTCGCGTAACGAATTACAGTTTTGCAGAGTTTTTAGTCAGGTAGTCAGCAACGCCTTTTGGAGATGCATTCATACCTTCTTGGCCTTTTTCCCACTGAGCTGGGCAAACATCACCGTGCTCTTCGTGGAATTGCAGCGCGTCAACCATACGCAGCATTTCGTCGATATTACGGCCTAATGGCAGGTCATTAACCACTTGGTGACGAACAATGCCTTTTTTGTCAACGAGGAAAGAGCCACGTAGTGCAACACCCGCTTCTGGGTGCTCGATGCCGTATGCTTTTATGATTTCACGTTTGATATCAGCAACCATTGGGTATTTAACTTCACCAATACCGCCGTTATCTATTGGCGTTTTACGCCATGCGTTATGAGTAAACTCAGAGTCAAAAGAAACACCGATGATTTCTACACCACGTTTTTGGAATTCTTCATAGCGGTGGTCAAATGCGATCAGCTCTGAAGGGCAAACGAAAGTAAAATCCATTGGCCAGAAGAAGATGACAGCAGGTTTACCAGCAATGTGTTTTTTTAAGTTGAAGTTTTCAACGATTTCACCGTTACCTAAAACAGCTGCTGCAGTAAAGTCAGGGGCTTGACGTGTTACCAGAACCATAATTTACTCCTATGAGTTTGAATTAAAGTTTTTTGTCCTGTCTATTTAATCACTGATAAATAGTGTGGATTTAGACTTATGTAAGAATAGAAAAAGATCTTTTGACAATAAAGTCATTTAAACCGATTATTGTGATAGGTTTTAACTATCAATAATACTGGTTTATCAAATTAATATCAATAAGATAGTTTTATTCCACTAAAGTGCAAGCTTTAATTTATTCCTTTGTGTTAATTGTGACAGTCTGTACAAAAAAATGTTGCAGCGCATTAGCCATCATTTGCGGATAAAATTGAAAGAAAATAGTTTCTAACGCATCATACTGCAATAAAAAATCATCAAATGAACCACTTAGCGCACTGAGCTTGGGGCGTCTTCTTGCCATCCCACTCAGTGATTTTCCAATATAATTTTTATCTGCATAGCGTATTAGCCACTGTTGAGGCCAGAGATATTCATTTAACTCCTGGAATTTTTCAGGGGTATGACAAAGCTGAGGCTCAATTATTTTTCGGCAGTCACGTACAAAATCTGCTAGCCGTATTGATGGCTCAATAGTTGACCAATGCAGCGATAAAAAATGGTCCCAAACTAAATCCAATGTTATGGGGGCAACACGTCGATATTCATCACGAAATAACAATTTAGCTTCTTTGACTAAAGGGTGAGTATCTGTAGTGCGGTCGACAGTTCGATGCATAAAGATACCAGAGACAATTTCGGGGGAGTAAAGGCCCACAGGGTTACCGCGGACGTAGTCAGCTATGATGTTGCCGAGTAAGGAGCTGTCAGCGAGATGGGCCAGGTGGAGGTGCGCTAAATAATTCACTTTAAAATGTCCGTCGTCTTTCAAACCACAGGGGGGTTAGCTTCGTAAAGCCACCCGAATCACATACTCATGTATGCTCATCGGGATATCTTTACTTGCTGCCTACCTGTGATTCGAAATCCATAGGACATGCAACGCAGCTTAGCTAACTTTTTGATTGCTCAAACTATAGCAGTAATTATGTTGAATTCGAAACTCACAGGACATTACTTGGCAGAGGAATAAAGAATTCCTCTAATTTGAAATTCATGGGTATACTTATCGAGTAGAAAAAAGTCGAAATCAATTTGTTATAAAAGTTTATTGAAATTGAAATAATTCATTCTTTGAATGGATAAATAGTATGCAGAATTTTTTGCTAACAAATTATTTGTTAAAAAATGGTGGTTTTTTGTCCGATATTACGCTTATTTCTTGCGCCAAAGTCAGTGCGGCACTAGACTAGTCGCCTGTTTTTTTAGATTGATGTCAATACAATGCGTGTTTCTGATTTTACTTTTGAATTACCTGAAGAACTGATTGCCCATTATCCGCAGGCTGAGCGTAGTGCTTGCCGTTTATTAAGCCTAGATGGCGGCTCAGGGCAGCTCACGCATGGTGTTTTTACCGATATTCTAGAAAAATTGGAGCATGGTGACTTGCTGGTGTTCAATAACACTCGCGTGATCCCCGCACGGTTATTTGGGCGCAAAGTTAGCGGTGGTAAAATTGAAGTTCTGATTGAGCGTATGTTGGATGAACACCGCGTGCTCGCTCATGTTAGGGCATCAAAAGCACCAAAAGAAGGGGCTGAATTACTGCTAGGCGAAGATGAAAGCGTGAATGCGACGATGGTCGCGCGTCATGGTGCATTGTTTGAGCTGCGTTTTGACGATGAACGTGATGTATTAAGCATTCTAAATCAAATTGGTCATATGCCTCTGCCACCTTATATTGACCGCCCTGATGAAGAGTCTGATAAAGAACTTTATCAAACCGTGTATAGCGAAAAACCAGGGGCTGTTGCGGCACCAACGGCAGGTTTACACTTTGATGAGCCGTTACTTGAAGCATTGCGCCAAAAAGGCGTAGAAATGGCGTTCGTGACATTACATGTGGGAGCCGGTACTTTTCAACCTGTACGTGTTGATACGATCGAAGATCACATTATGCATTCTGAATATGCAGAAGTGCCACAAGAGGTCGTAGACGCTGTTTTAGCCTGTAAAGCCAGAGGTAATCGCGTTATCGCTGTTGGAACGACGTCCGTTCGGTCGCTAGAAAGTGCCGCAAAAGCGAGCCAAGATGCTTTAATTGCTCCATTTTTTGATGATACCCAAATCTTTATTTACCCAGGGTATGAATATCAGGTGATAGATGCACTGATCACCAACTTCCACTTACCGGAATCGACATTAATTATGTTGGTTTCTGCGTTTGCTGGATACAAAAACACCATGAATGCATATAAAGAAGCCGTTGAACAAAAATACCGCTTTTTTAGTTATGGTGATGCTATGTTCATTACCCCCAATACAAATGCTCGATTCGAGAAAATTGGTGAGTAATCAGTTTGAAGCGGTGGCATCGGCTGCTTGCTTAGCAAATTAATATTATCAATAGCAACAGACTGTTTTTCTGCTGCTAGGAGGCAAACGTGAAATATGAATTACAAACGACCGATGGCAATGCACGCCGTGGTCGCTTAGTTTTTGAGCGCGGTGTGGTGGAAACCCCTGCATTTATGCCAGTAGGAACCTACGGTACTGTTAAGGGCATGACACCGGAAGAAGTTAAAGAGACTGGTGCTCAAATCTTATTAGGGAACACTTTCCACTTGTGGTTGCGCCCTGGGCAAGAAATTATGAAGTTGCATGGTGACCTCCATGACTTTATGCAATGGCAAGGCCCAATTTTAACCGATTCAGGTGGCTTTCAGGTCTTTAGTCTTGGTGCGATGCGCAAAATTAAAGAAGAAGGTGTGCATTTTCGTAACCCAATCAACGGTGAAAAAGTTTTCCTAAGTCCTGAAAAGTCGATGGAAATTCAGTATGACCTCGGTTCAGATATTGTCATGATTTTTGACGAGTGTACGCCATATCCAGCAGATTGGGACTATGCAAAGACATCAATGGAAATGTCGCTGCGTTGGGCTGCACGTAGCCGCCAACGTTTTGACGAACTTAACAATAAAAATGCCTTATTCGGTATTATTCAAGGTAGTGTTTACGAAGATTTACGTGATATTTCAGTTAAGGGGCTGGTGGAAATCGGCTTTGATGGGTACGCTGTAGGCGGCTTAGCCGTTGGCGAACCGAAAGAAGATATGCACCGAATCTTAGAACATGTCTGCCCGCAAATTCCAGCGGAAAAACCTCGTTACTTAATGGGGGTTGGTAAGCCTGAAGATTTAGTGGAAGGGGTTCGTCGCGGAATCGATATGTTCGATTGTGTGATGCCAACACGAAATGCGCGAAATGGGCATTTATTTGTGACAAATGGCGTGGTAAAAATTCGTAATGCTAAGTATAAATCAGACACATCAACACTGGATGCTGAGTGTGACTGCTATACTTGTCGTCATTATAGCCGCGCTTATCTGCATCATCTTGATAGATGTAATGAAATTCTTGGTGCAAGGCTCAATACCATCCATAATTTACGTTATTACCAGCGCTTGATGGCCGGTATTCGCCAAGCCATTGAAAATGGGAATTTTGAAGAGTTTGCTAAAGATTTTTACCAAAAGATTGGTAAACCTGAACCTTCATTAAATATCGAATGAATTTAAGTGCGAAATGCCATTAATCTGTGTAGCATATCAAACTTAGCTTTTTTGTATGTAAAATTGCTTTCAATAAAACAATGAGGAAAGTTGAATGAGTTTTTTTATTTCTGAAGCAGCGGCGTCAGCAGGTGCACCAGCGCAAGGTAGCCCGTACACTATGGTTATCATGCTTGTTGTTTTCGCGCTGATCTTCTATTTCATGATTTTGCGTCCACAGCAAAAACGTGCGAAAGAACACCGTAAATTGATGGAATCTATCACTAAAGGTGATGAAGTTTTAACAACTGGCGGTTTAATCGGACGTGTAACTAAAGTGTCTGAAACCGGTTATGTGGTTCTTGAGCTGAGTGAGAACACAGAAGTAACCATCAAACGTGATTTCGTTGCTGCTGTTTTACCTAAAGGCACAATGAAAGCAATTTAATTCTGATTCTCCCGAAGGGAACTGCCGTGCTAAACCGTTATCCTTTGTGGAAGTATCTGATGTTGATCTTCGCGATCCTCATCGGTTTGCTTTATGCACTTCCAAACCTATATGGTGAGGATCCGGCTGTTCAGATCACTGGCGTGCGGGGAACCGCCGCCAATGAACAAACGCTGATCCAAGTCCAGAAATCGTTAAAAGACGATAAAATTGAGAGTAAATCTATCTCTCTAGAAAATGGGGCCATTTTAGCCCGATTCAACAACTCTGATGTTCAGTTACGTGCGCGTGAAGTGATCATGAATGCACTGGGTGACCAGTATGTTGTTGCATTAAACCTTGCACCTGCAACGCCTAAGTGGCTCGAAGCTATCGGTGGTGAACCGATGAAGCTTGGTCTTGATCTGCGTGGTGGGGTTCACTTCCTGATGGAAGTTGATATGGACACTGCATTAGGTAAATTGCAGGAACAAAACATGGATGGTTTGCGTAATGACCTGCGTCAAGAAGGCATTGCGTACTCTTCTATTCGTAAAGGCAATGATTATAGCGTGGAAGTTCGTTTCCGTAACGCGGATGATCGTAGCCAAGCTGAAAAAGCATTGTCTCGTAAATACCCAGACTTAGTCTTTAGTGATGGCAGCGATAACACCATGATCGCAGTGATGACCGACGAGCGCTTACGTGAAGCACGTAACTACGCGGTTTCTCAGAACATTACTATTATTCGCAACCGTGTAAACCAATTAGGTGTTGCGGAGCCACTCGTTCAACGCCAAGGCGCTGACCGAATTGTGGTTGAATTACCGGGTATTCAAGATACCGCGCGCGCAAAAGAAATTTTAGGTGCGACTGCGACATTAGAATTCCGTCTAGTGAATACCGCCGTGGATTCTTCTGCAGCGGAAAGTGGCCGTGTACCAGGTGATTCAGAAGTTAAATATGACCGTGAAGGCATGCCTTATGTCTTATATAAGCGAGTGATCTTAACGGGTGACCATATTACCGACTCAACATCTGATGCGGATGAAAACGGTCAACCACAAGTGAGTATCAGTCTTGATAGTTCTGGTGGTTCTATCATGTCTGACTTTACACGTGATAACCAAGACAAGCTGATGGCAACGCTGTTTGTTGAATACAAAGACAGTGGCAAGAAAGATGCAACGGGCCGTTCAATTTTGGTGAAAGATGAAAAAGTCATCAATGCGGCACGTATTTCTGCACGTTTTGGTAGCAAATTCCGTATTACTGGTATTACTAACGGCACTGAAGCTCGCCAGCTTTCATTACTGTTACGTGCAGGTGCGTTGATTGCGCCAATCCAAATTGTTGAAGAACGTACCATTGGTCCAACACTAGGTATGCAAAATATCGAGCAAGGGCTGAAAGCCTGTATCGCAGGTCTGTTAGCTTCTATCCTGTTTATGATTATTTACTATCGTAAATTTGGTCTGATTGCGAGTAGCGCGCTGTTGGCAAACTTGGTGTTAATTGTTGGGGTGATGTCCTTATTACCGGGCGCAACACTGACTATGCCTGGTATTGCCGGTATCGTATTAACCCTTGCGGTTGCCGTCGATGCGAACGTTCTAATTAACGAACGGATTAAAGAAGAGCTCAAGAACGGTCGATCTGTTCAGCAAGCAATTCATGAAGGGTATAAAGGCGCCTTCTCAAGTATTACAGACGCAAACTTAACGACACTGATCACCGCGATTATTCTCTACGCAGTGGGTACTGGGTCTATTAAAGGCTTTGCGATTACGACAGCGATTGGTGTCGCAACCTCTATGTTTACAGCTATCGTTGGTACACGTGCTATCGTGAACCTGCTTTACGGCGGTAAACGTATTAACAAGCTGTCAATTTAAGGAGCACGTTGTGGCACAGGATTATACTGTTGAACAATTGAACTATGGCCGTAAAGTTTATGACTTTATGCGCTGGGACAACGTTGCCTTTAGCATTTCTATCGTATTACTGATAGCTTCTTTTGTGATTATTGGCGTCAAAGGTTTTAACTGGGGCTTAGATTTCACCGGTGGTACGGTAATTGAAATCAACTTAAGTCAGCCAGCTGATTTGGATAAAATTCGTGATAGCTTGTCTAACTCGAATCATAAAGATCCATTAATCCAAAACTTTGGTAGCAGCCGCGATATCATGATCCGTATTCCGCCAATTGAAGGCACTGCTGGTCAAGAAGTCGGTAAAGAAATTATCACGATTATCAACCAAAATGTGGATGATAAAGCAACCGTAAAACGCATTGAATTCGTGGGGCCAAGTGTTGGGGCTGAATTAGCGCAAACAGGGGCTTTGGCTCTGTTAACTGCGTTGATTTGTATCCTAGTCTACGTTGGTTTCCGTTTTGAATGGCGTTTGGCCGCGGGTGCCGTGTTATCTCTTGCGCATGATGTGGTGATCACTTTAGGTATTCTGTCTTTGTTCCATATAGAGATAGATATGACTATTGTGGCATCATTGATGTCAGTTATTGGTTACTCACTGAACGACAGTATCGTTGTATCAGACCGTATCCGTGAAAACTTCCGTAAAATACGCCGTGGTACACCGTACGAAATCATGAACGTCTCTTTGACGCAAACATTGAGCCGTACCATCATGACATCAGCCACCACATTATTAGTGGTTCTGATGCTATACCTGTTCGGTGGCGCAATGTTAGAAGGCTTCTCATTGGTTATGTTAATCGGTGTAACTATCGGTACTATCTCATCTATTTATGTGGCTTCTGCATTAGCACTGAAGATGGGTATGAAGCGTGAACACTTGATGCAAGCGAAAGTCGAAAAAGAAGGCGCAGACCAAGAGTCATTACTGCCTTAGTTTTAAAAACGATGGTAACTAAGCCAATTAGCACTCAAAATAGTTCGTGTTGTAGGTAGGCGGCAAGTGTAATTAATCCCTAGGAGCATACAAAAGTATGTGACTAGGGTTCATAAGCGATGCCAATACCCCTACAACGGGAATAATAAAGAGTTAAGCCAATTAGTGCTCAAAATAGTTCGTGTTGTAGGTAGGCGGCAAGTGTAATTAATCCCTAGGAGCATACAAAAGTATGTGACTAGGGTTAATAAACGATGCCAACACCCCTACAACGCGAAATATGAAGAGCAACGAGAACACCCTAGGAGGCATCTTCTAGGGTGTTTTTTCTCGCACAGTAGGGTAAACTATCTCCCCCTAAATAGATTCAGGAAACGCTATGCACTGCCCATTCTGCTCAGCTGTAGATACGAAAGTTATTGACTCGCGTCTGGTCGGTGAAGGGGCCCAAGTCCGTAGACGCCGCCAGTGCTTACTTTGTCATGAACGCTTCACCACTTTTGAAGTCGCTGAGCTTGTCATGCCTAGAGTCATTAAAAGCGACGATATTCGTGAACCTTTTGATGAAGAAAAGCTTAATCGAGGTATGCAAAAGGCATTAGAAAAACGGCCTGTAAGTTCTGATGACATTGAGCAAGCTATTATTTCTATAAAATCTCAGCTTCGGGCTACGGGGGAACGTGAAGTTCCGTCTAAATTGATTGGTAGTTTGGTTATGGATGAACTGAAAAAGCTCGATAAAGTTGCCTATATCCGTTTTGCTTCTGTTTACCGCAGCTTTGAAGATGTGCGCGAATTTGGCGAAGAAATCGCTAAATTACAGGATTAACGCCAATGATTGAACAAGACAACATGTATATGGCTCGTGCTTTTGAATTGGCACGAAAAGGGCGTTTTACTACATCACCTAATCCAAATGTCGGGTGTGTGATTGTGCGTGATGGTGCCATTGTCGGTGAAGGGTATCATCAGAAAGCAGGGGAACCTCACGCTGAGGTTCACGCATTGCGTATGGCAGGAGAAAAAGCGCAAGGGGCAACGGCCTATGTCACCCTTGAGCCTTGTAGTCATCACGGCCGCACTCCGCCTTGTGCAGAAGCACTGATTAATGCAGGTGTAAGCCGAGTTGTAGCGGCGATGCAAGACCCAAATCCTCAGGTTGCAGGCCGTGGTCTGTATATGTTGTCGCAAGCAGGAATTGAAACACGTAGTAATGTTTTATTAGACGATGCTGAAGCGGCGAACCGTGGCTTTTTAAAACGTATGCGTACCGGGTTTCCCTATATCCAGTTGAAACTTGCTGCTTCGCTTGATGGCAAGACCGCCCTTGAATCTGGGGAAAGCAAATGGATTACCAGCCCGGCAGCTCGCAAAGATGTACAAGCTCTTCGAGCCGAGGCAAGTGCTATTTTAAGTACGAGCAGCACGGTTGTTGCTGATGACCCTTCTTTAACGGTACGTTGGAATGAGCTCCCTTCAGATATCCAACAAGTGTATCCAGAAAGCCAAGTACGCCAACCCATTCGTATTGTGTTAGATAATCACAATCGAGTGACTCCTGACCATAAAGTTACTCAATTAGATGGTGAATGTTGGTTAGTGCGCTCAACCCCAGATGAAAATGCGGTATGGCAAGGAAAAATTGAGCAAATCGCTATTCCAGCAGATGAAAACGGCACCGATCTGGTTATTTTGATGATGCAGCTGGCTAAACGTAATGTGAATAGCATTTGGGTTGAGGCGGGAGCAAAACTCGCAGGCTCATTACTTAAGCTAGGTTTAGTTGACGAACTGATTGTCTATATTGCACCTAAATTATTAGGTGACAGCGCTCGAGGTTTGGTGGACTTTCCGCCGCTTAACGCCCTTGTTGATGCGCCAAAATTTGAATTTACAGAAGTGAAGCAAGTCGGGCCAGACCTTCGTGTCAGGCTTCGTCCCGTATGGTAAGTGGTTTTTTTGAAAATCATACGTACGATACACGAAAGAATGTGATAAAATCCGCGCCCCGCGGGTTATAATTAATATTAGAGGAAGGCTATGAACGTAATTAAAGGTGTTGTTGCTGCTCCACAAGCGCGTGTTGCTATCGCTATCGCTCGTTTTAACAACTTTATTAATGATAGTCTGCTGGAAGGTGCTGTTGATGCGTTAGAACGCATTGGTCAGGTTTCAAATGACAATATTACAATTGTGTGGGTTCCAGGCGCTTATGAGCTGCCATTGACCACAAAAGCATTGGTTGAAACGAATAAATATGATGCAGTGATTGCATTAGGTACTGTGATTCGTGGTGGGACTGCTCACTTTGAATACGTTGCAGGTGAATGTAGCTCCGGTTTATCTCATGTTGCGATGAACAGTGAAGTTCCAGTGACTTTTGGTGTGTTAACCACTGAAAATATTGAACAAGCTATTGAACGTGCGGGTACTAAAGCAGGTAATAAAGGTGCTGAAGCTGCACTGACAGCACTTGAAATGATTAATGTAATTAAGGCCATCAAAGGCAAATAATACACAATTTGCTCTATGTTGCTATTTTTTCGCCACTACGGTGTAGATTACGCAATGCAACAAGTATTTATTGTGTACAGTTTTTAAATTTAAGGGGAATCTTGTGAAACCTGCTGCTCGTCGCCGCGCTCGTGAGTGTGCTGTACAAGCCATTTATTCATGGCAATTATCTGGCAATCCAATTGCTGAAGTCGAATATGAGTTTATTGCTGAACAGGACATGTCAGACGTCGACGTAAACTATTTTCGTGAACTGTTATCAGGTGTTGCGACTAACGCAACAAAACTAGATCAACAGATGGCGCCTTATTTATCTCGTCAGCTCGAAGAGTTAGGGCAGGTAGAAAAAGCGATTTTACGCGTCTCCATGTTTGAATTAAGTTTCCGTGAAGATGTACCTTATAAAGTCGCAATCAACGAAGGTATTGAATTAGCGAAAGTTTTTGGCGCAGAAGATAGCCATAAATTCGTTAACGGTGTATTAGACAAAGCTGCACCTGCGGTACGCCGTAAAAAATAATAATATCAGGGTTCCCTCCTGTAGCACTACGGTAATAAATAGGTAGCCTGGGTTCCAGTCTACCTTTGTGTTTATATGCTCGCGATATTTCAATGGTCGGTGAGCGAAGAATAATTGCAGCCAATTAGATAGACTCTTCAGGTTAGCAATTCGGTGCTATTTACCTATTATTGAATTATTAGGGTGTAAATTATTTGCTTCGTCTTAAACGAAAATAGATATAGCGAAAACGGAAAATCTACCATGTCATATGGCGAATTTGACCTCATCGCGCGTTATTTTAACCGTCAAATCACTAACCGACGTGATGTTAATATCGGTATTGGGGATGACTGTGCGTTGATGACCATTCCAGAAAAACAGCAACTTGCTGTAAGCACTGACACTCTCGTTTCTGGTATTCATTTCCTACCAACCATTTCACCAGCTGATCTTGCTTATAAATCATTAGCATCTAATTTAAGTGACCTCGCAGCGATGGGCGCAGACCCTGCATGGGTTTCTTTGGCAATTACATTGCCTTGTGTTGATTGTGATTGGTTACAATCTTTTAGTGATAGTTTGTTTGAACAGCTTAACTATTATGGCATGCAATTAATTGGTGGTGATACAACCCGCGGCCCTATGAGCTTGACCTACACGGTTCATGGCTTAGTGCCAAATGGCAAAGCGATGTCCCGTGCGGGGGCGCGTAATGGCGATTGGATTTATGTAACGGGGACTCTCGGTGATAGCGCTGCTGGCCTTGCTATTTTACAAGATAAACTGAATGTTAAAAATGTAGAACATCAAGAATGGCTAATTGCGCGTCATTTACGTCCACAGCCACGAATTTTACAAGGCCAAGCATTGAGAAACCTGGCTTCTTCTGCGATTGATATTTCGGATGGTTTAGTTTCTGATCTCAACCACATCTTGAAAGCGAGCAGTTGTGGTGCGCGCATTAATTTAGATGCATTGCCTCAATCAGAAGCGTTGAAACAAAGTTGTAGTATCGAACAAGGGCGTTTATGGTCTTTGAGTGGTGGTGAAGACTACGAACTTTGCTTTACCGTTCCTGAAATTAACCGTGGGGCGCTAGAGATGGCACTTGCACATACAGGCTCAGGCTTTACGTGTATTGGGCAAATTAAGCCGCAGTCTGAAGGAATTAGCTACTTTTGCAATAACCAAGAAGTTGATGTAAACCTAAAAGGTTTCGATCATTTTGTTTCGGAAGGTGCATAGAATGGCTAGTCGCCAAGAAAAAGCAGAAGCAAAAAAACGGCTGAATATGCGTAATCCTTGGCACTTATTGGCTACAGGATTTGGTAGCGGCCTTTCACCTATTGTGCCAGGCACAATGGGCTCTCTTGCTGCGATACCTTTCTGGTTATTAATGGCCAACATGCCAATTTGGAGCCTGTGGGTGCTTATTATCGCGGGTTTTTGGATTGGTTGCTTAATTTGCCAGCGCACTTCCGATGATATGAAAATTCATGACCACGGCAGCATTGTTTGGGATGAATTTATCGGGATGTGGATTACTCTCATGGCGATCCCAGTTGTTGATTATGAATGGGTCATCACCGCCTTCTTTATTTTCCGCATTTATGACATGTGGAAGCCATGGCCGATAAGGATTTTTGACCGAAAAGTCAGCGGCGGTTTTGGCATCATGATTGACGATATTATTGCGGCGATTTTTGCTTATGTGACTATTTGGTTGTTGGTATGGTATGACATCATGCCATTCTCTACCAACTAAATACGCGTCATATTTTGCGCTGTGGCGTTGTTGGCCGCACTTGGTTACCCGAATCACATACTTGTGTATGCTCATCGGGATAACCTCGATTGCCGCCTAGCCACAACACAAACTATTTAGCGTATAAATACGTGTCATATTTCAAATTGTAGGGGTGTTGGCTTCGCTTATTCGCCCTAGTCACATACTTGTGTATGCTCCTAGGGTCTTATTCGCTTGCTGTCTTGGTGCAGTAAGAATTGTTTAGCGTATTTGATGTGATTGTTTATCGTAGTAACTTCTTTTGCTTCTTTTTGTGTCGAATACCCATCACTGAGGTTTGGGCTAGGGTTAACCCTTTGGTTTCTGGAGCAAATAAAATCGAGACAATTAATCCTATTAGCGAGACACCAGCCCCCATCAAGACCACCGAACTGACACCGTATTTAGTGATAAATAGCGGTAATGCCCACGTTGAAAAAATGGTTCCAATACGACTGATGGACATAATTACCCCAACGGCAGAGGCACGAATATCCGTTGGAAACAGCTCATTAGGGTAGAGCCATTGCAAAATACCGGGCCCTCCTGAGAAAAAGGCATAGATACCAAACATAATGATAACGAGGCAAATACCAAGGTTAGAGAAGAACCCGAGTATCGCTAGTGCAAAAGTCATTAAGGCAAAACTGCCAATCAAAAGTGGCCGCCTTCCCATTTTATTTAGCCAATACATCGCTGGCAGACAACCTAACATGAAGAATAAGCTGATAACTACGTTACCGAGTGCAGCGTTTTTTCCTTGATCCCACCCCAACTGCCCAACGATTTGTGGTCCAAAGGTGTAAATTGCAAACATCGGGATCACTTGGCAGGTCCAAATAATGGCGGTGAATAGGACGAAAGAAAAATGCCTCTTAGTGAATAATTGAAGAAAGTGTGTTTTTTGTTGTTCTTCGGCTTCAAATATTACGGGTTGGCCAAACAGCTTTTCCATCATTTTTTCACATTCTTTAATGCGCCCTTTGCGAATCAGCCAAAGAGGTGATTCAGGTAAATCAAAACGACCAATCAAAATAATAATACAGGGGATCACTGAGCTACCAAGCATCCAGCGCCAGCCATCTTCCACGTCATATAGCATATAGCCGACGAGATTGGCACAGGTGGCACCGACATACCACATTGCTGCAATAAACCCGACAGCAAATGCACGTTGTTTGGTATTGGAAAATTCGGTGATCATTGACGTTGCAATTGGGTAGTCTGCACCTATTACAATCCCGATTAAGAACCGCATGATAAGCAGCTCCATCGGTGTTGAGACAAACATGGTCGCGACTGAAATGGCACCAATGGCAACAATATCAATTAAAAACATTTTACGACGACCGACTTGGTCACAAATATAGCCAAATAGAGAAGTACCAATGAATAGGCCTGCCAATGTTGCAGCACCCAATAAGCCAATCCATTCACTACTTAAACTTAATACGGGGGTGAGTTGTTCTAATGCAACGCCGATCAGGACTAATACATAACCATCCAGAAAAGGCCCACCGCTACCCCACAGCATAATCCGTCGGTGAACGGAGGAAAATTGAATATCATCAAAACTTTTTGGTTTCATTATGGATGTGTCCCTGATCAGCGCAAATAAACGCCTGAAAACTCTCGAAGTTATTAGCTTCGAGAGTGATGCTAAATAAATCAGCCGTAACGAAATTCAATACCGAAAGTGCCGCGTGGGTATTCCCATTTTTCTAATGCACTATCTAAGCCAAGAATGCGGCAGGTTCCACATTCGAGACAGCCGGCATAATCGAAACGTACTGAGCCATCTTCTTGTTTTTTATATAATCCCGCAGGGCAAGCTTTAGTTAATGTGTCGAGCACATTCATATCTGGATGCTCTTTTATCACAATATGCGGGTTTTCTTCATCGACATTAAATTTATTAATACCGAGTTTGACATCAACGTTGACTGGATTATTCATATTGCTCTGACTCCTTTAATTCCATCCTTGAGCAAGTTCATAAAGCCCACTTTTTTCGCGTGTTGTAACATGGTCTTACGTAAAGGCACTGGAGCTTCATCTGAAATAGTGAAGAGTTTTTTTGCAATACCAACCGCCATTTCTGGGTAAGCAGAAAACATGCGCGGGTTATCCAAAAACTCAGGCATTTTTTGGTACATTTTCATGTCCCGCAGTGGGCCTTCGTTGAGCAGTGTGAGGTATTGATTTAAATTTTGTTTGCTGAAATCGTCAGTTTTCATTGCGCTAAGTACCGCTTTTGCTGCCGCTTCACCTGAAGCAACGGCTAAATCCATACCTCGAATAGTAAAACCTAAATTCATACACATACCCGCGGCATCACCAGCAATTAATACACCATCACGAACCAATTCGGATTGCATTTTTAAACCCGCTTCAGGGACGACGTGCGCGGCATATTCGACCATTTTTCCACCTTCAATCAAAGGTGCAACAGCCGGATGTTGTTTAAAGTCTTCAAGCATTTGCGGAACAGATTTTTTAGCATCTTTAATATGGTGTAGGCCGCAAACTAAGCCGAGTGAAATGGTATCTTCATTGGTATAGAGGAACCCACCTCCCATCAAGCCATCGGTTGGTGAGCCAGCAAATAGCCAAGCAACACCTTCTTTGTCTTTAAGGTTAAAACGGTTAGCTAGGACATCTTTTGGTAGTTCAATGAGCTCTTTTACACCAACAGCGACATGTTCTGCATTGACGCGTTTAGTCATGCCAAGTTGTTCAGCCAGCAGTGAGTTGACGCCATCCGCTAAAATGACCACTTTAGCTTCAAGTACATCACCATCAGCCTCAACACCAACTACCTTGCCATCACGTTCAACTAACTTATCAACCCGAATCCCCGTAATACACTGTGCACCAGCATTTTCGGCTTGTTCAACTAGCCATGGATCTAATTTACCGCGTAGTACAGACCAAGACGTTTCATCAGGGCTTTGTTCTGAGCCATTTTGGAAATCAACTGTAACAGCGCCAGTTTCGGTCATAAATGACAGTTTTTCGCGTGTGATCATGCGCTCAATAGGCGCTTCTTGGGTAAAGCCTGGAATAATGCGTTCTAAGCTATGGGCATACATTCGCCCACCTGTTACGTTTTTGCCGCCCGCGTAGTTTCCTCTTTCGATTAGGAGAACTTGCGCACCTTCACGGGCAAGCACCAATGCAGCTACAGAGCCAGCTAGACCTGCGCCTACAATGATTGCATCAAAAATATCATCGGACATAGTTTCTCCAAAGGCCACGAAAACAGTGAGGAAAATGCCTCACTGTTATTGAGTTTATTTCGCCAGTTGTTGCGTTAACGCAGGTAAGATTTTGAACAGATCGCCAACGATCCCGTAGTCTGCAAATTGGAAAATAGGGGCGTTTTTATCTTTGTTGATTGCGACGATCGTTTGTGCGCCATTCGCACCGACCATATGTTGGATCTGCCCTGAAATGCCGATGGCAAGATAAAGTTCAGGTTTGAGCATTAAGTTAGAAATACCCACATAGCGCTCATGTTCCATCCATTTTTCATTTTCTGCGACTGGGCGAGAACAAGCGATTTCAGCACCAATGGTATCGGCGAGCGTCTTGGCGATAGCAATGTTTTCTTGGCTACCAATACCTCGCCCGACACTGACAACTAAGCGTGCTTTATCTAATTCCACTGAGTTACCTGCTTTTTTCTGAATCGAGGTACGTACAATAGATTGTTTTGGTTCGATCCATTGTGTAGCTTGAGCTGTGCCGCTACGTGATGCATCACTCGGTGCCGCTTCAAATGTACCAGAGGTAAGGGTTGCAATTGAAAATGCGCTATCTAGGGTCTCTTGGCCGAAGGCTAAGCCACCATAAACCATATGTTTAATCAGCGGTTTTTCAGATTCAATTGTGATTGCGGCGGCATCATTGGAAACCGCGGCTTGTAGTTTCGCGCCTAAGCGTGCTGCAAGTAATTTTCCTCTGCGGGTATTTGGTAACAACAGTAAACCGTTATCGCTTTGTTGTTTGATGGTGGAAACCATCGTGTCCGCATAGTCTTCAATAATGCGGTCATCGGGTTTACCTGTTAATAGAAAGACTTGCGAAGCGCCAAGTTGGAAAGCTTGTGCGCTTAGTGCTTCATCAAGGGCAAAAACATTCACTTGCTCGCCAAGCGAGAGGGCACCACCGATAAGTTCAGGTAAGCGAGAAGTCATATCACTAAATACCCAAACGGTTGATAATTTGCTCATAACTCCTCCAATTAAATAATTTTTCTTAAATGTTCAGCAAATTGCGCAATTTGGTCATCGCCATCACCTTCAATGATGACCCGCTGGCGGACTTTTTGTTTCGGCGCGGCGATAGATTGAGACGATAATGCGGCAACGTTATCTAAGCCAATATCTGCCATCATCCAAGCTTGGATGGGTTTTTTAGCGGCACCTAAAATGGCTTTCATTGAAGGAATAACAGGAACGTTAATGTCGGAGGTTACAGCGATAATGGCCGGTAATGGCATGGATAGCGTTTCAATTTCATCTTCTAGCTCACGTTCTACAATGACCGTATCAGCTGTGATGGAAACAATTTTTTTCACACCATTGATGGCAGGAATTTGCAGCGTTTCACCTAATAAAATGCTCACTTGTTGTGCATTGAGATCCGCGGAGCCATCACCACAAATAATTAAATCGAAGCCCACTTTCTGTGCCGCTGCACCAAGGGTAATGGCAGTTTGATGGGGAAGTGCATGCTCAAGTTGGTCATCAATCACAACAACGAGCTCATCTGGGCCACGCGATAGCACATCTTTACGTGCTTTCATATTCGTGAGTGCTTTACCACCAATACTTAACGCAATCACTTTGCTGTCAGCTTGCTGTGCTTTTATTTGATTAGCGGTTTCAATTGCATTTAAATCATATTGACTGATTTTGGTATCGGCACGTGAAAAATCTAAAGAACCATCTGCGCTATTTACAATAATATCTTGTTCATCAGGAACAGATTTATAGCATGTAATAATATTCATTACATCTCCTAAAATAATATTAATAAATATGATCCGTTTCGGTTTCGGATTATATAATTATCATGAACTGGGTATTTAAAAATAAAACCTAAGTCACCAATATTGAAAACCTTAAATTAAAGTGGGTTTAAATATTCATACTGATACCCTACTCACCAATACTGTAAAAATCATCTAGTTATCAATGAAATGTTCAATATTGCTACTGGAATCACCAATACTGAAGGTATTTAATAACATTAACGTTACACAATATTTTATCTCTATGTATTTATTGGTGTTTTAATTATTAAAGTTAATAACAATTATTTATCACGAATAATATTGTGACCTTAATAACAGAATTGTTTATGGGGACTAGACATGATTTGGATAGAATTTGAATTAATACTTAATTAGGTTTGTTGGGATTTAATAATAAATATAAGTTTTAAATGCATATAGATATTAGGTAATGAGAATAATATCTATTTTAAAACTTATATATTAAATAATAAATTGGGACCGAACTATGAGCAAAGAAAATAAAAAAGGTGGAATAGAACCGAAGGTTTTTTTTCCACCGTTGATCATTGTTGGACTACTGTGTTGGTTAACTGTTCGTGATTTAGATGCGTCAAATGAAGTTATCAACCAAGTTTTCAGCTATGTCACCAATGTGTGGGGCTGGGCATTTGAGTGGTATATGGTTGTCATGTTTGGTGGCTGGTTTTGGTTGATTTTAGGGCCTTATGCGAAGAAGCGCTTAGGGGAAGAAAAACCTGAGTTTAGCCGAGCAAGCTGGATTTTCATGATGTTCGCATCTTGTACTTCAGCTGCCGTACTTTTCTGGGGTTCGATTGAAATATTCTACTATGTATCAGCGCCTCCATTTGGTTTTGAGCCTTATTCAAATGAAGCGAAAAATATCGGGTTAGCCTATAGCTTATTCCACTGGGGACCGCTCCCATGGGCGACTTATAGCTTCTTATCGGTCGCATTTGGTTACTTTTTCTTCGTTCGTAAAATGGATGTTATTCGCCCAAGTAGTACGCTGGTTCCATTAGTGGGTGAGAAACACGTAAATGGCTGGTTTGGAACCATTATTGATAACTTTTACTTGGTCGCATTGATTTTAGCAATGGGGACGAGTTTAGGGCTAGCGACACCGCTGGTTACCGAATGTATTCAATACCTGTTTGGAATTCCTCATACCCTTGAGCTCGATGCCATCATTATCTTCTGCTGGATCATCCTAAATGCAATTTGTGTGGCTTTTGGTTTGCAAAAAGGGGTGAAAATCGCCAGTGACGTCCGTAGTTACCTGAGTTTCTTGATGCTGGGATGGGTATTTATTGTTGGCGGTGCTAGCTTCATTGTGAACTATTTTACCGATTCTATCGGGGTTCTAATGATGTATATGCCACGCATGTTGTTCTATACAGATGCAGTCGGCAAAGGCGGTTTCCCACAAGGTTGGACCGTATTCTATTGGGCGTGGTGGGTAATTTATGCCATCCAAATGTGTATTTTCCTCGCACGTATCTCTAAAGGCCGTACCGTCCGTGAGCTGTGTATCGGTATGGTAGCAGGCTTGACGGCAGGAACTACGCTAATTTGGACAATATTAGGCAGTAATACCCTACAACTGGTAGACCAAAACATTATTAACATTCCAAAGCTGATCGAAGAGTTCGGCGTCGCACGCGCCATCATTGAAACATGGGCGGCTTTACCTTTGAGCACTGCAACAATTTGGGGCTTCTTCATCCTCTGCTTTATCGCCACGGTGACACTGATCAACGCGTGTTCTTACACACTCGCGATGTCAACTTGTCGCGCAGTTAAAGATGGCGATGAGCCACCGTTATTAGTGCGCATTGGTTGGTCTGTCTTAGTTGGCGTTATCGGCATTGTCTTGCTGGCTTTAGGCGGATTAAAACCAATTCAAACCGCGATAATTGCCGGAGGATGCCCACTTTTTTTCGTCAACATCATGGTAACGCTCTCCTTTATTAAAGATGCCAAAGTGCATTGGAAAAATGACTAATTTATTCAAAAACAACATGTAAGAGGTTATTGATATGGATTTTAGATTGAATGATGAGCAGGAACTGTTTGTCGCAGGGATCCGTGAACTGATGGCCAGTGAAAACTGGGAAAGCTATTTCGCCGAATGTGACCGCGACAGTAAATATCCTGAACGCTTTGTCAAAGCCTTAGCGGATATGGAAATCGATAACCTGCTGATCCCAGAAGAACATGGCGGCTTAAATGCAGGGTTTATCACCGTTGCTGCGGTATGGATGGAGCTTGGTCGCCTAGGTGCACCAACCTATGTGTTGTACCAATTACCGGGCGGTTTTAATACGGTGCTTAGAGAAGGGACTCAAGAGCAAATTGACAAAATCATGGCGTTCCGTGGTACGGGTAAACAAATGTGGAACTCGGCGATCACTGAACCGGGTGCAGGATCTGATGTTGGTAGCCTACAAACCACTTACCAACGCCGTAATGGCAAAGTGTATTTGAACGGTAGCAAATGTTTTATCACCAGTAGTGCTTACACCCCATACATTGTGGTGATGAGTCGTGATGCGGATTCACCAGACAAACCTGTTTTCACCGAATGGTTCTTAGATATGAGCAAACCAGGTATCAAGGTGAACAAACTTGAAAAACTGGGTTTACGCATGGATAGCTGTTGTGAAATTACTTTTGATAATGTCGAGCTGGATGAAAAAGACATGTTTGGCCGCGAAGGTAACGGTTTTAACCGTGTAAAAGAAGAGTTCGACCATGAGCGTTTCTTAGTGGCATTAACTAACTATGGTACCGCGATGTGTGCGTTCGAAGATGCGGCGCGTTACGCTAACCAGCGTGTTCAATTCGGTGAAGCCATTGGTCGTTTTCAGTTAATTCAAGAAAAATTTGCACATATGGCGATCAAGCTCAATTCAATGCGCAACATGTTATATGAAACTGCATGGAAGAGTGACAACGGATTGATCACCTCTGGTGATGCAGCAATGTGTAAATACTTCTGTGCAAATGCGGCATTTGAAGTCGTGGACTCTGCGATGCAAGTACTCGGTGGTGTAGGAATTGCAGGTGAGCACCGGATCGCCCGTTTCTGGCGTGACCTTCGTGTGGATCGCGTATCAGGTGGTTCAGATGAAATGCAAATACTGACATTAGGCCGTAGCGTACTGAAACAATACCGCTAATAACTGAACGTAATGGGATGGTTTTCAAGAGAAGGCCAACCCTGCTTCACAGGAGATAAGAACATGGCAGAGCATCTACCTATGCCAGAATTTGGCCCTCTAGCTGGGGTTAGAGTGGTATTTTCAGGAATTGAAATTGCTGGCCCATTTGCAGGGCAAATGTTTGCAGAATGGGGCGCTGAAGTGATCTGGATAGAAAATGTCGCCTGGGCAGACACTATTCGCGTTCAACCCAACTACCCACAGCTGTCACGGCGTAATTTACGTGCGTTATCATTGAATATTTTCAAAGATGAAGGGCGTGACGCGTTTCTAAAACTGATGGAAACAACCGATATCTTCATTGAAGCGAGTAAAGGCCCCGCATTTGCTCGTCGTGGTATCACGGACGAAGTACTTTGGGAACATAACCCTAAACTGGTCATTGCACACTTATCCGGTTTTGGGCAGTACGGTGACCCACAATATACCAACCTCGCAGCGTATAACACCATTGCTCAAGCCTTCAGTGGCTATCTGATTCAAAACGGTGATAAAGACCAGCCAATGCCGGCTTTTCCTTATACCGCAGACTATTTTTCTGGCATGACGGCGACAACTGCCGCACTGGCTGCATTGTATAAAGCACGTGAGACTGGAAAAGGTGAAAGCATTGACGTTGCTATGTATGAAGTGATGTTGCGTATGGGGCAATACTTCATGATGGACTACTTCAATGGTGGAGAGATCTGCCCACGTATGACAAAAGGGAAAGACCCCTATTACGCAGGTTGTGGCCTATATAGTTGTAATGATGGCTATATCGTGATGGAAATTGTTGGTATCACGCAAATTCAGGAAATTTTTAAAGATATTGGGTTGGCGCATCTGTTAGGTACACCAGAAATACCCGAAGGCACACAGTTAATTCACCGTGTGGAATGCCCTTATGGGCCTTTAGTTGAAGAAAAACTCGATGAATGGCTAGGTTCACGTTCGATTGATGAAGTGTTAACAAGACTCGCGGAATTGAATATTGCTAGCGCCAAAGTCCTTACTATTCCTGAGTTAGAAACCAATCCTCAATACATTGCACGCGAATCTATTACCAGTTGGCAAACAATGGAAGGAAAAACCTGTCGTGGTCCTAACGTCATGCCTAAATTCAAAAATAACCCCGGACAGATTTGGCGAGGCATGCCATCACACGGTATGGACACGACAGATATCTTAAAAAATATTGGATACAGCGAAACTGATATTCGGGGGTTAGTCGATAAAGGGCTAGCCAAAATAGTTGATTAATTGAATGGGTACTCAGGTCAATGATGACTATTGAGCTGAATATTCATCAGGGAAATGATGGGTAACAATTAATGGATGTAATCGGTAAACAAAATTTGCGTCAAATGTGGGATGATTTAGCGTTAACCCATGGAAACAGCCAGGCGCTTATCTTTGAATCCTGCGATGGAAAAACTAGCAAGTTCAGCTATTTAGAAATGAACCAGCACATTAATCGCACCGCCAATCTCTTTTTAGCCTATGGCATTCAAAAAGGCGATAAAGTGGCTTTACATTTAGATAATTGCCCGGAATTTTTCTTTTGCTGGTTTGGCTTGGCTAAAATTGGGGCGATTATGGTCCCAATTAATGCGCGTTATAAATACAATGAAAGTGCTTGGATCATGCAGAACTGCCAACCCAAAATGGTAGTCACTCGTTCCTCTTTCTTAGATATTTATCAACAAGTATTCGCTGACGTAGCGACAAGTCTAAAACATATTTTTTTGATTACAGACACACAAATTGAACCCGTAGAGCATATTTCTGACTTTTGGTTTGAACAGTCACAACAACATACGCAATTGACTCAGGTTGTTGAATTGAGTGTCGATGATACGGCCGAGATTTTATTTACCTCTGGAACGACCTCGAGGCCTAAAGGGGTAATTATTACCCACTATAACCTCCGCTTTGCCGGTTATTACTCTTCTTGGCAAAACAGCTTACGCTCTGATGATATTTATTTAACAGTCATGCCTGCTTTTCATATTGACTGCCAATGTACAGCTTCTATGGCTGCATTTTCTGTCGGTGCAACGTTTGTGTTATTAGAGAAATACAGCGCACGCCGTTTTTGGCAACAAGTGGTGAAATACAAAGCGACTGTCATCGAACTTATCCCCATGATGATCCGCACATTGTTAAGCCAGCCGCTGGCGGATAACGAAAAAGATCATTGTTTACGAGAAGCGATGTTTTACCTCAATTTAAGTGAAGAGGAACGCGACCAGTTTATGGCCCGGTTTGGGGTGAAGCGGTTTTTAACTTCGTATGGAATGACGGAGACTATTGTTGGTTTGATTGGTGACCGGCCTGGTGATATGCGTCGCTGGCCGTCCATTGGTCGCCCGGGTTTTTGTTATCAGGCACAAATTCGGGACAGAAATAACCAACGTGTTGCTGCGGGGGTTATTGGTGAGCTCTGTGTGAAAGGTGAGCGTGGTAAAACCCTTTTTAAAGAGTATTACAACAACCCTGAAGCGACAGCAAAAACCTTTGATGAAGCGGGATGGATGCACACGGGGGACTTTGCCTACCAAGATGAAGATGGATTTTTCTATTTTGTCGATAGAAGCAGCAATATGATCAAACGCGGTGGAGAAAATGTTTCTTGCAGTGAAATCGAAAATATTATCACCTCACACCCTGCCATTGTGGATGTGGCGGTGATCGGCGTTGCGGATGATATCCGAGATGAAGCGATTAAAGCCTTTATTGTGCTTGAAGAAGGGGAAACCTTAACTCAGGAAGAGTTCTTTGCTTTTTGTGAAAAACAAATGGCGAAATTTAAGGTGCCAACGAGTGTTGAGGTACGTAAAGATTTACCGCGTAACTGCTCTGGAAAAGTATTGAAAAAACATCTGCAATAATCGACAAACTTGATTAATTTTGCATACATTTCGGGCTGCATACCTGCAACCTGAAGCGTCACTGCACGACGAAGAAAGGATTATATTATGAGCGAATCATTAAAAATTACCCGAAATGGCGCTATTTTAGAAATCATACTCGATAGGCCTAAAGCCAATGCAATAGATGCAAAAACCAGTTTCAAAATGGGGGAGGTTTTCCTTAATTTTCGCGATGACCCTTCGTTGCGTGTTGCAATTATCACAGGGGCAGGAGAGCGATTTTTCTCTGCAGGCTGGGACTTAAAATCGGCGGCAGAAGGTGAAGCCCCTGATGCTGACTTTGGCCCAGGTGGCTTTGCCGGTTTGACTGAAATTTTTAATTTAAACAAACCTGTTATTGCGGCGGTGAATGGATATGCATTTGGTGGCGGTTTTGAACTGGCTTTAGCGGCAGATATGATAATTTGTTCTGAAAATGCCAGTTTTGCATTACCTGAGGCTCAGCTCGGTATTGTTCCAGATAGCGGGGGGGTTTTACGTTTACCTAAAATTTTACCTGCGCCAATCGTGAATGAAATGGTTATGACTGGCAGAAGAATGGATGCACAAGAAGCTTTACGTTGGGGAATAGCTAACGATGTAGTGCCTATTGAGAGTCTGATGGATAAAGCCCGTGAACTTGCAGAACAAGTTACGCAAAGTGCGCCATTAGCAGTTGCTGCTCTAAAAGAAATTTTCCGCGCGACAGGGGAGCTTACTGTCGAAGAGGGCTATAAATTAATGCGCAGTGGTGTACTGACTCATTATCCTGCGGTTCTTCATTCCGAAGATGCCACAGAGGGGCCATTGGCTTTCTCTGAGAAACGTTCTCCAAACTGGAAAGGTCGCTAATTAATCTAGCAGTGAGGTGAATTTTGAGTTTTTACGCTTTTGAAGGTGTTATCCCGGTTGTTCATCCTACTGCATATGTTCACCCATCAGCGGTAGTGATTGGTGATGTGATTATTGGTGAAGGGGTTTTCGTTGGGCCGAATGCCTCTTTACGTGGGGATTATGGCCGCTTGATCATAGAAAAAGGGGCAAATATTCAGGACTGCTGCATTATGCATGGCTATAGTGGTGTCGAAACCATTGTCCATGAATGTGGGCATGTAGGCCACGGAGCTATTTTACATGGATGCATTATTGGCCGTGATGCTTTGGTCGGAATGAACAGTGTCGTTATGGATGGCGCAGTGATTGGTGAGGAAAGTATTGTTGCTGCGATGAGTTTTGTTAAGGCCGGTTTTCAAGGCGAAAATCGTCAGATGTTGGTCGGAAGTCCTGCGCGCTTTTTACGCTCAGTGACTGATGAAGAACTGCATTGGAAACGGTTAAATACGAAAGAATATCAAGACTTAGCAGGCCGATATCATCAACAATTACAGGAAACCCAACCGCTGACAGAGCTTGAAGTTAATCGACCCAAATTATTTGGTACAACAGATGTAAAACCTAAGGGCCAGTGATTCACTAAAAGGCCGTAAAATAAAAAACGCAGATGGTGAAGTCTGCGTTTTTTATTGGTATAAAACTGAAAAATAAGTTTAACGACGTTGTGCTTTTGACAGCATCCATCGCCATTTTTGCTCTCGATTTAATTCACTTGGTGGCATAGAGGCCGCTTTCATTGGGGAATCGATAGTGACTTTTTCAGTTTGATGGCTTCTTAAACGAGCATAAAGCTGGTTATCAATTTTCTTAACTTTAATAAGCCGCTGACATTGGCAGCCTCGTCCCGATAATTTATTTGGGATCATTTTTACTTCACACTGAATTTCAGCAACATCAGATAAAATATAAGAAACAATATTGACAGCATTAGGATGCGGAATATCAAAGTGATTAGATATTTCTCTAGCTGTAGTCCAATGGCCTTGTTTCATTACCCAGTTTGCGATAGATAAATACAAGGGTTCATTAATATATTGTCCACACATAAGCGCTCCCAAATCTATTTATTAAAATTGGCTAAATAAAAAGAAACTATATGCAAATTGTAGTTGGAATAGCGTTTATTTGTTTCCTGGTTTGTTAATTAAGAAAACAAAATAATCAATTATTAACTTCTGGTTAAAATTGTTAAAATAATATATTCGTTTTTAATGTTAATTATCATTGTTTTAATATAAAACTTATATTTCATAATGATAGGTGTCGAATATAATTCAGAGCCTAAATTACGCCGTCATACAGTGACAAGCTTCATATTAATGGATTTCAAAATGATTTGCATGCCTTTATTGTGAAAATTTACATTCAAGACAAAAGTTTTGTTTATATTCTGATTTTAGGTAAATAACTGAATATCGTTGTAGATAAACTGATTATATTTGGTTTTATATTTGATTGTAATGATCTTGAAATATAATAAAAATGTGACATGGGTGATTTTTTTAATTGGATATTAGCGAATAAGCAATAACAAAGAGTTAAATAATTTTCTAATATATTAAGAAAGAGAATAAGAGTGATTGGCTTTGTGATTGAATAGGGCATTGCGTGTTGATGCAATGCCCTCCTAGAGATAAAAATTATTTGGCTAAGTAGTTATTAATAGAATTAACAATACCTGTGGAATCTAAGCCCAGTTCAGCAATAAGTTCTTCTTGGGTACCTTGAGAAATAAAATAGTCAGGTAAGCCAAGGTTTAAGGTTGGAATGATTTTTTTCTCATGCATTAAGAATTCATTCACACCGCTACCTGCTCCACCCATGATGGCATTCTCTTCGAGAGTGACAAGTACATCATGAGTATTGGCCATTTCAAGGATAAGCGCTTCGTCTAAAGGCTTCACAAAGCGCATATCAACAACAGTTGCATTAAGCCGCTCAGCGGCGACCAATGCGTGGCTTAATAAGGTACCAAAGCATAAGATAGCGACCTTCTCACCTTGGCGACGAACAATACCTTTACCAATAGGCAGCGGTGATAGCGGCTGTAACTCAGCGCCTGTTCCTGTGCCTCGAGGGTAACGAACCGCACATGGACCATCTTGATAATGGTAGCCAGTATGTAGCATTTGGCGGCACTCATTTTCATCACTTGGAGCCATAATAACCATGGTTGGTATACAGCGCAGGAATGAAATATCAAAAGAACCTTGGTGAGTTTGCCCATCAGCTCCTACAATACCGGCTCGGTCGATCGCAAACATGACAGGCACCTTTTGGATAGCCACATCATGAATGACTTGGTCGTAACCACGCTGCAAGAAAGTCGAATAGATAGCAACGATAGGCTTATAGCCACCAATAGCAAGGCCTGCAGCAAAGGTGACAGCATGTTGCTCTGCAATCGCGACATCGAAGTATTGATCAGGGAATTCTTTAGAAAACCGAACCATACCAGAGCCTTCACGCATTGCAGGGGTGATAGCCATCAACTTGCCATCATTTTTAGCCTCTTCACACAGCCAATCACCAAAAATTTTAGAGAATGTCGGTCCGGTCTCTTTGCTTTTGGGCAAAGTGAATGTACTTGGGTCAAATTTAGGAACTGCATGCCAGCTAATTGGGTCTTTTTCTGCCGGCTCATAACCGCGACCTTTCTTGGTCATGATATGTAAAAATTGCGGTCCTTTTAAGTCACGCATATTTTTTAACGTTTGAACTAAGGCAACAACATCATGACCGTCAACGGGGCCAATATAGTTAAAACCTAATTCTTCAAACATGGTCCCCGGTACGACCATGCCTTTAATGTGTTCTTCTGTCTTTTTCAATAATTCTTTGATAGGTGGCATGTTAGAAAAAACTTTTTTCCCACCTTCACGTAATGTTGTATAGAGCTTTCCAGAAAGTAAGTGAGCTAAGTGATTGTTTAGTGCGCCAACATTTTCTGAAATAGACATTTCGTTATCGTTTAAGATAACCAACATGTCAGGTGCGGCATCCCCTGCATGATTCATTGCTTCAAATGCCATTCCAGCGGTGATGGCGCCATCACCAATCACACAAACTGTTTTACGGCTTTGTTGCTCTTTTTCTGCAGCAATGGCCATACCTAAACCGGCACTAATGGATGTTGAGGAATGGCCAACGCTTAAAATGTCATATTCACTTTCTTCGCGCCATGGAAAGGGATGTAGACCATTTTTTTGACGGATGGTATCAATACGGTCACGGCGACCCGTTAATATCTTATGTGGGTAGGCTTGGTGGCCGACATCCCAAACAAGATTATCAAATGGAGTTTTATAGACATAATGTAATGCGACGGTGAGTTCAACAGCACCGAGGCCAGAAGCAAAGTGACCGCTAGAGCGACCCACGCTACTCAGCAAGAATTGTCTGAGTTCATCACAAAGCTTAGGCAAACTTTCTTTAGGCAACAGACGAAGCTCATCTGGTGTCTCTGCCAAGGCTAGCGTGGGATATTTAGCGATATCAATACTCATTAGTTGCTCACTTATAATTAATAAAAAACCCAACTTATTTAGCCACAATAAAATGACTATTCTCAGTATTTAGCAGCATAAAGCTTCTATCTGCTGTTGGGTTGCCTTCGTTTATCGTCTGCCTATAACTCGAGTGATTAAGAAGTAATCCATCTATTTTTTTGGTTATAGGAATGATTCGAAGATGCATTAGGGTAATAAATTGCCGTAATTATCGATCTTCTTGTAGCCAAAAGGCAAAGCATATTGTCAGCTTTTACGTTCAATAATGAAATTAGCTAAAGCGCTTAACATTTCTATATTATATCCATGGGACTGGAGAGTCTCTAAAGCGTCTACCGCATCATGATATAGCTCACGTGCTTTTTTCTGAGCAACTTCAAGCCCTAATAGCGATGGATAGGTACTTTTTTCATGTTCGGCATCCGTTCCTTGGCGTTTACCTGTGACTTCGCTATCACCGATAACATCTAGGATATCGTCCTGTACTTGAAAGGCAAGACCGATGGATTGTGCATATTTGTCTAAAACAGGCAGTAATTTTTGACCTTTTTCACCAGCAGCAAAAGCACCAAGACGGATTGCTGCACGAATTAATGCCCCTGTTTTATGTTGATGAATGCGCTCAAGAAATTCAAGGTCAACTTGCTTTCCTTCTGCTTCTAAATCAAGAGCTTGCCCGCCACACATTCCCGCTAAGCCACTTGCGTATGATAACTCTGCAATCATCGCTATGCGGTCTTTGTCTGTCACATCAGGCATTGGCGCAGATGACAGTAATTGGAATGCCAATGTTTGTAATGCATCTCCAGCAAGCACTGCATTGCCTTCACCATACTTAATGTGACAAGTCGGTTGGCCACGACGCAAATCATCATCATCCATTGCAGGTAAATCATCATGGATTAATGAATAAGCATGAATACATTCGACTGCAGCAGCTGGAGCGTCAAGGTTTTCTTGGCTAACACCAAACATAGAACCGACGGCATAAGTTAAAAATGGACGTAAGCGTTTTCCACCCAATAATGTGCCATAGCGCATCGCCTGAGCAAGTGGGAGGTCTGCAAATGGCAGCGCATTTAAGGCATCTAATAGGTATTGATTGACTCTGTCGTAGGCTTGCTTTTGTTGCTGCGTAAAGCTATCTAAATGTTGTTCAGACATAATTTATTCTGTATCAGGTGAAAAATCGGCTAGAGGTTTATTTTCGTCATCGCTTAGCAAAATTTGTACACGTTGCTCTGCTTGCTGTAATACTTTTTGACCTTGTTTAGCAATTTGAACACCACGTTCAAACTCATTAAGGGCATCTTCTAAGGGAAGTTCACCAGATTCTAGGCGAGCGACGATCTGCTCTAGCTCTTGAAGCGAGTTTTCAAAACTAACAGTCGGAACTTGCTGAGTTTTTTCTTTAGCCATAGTCTTTAGCCACTAATGTGAAATCAGTTAATTCGAGGGATTTTAAATATTCAGCAGACTAACGCAGTCTTGCTACGGTTACAATTTATTATTGGGGTTTTTAGATTCAACCCGCAAGATAGTGTTATAATACGCCTCTTTATTGACAATTGGTAACGTGTCATGTGTCTCTGTTAAGGCACATTCGTTTGCCCCCAACCACCATGAACATGCAGCTATTATGAAGTTTATCATTAAGTTATTCCCAGAAATTACCATTAAAAGCCAAACTGTTAGGCTACGTTTTATTAAAATTTTGACCAGTAATATCCGTAACGTGCTTAAACCACTTGGCGAAGAGATTTCGGTTGTCCGTAATTGGGATAACATTGAAGTGCGTGTGAAGGGAGAAACAAAACACGACGAAATTTGTGACATGCTAGGGCGCATTCCAGGTATTCACCATATTCTCGAAGTGGAAGAAAAACCGTTTACCAGTCTACATCATATTTACGAAATGACACACGAAGCCTATGGTGAATCATTAGAAAATAAAACATTCTGTGTGCGGGTAAAACGTCGTGGTAAACATGAATTTTCATCTATTGACGCTGAACGGTATATCGGTGGTGGGTTAAATCAACACATTGCCTCTGCAAAAGTTAAGCTTAAAGACCCTGATACCACGATTCACTTAGAAATCGAAGATGATAAACTTATTTTAGTTAAAGCACGTATTGAAGGTATCGGTGGTTTCCCTATTGGGACTCAAGAAGATGTGTTATCACTCATTTCTGGTGGTTTTGATTCAGGTGTGTCTAGCTATATGTTGATGCGCCGTGGTTGTCGTGTTCACTACTGTTTCTTTAATTTAGGCGGTGCAGCTCATGAAATTGGTGTGAAGCAAATCGCACATTATCTGTGGAACCGTTTTGGTAGCTCCCATAAAGTCCGTTTTATTGCTGTAAATTTTGAGCCTGTTGTCGCTGAAATTTTAGAAAAAGTTGATGATGGCCAAATGGGGGTTGTGCTCAAACGTATGATGGTAAGAGCTGCATCTAAAGTTGCAGAGCGTTATGGCGTGCAGGCGATTGTCACGGGTGAAGCTCTTGGGCAAGTTTCCAGCCAAACCCTAACAAACTTACGTTTGATTGATAATGCGTCTGATACCTTAGTATTAAGGCCATTAATTTCCCATGATAAAGAACACATTATCAAACTAGCTCGCCAAATTGGCACTGAAGATTTCGCAAAAACCATGCCCGAATATTGCGGTGTGATTTCAAAAAGCCCAACCGTTAAAGCGGTGAAAGCGCGTATTGAAGCAGAAGAAGCCAATTTTGATTTTGGTATTTTAGAGTCTGTTGTTGAGCAAGCGCAAAATATTGATATTCGACAAATTGCACAAGAAAGCCTTGAAAAAGTTCCTGAAATTGAAATGGTGAGTGAGCTTTCAATTGAAAATGAAGTGATTTTAGATATTCGTTCAATTGATGAATTTGAAGATAAGCCACTGAATGTCGATGGAATGGAAGTTAAGCATATTCCATTCTATAAGTTGAGCACGCAATTTGGTGACTTACCAAAAGATAAAACCTATTTATTATATTGTGACCGTGGGGTAATGAGCCGCTTGCAAGCGCTATACCTAAAAGAGCAAGGTTATGAAAATATAAAGGTTTATCGCCCATAGTTTAAAACAGGGTGCTTGTATCACCAATTCACAATCAGAGAGAAATGTGGGGGAATTTCCCCCACAAGACTAGTTATCGCAAGATAACGTAGCTTGAACCAGCGTGCTTCCGCTACTGATACTGAAAGAGCACAGCCTTTCTTGCATCAATAACGAAAAACACAACACCGTAAGACACACGGTAACTAGCCCCAGAAGGGCAATTTTGGCCATTCCTCTTGACTCCTTTTCTAAAAGGAGACAGAATCAAATTGTGAGGGTTTGAGACTGCCTCGGATTAAGATTAACATCTAAATTCGGGGCTTTCGTCTTTTTGGCTCTGGCAAATGCTTGAACCAAACTGATCCAAGCACCCGCGACAATCATAGCAAAAAATGGTGATAAACAAATCTAATTACAGCTAAATCTCGATAATAAATTGTTTAAATTCATGCAATTAAGATGGTTTGATAATCATTGGTATTAATATGATTGTTGATTTAGCTGAGATAGCAATGAAAAAGCGTGTAGAAGAATAACAGGGTGCTTGTACCACCAAATCATCATTAAAGAGAAATGTGGGGGAATTTCCCCCACAAGACTAGTTATCGCAAGATAACGTAGCTTGAACCAGTGTGTTTCCGCTACTGATACTGAAAGAGCACAGCCTTTCTTGCATCAATAACGAAAAACACAACACCGTAAGGCACACGGTAACTAGCCCCAGAAGGGCAATTTTGGCCATTCCTCTTGACTCCTTTTCTAAAAGGAGACAGAATCAAATTGTTGAGATTTGGAAACTGCCTCGGATTAAGATTAACATCTAAATTCGGGGCTTTCGTCTTTTTGGCTCTCACAAATGCTTGAACTAAACTGATCCAAGCACCCGCGGCAATCATAGCAAAAAATGGTGATAAACAAAGGTTTTTTGTTGAGGGTTTTGATTTTAATTCTTTATTATTCAAACAATTAAATTATTTTAATTATTCGTTGTTAATAGCGAATTTTTCCGTTAATCCTCTAAATAATCATTAATACCATTAGGTAAAACTAATTGGGCTGCAACTTGTCCTGCAATTTCGCGTCCGACCAATAACTCAATCAATTTTAAGGCAAAATCAAAGGACGTTGCGGGCCCTTGACTTGTTAATAAATTAACGCGTTCATCAAAGTAGACTCGGCGGTCGACCCATTTATGGGCTGGGATTTTATCTTTCATTGATGGAAAACCAGTCATATTACCTAGCGGAAACAATTGGTGATATTCAAGTACAAGCGCTGGCGCCGCACAAATAGCCGCCACAATTTTACCATCAAGATGCATTCGGCGAACTTTTTCCACAACCAGTGGGCTATCACGAAATGTTTCCGCTCCAGTCATACCACCAGGCAGTACAATGGCATCAAAAGGTTCATCAGCAACTTTAATTAATGGGGTATCGGCACTAATTTTTAGCCCTCGTGAAGCGGTAATGGTTAAAGAACCATCTTCCGTCACGCTCGCTAAAGTCACATCAATGCCTGCTCTAACTAATAAATCAGCAGTAATGGTAAATTCAATTTCTTCACTACCATGAGCGATGCAGATTAGAACGGAAGTCGTCATATTGTTGTTCTCTATTTTTGACTAAATGGTAAAGGCGATCGTTTTCAGGTGTACTGATCCCATGAGCTCGTGCTTGTTTGATTAAAAAGCCAGTGATGTAATCAATTTCTGTCCGGCGATTGTTTCGTATATCTTGTAACATAGAAGAATAGTTATCAGCGGTATTATCAATAATGCCGTAAATATACTCTGTTAGCTCTGCTTTATCCGTATGCAGCCCTTCTGCTGCCATAACATGACATATTTCATCAATGATCCGAGATATTTGTGCAGAATGTTGGATTAATTCGCCATTTTTACAGTCATGTTCTACTGTTAGTGGGTTAATGACACAGTTTACAATCAATTTACGCCAGCAAGTGGTTAAAATATTATTATGCCAAGCCACATCAGGTAAGGCTTCATGCAAGATATCTGCTATTGGGTAGTATGCTTGTGCTTGGGAATTGATAGCGCCAATATGTGTGATCCCATTTGCGACATGAAATACTTGGTTATTTTCTTGCCAAGCCGCATGGGTTGTGACGCCCGCTAAGATAGGATGGCGTAAAGGCGTCAGCTCTTCAACCGTTCCCATGCCATTATGCAGTAATAAAATAGGCGTATTTTCTGGGATAGTATTAATCAAAGGTAATAAAGCATCAGAAACTTGCCATGCTTTTAAACAGACAATGATTAATTCACTGGTTTGTAAGTGGTTAATATTATTAGAAGGAATCAGCTCTCGGAAAGTACGTCCATCAGGTTCATTAACATCGACGAATAAATCAGACTGTGCAACACGTAGCCAACCTTGTATGTCATGCCCTTGTATTGCAAGTGAAGCAAGCCACAGTTTACCTATCGCACCACAACCAATTAGAGTTATTTTCATTGTTTCCCCTTTGAATATGGGACTTTAACGTCTTATAAGGTAAGGCGGAATTGATTTATCGCCAGTATAACCTTTTACCATACGAAGTTGTAGTTAACGAAATATCATAGGCTCCGATAACTTGAAGTAATGTGAGTAAAAACGTTATCATGCGCACAATCTAAAAATTATCAGTGAGGTTCTAGCTATGCCATCATTTGACATTGTATCTGAAGTGGAAATGAATGAAGTACGTAATGCGGTGGAGAATGCGCAGCGTGAGTTAACCAGCCGTTGGGATTTTAAAAATGTCGAAGCCAGTTTTGAGCTCAATGACAAAAATGAATCAGTTAAAATCACTAGCGAATCTGATTTCCAGGTACTTCAGTTAGTTGATATTTTAAGAGAAAAAATGGCAAAACGTGGTATTGATGGTGCGGTATTGAATGTGCCTGAAGATATCGTTCATAGTGGAAAAACCTATAGTGTTGAAGTTACGTTCAAGCAAGGTATTGATGCTGCAATTGCCAAAAAAATCGTTAAATTGATTAAAGACAGTAAACTGAAAGTCCAAGCACAAGTTCAAGGTGACCAAGTGCGTGTGACAGGTAAAGCCCGCGATGATTTACAATCGGTTATGGCATTAGTTCGTGGCGGGAACTTAGGACAACCTTTTCAGTTTAATAACTTCCGCGACTAGTTATTTTTCAAGTATTCGTTTAAAGCCCGCGCTAGCGGGCTAATTTTTACTGATTTATGAGCGCTTCAAGTTGTTCTCGATTGATGATTTTTCTATCAACTTTAACATAAGCACTATATTCTTCGTCAACGACGAGTGCTTCCATCACCCCTTTCTGGGCTTGTAATTTCTTCTCAAGAGCCCTTGTATCTCCAATATGATTGGGTAATTCAATACGAATACTGCTGACATACGGAGGTTGCTGCATAGTTAAGCTAATGATAAACCAGATAATGGTTAATATTAGTCCGCCAATAAAAACCGTATTAGCACCTTCAAAGCTGTACAACCACCCACCGACAATACCGCCAATGGCAACACCTAAAAACTGGCTGGTGGAGTATACGCCCATGGCAGTTCCTTTATAACCCGCAGGTGCCTCTTTGCTTATGAGAGACGGCAAAATAGCTTCCATGATATTGAAAGCAATAAAAAATAGTTGGATACCTAAGAAAATCACCCATAAGTGATTACCAGAAAGCCATAAGGTAATTTCAGCTAATGCTAAAACGACAATACAAAATAAGAAGACCTGCTTCATTTTGCGGTATTTTTCCGCATAAATTATGAAAGGAAGTACGGTAACAAAGGCGATTAACATTGTGATTAAATAGGCTTTCCAGTGGTCTTTCGCTAAAAAACCAGAATCAGTCATAATAAGAGGTAGAGCAACAAAACTGGACATCAGTAGGGTATGTAAGCTGAGGATACCTATATTTAACTTGAATAGCTGAGGGTGCATTAAAACCGTTTTTAAATTACCTTGCACAAATGCAGACTCACGGTTTAGAACATGAGTATTGGTACTAGGAACAATAAAAACAGTCACTGCAATAGCACCAGCTGCAAGTAGTGCAATTCCCCAAAATAGGCCACTTAACCCCACCACGTTGGTGAGTATTGGGCCAAGAACTAGGGCAATGGCAAAAGTTAAACCGAAACTAATACCCAAAAATGCCATGGCTTTAGTCCGATTTTGCTCTCGAGTTAGGTCAGAGAGTAGCGCCATAACAGCAGCAGAAATTGCTCCGGCGCCTTGTAAAGCACGCCCAATAATAATTCCCCAAATAGAATCGCTTAATGCTGCAACGATACTTCCGATAATAAAAATGACTAACCCAATAATAATTAAAGGCTTTCTTCCGATTTTGTCTGACATCAAACCAAAAGGGATTTGGAAAATAGCTTGGCTAAGACCGTAGATACCAATAGCGACACCTACTAAGAACTCGTTAGCTCCCTGTAAATGCATCCCATAGCTGGTCAAAATAGGTAATACCATAAACATTCCAAGCATTCGCAAGGAGAAAACAGAGCCTAATCCCCAAGTGGATCTAAGCTCTGCGGATGTCATTTTGTTATCATTCATTTTTATTCTTCATATTTCGTGCTGTAGCGGTGTTGGCTTCTCTCTGCTACTTAGGTCACATATTAGTAAATACAACAACTTGAACAGATATGCAGTACGTTGTGGTGTTATATTTTTAGTATCAATCTATTAGAATTTTAATAGTGCATTTAATATCTAGCTTATCAATGGCAAGCGGCTATTTAACCATAAAATAGATTCATAAGGATAGGCAGAATAAGTAAAAGTGAGTTGTAAAAGCAGTTAGAGACAAATAAAAACGGCGGGGAAGGCCCGCCGTTTAGACATTGTTATCATCAGTAAACAGATAAGTTATCTGACGAGAGCTATAACAGTATCGCTTGAGACTATAGGATCAACTGACATCATTACACTCAATGAAGTAATTGCTACGATTGAGAAGATGAATAGTTTTCTTGCCCAGACTCGGTCGTCATTTTCGGTTTTGAAACCCGAAATTGCCATACCTAGCCACCATAAGCTGACTGCTGCACCTACGATGAGGTACTTATAGCCCGCGTATCCGCTGATAGCTAACATTAATGTTGCGACCATAAACGCTAGGATATACAGGAAAATGTGCGTCTTCGCGACGGAAATTCCTTTAATAACCGGTAACACAGGAATGTTTGCGGCTTTGTAATCCTTAAAACGGAAGATAGCAATGGCATAAGAATGAGGCATCTGCCACAAACTGAATATCAATAACAGGATAAGAGCACCCATATCGAATTCATTTGTAACAGCGCAGTAACCGATAACCGGTGGTGCTGCGCCTGAAAGGCTGCCAATCAGCGTGCCATAAACGGATTTACGTTTCATATATAGGCTATAAACACCTACATAAACAATGAAACCGATAACTGCAAGCAGCATTGCCAGCGCATTGGCTGCTACAAGTAGCAGCACCATACCAGCAATACCCAATGCAGCAGCGTAAATCAGGCTAACTTTCGGATCAATCAACCCTTTAACTAAAGGGCGATTCTTCGTTCTTTCCATGATACGGTCGATATCACGGTCGATGTAGTTGTTAAAAACACAACCAGAAGCCACGACCAGTGATACACCTAGCAAAGTCGCAACGAACAGTGGGTAATCAATTGACCCTTTTGAAGCCAATAAAAAACCACCGATCACAGAAATCAAGTTTCCGAATATAATTCCTGGTTTGGTCACTTGCAGGTATTGCTTAAACATATCGGCAACTCTTTAGTCGAGCATCATATTGATGTTCAGGTTGTACATAATCCACAGCGAGCCGATGACCACGATACCAACAATTAGCATCGTGAACAGGAAGGCAACTAAATTCCAGCGCTCATCTGATGATGTATTCATATGTAAGAAACAAACCAAATGAACTAGAATTTGCACAACGGCCATACCTACTACAGTCCAAAGGATTGCTGAGGTTGACGCTGTACCTTCCATCACCATCCAGAAAGGGATCACTGTCAGGATAACTGATAGAATAAAGCCAATTAGGTATGTTTTAACGCTACCGTGGCTTGCTCCAGTGTGAGCATCTTTTGCATGACTCATTTAAATAGCCCCCAGAAGATAAACAACGGTAAATACACAAATCCAAACAACGTCTAAGAAGTGCCAGAACAAACTTAGGCAGTTTAAACGTGTTTTATTGACATCAGTCAAGCCACGGCGAGTCACTTGAATCATCATAATGATAATCCAAATCAGACCTGCTGTTACGTGCAGACCGTGTGTTGCAACAAGTGCAAAGAAGCCAGATAAGAAACCGCTACGGTCAGGACCAAAGCCTTCTGCGATCAGTTCATGGAACTCATAGACTTCCATGATCACGAAGCCAAGGCCTAACAGGAACGTTGCAAACAGCCATAAGTTAACGGCAGCAATCTTACCTTTATGCATCGCGATCATTGCGAAGCCGTAAGTAATACTACTCACTAACAGTAAGAAGGTTTCGCCTAATACGAACTTCAGACTGAAGATATCTTTACCAGCTGGTCCGCCGGCAGTTCCATCGGCCAAAACAACATAGGTAGCAAACAAACAAGCAAACAGAATCAAGTCGCTCATAATATAGAGCCAGAAACCGAATACTTTTGTTCCACCTGCATCGTGGTGCCCATGCTCAGCATGGGCGATATTTTGGTTAGTCATTGTATTAGTTGACATCGTTCACACCTGCCTTACGCAATTCTTCAAAGTGCTTATTCTCGATTTCTTCGATTTCAGCCACAGGTACGTAGTAATCAACATCTTCGTCGAAGCTTTTTGCAATCCAAGTTACGATCATTCCACCGAAACCAATGATTGCGAGCCACCAGATGTGCCAGATCATTGCGAAACCTAAAACCAAGCTAAATGCAGCGATGATAACGCCAGCGCCTGTATTTTTAGGCATATGAATTTCTTCATATGAAGCCGGTTTCTTGTGAGCAAGGCCTTTTTCTTTTAGATCCCACCACGCATCACGAGTTTGAACGTGAGGTTCAATCGCAAAGTTATAGAATGGTGGTGGAGAAGATGTCGCCCACTCAAGTGTACGTCCACCCCATGGGTCACCGGTTAAATCACGGTTTTCATGACGGTCACGGATACTCACGATGATTTGGATAACTTGGCATGCAATACCGATTGCGATTAACGCAGCACCACCCGCAGCAACAACTAGCATTGTGTGGTAAGTCGGGTCAATATTCTGACTTAAACGACGGGTCATACCCATAAAGCCAAGAATATACAGTGGCATAAAGGCCATGAAGAAACCGATGATCCAGAACCAGAAGGCACGAACACCCCATTTCTCATTTAGCGTGAAGCCATATGCTTTCGGGAACCAGTAAGTCATACCCGCGAAGCATCCGAATACAACACCACCAATAATAACGTTATGGAAGTGAGCAATCAGGAATAAACTGTTATGCAGAACAAAGTTTGCACCTGGAACAGCAAGCAGAACACCCGTCATACCACCGACAGAGAAGGTGATGATGAAACCGATAGTCCACAGCATAGGTGATTTAAATTCGATACGACCTTGGTACATGGTAAACAACCAGTTGAAAATCTTAACCCCTGTAGGGATTGCGATAATCATTGTGGCGATACCAAAGAAGGCGTTAACGTTCGCTCCTGAACCCATCGTAAAGAAGTGGTGCAACCAAACGATGAAGGACATAACGGTAATCACGATTGTCGCCCAAACTAATGAGGTATAACCGAATAAACGTTTTTTCGAGAAGGTTGCTGCAACTTCAGAGAATACACCGAACACTGGGAGAACAAGGATATACACCTCAGGGTGACCCCATGCCCAAATCAGGTTGATGTACATCATCATGTTGCCGCCCATATCATTAGTGAAGAAATGGGTACCTAAATAACGGTCTAACGTCAGAAGCGTTAATGTAACAGTTAAGATAGGGAAAGCAGCAACAATCAATACGTTAGTACATAACGCAGCCCAGCTGAATACAGGCATTTTCATCATCGACATACCCGGCGTACGCATACGGATAATAGTCGCGATGAAGTTAACCCCTGTTAATAGTGTACCAATACCGGATATCTGGAGACTCCAGAGCCAGTAATCGACCCCGACCCCAGGGTTGTACTCCAAGCCTGATAACGGCGGATAAGCCAGCCAACCAGTCTGTGCGAATTCACCTACCCCTAGAGAGATGTTGATTAATACAACACCAACAACAAAGAACCAGAAGCTCAATGAGTTAAGGAATGGGAACGCCACATCTCGTGCACCAATTTGCAGAGGCACAACTAAGTTCATCAGACCAACAACGAATGGAGTTGCCATGAAGAAAATCATGATAACGCCGTGCGCGGTAAAGATTTGGTCATAGTGATGAGGATTTAAGAAACCCTCTTGGCCAGCAGAAGCTAGAACTTGCTGCCCACGCATCATGATTGCATCAGCGAAGCCACGGAATAACATGACCATCGCCACAATGATGTACATGACACCAATTTTCTTATGGTCAACAGAGGTTAACCATTCTTTCCACAGCCATTTCCACTTACCGAAGTAGGAGATCACACCGACTAAGCCAAGCCCACCAAGGACAATAGCAATCAGTGTAACAACGATAATCGGCTCATGGAGCGGAACTGCATCTAGTGTTAATTTTCCGAACATGCCCTTATTCCTCAGCGCCTGCTGCATGAGCACTGTGGCTCATTTGCATTGAATTGCCTGTAGCATCGTTATGGTCAGTCATTGAATGACTTTGATTTTCTACAGGAGCGTGACCTTTATGGTGCTCATGACCAAACTTCAGAACGATATCTTCATAAAGTTTAGGCTTCACGCTAGAGAAGTAGGTAACAGGAACGTTCATGCTTGGCTTAGCGACTTCGTCGAATGCCTGCATGGTGTCCATTGTTTTAGGAGAAGCTTTTACCTTTTGTACCCACTCATCAAAACCTTGACGATCTGGAGTTGCAATAGCATTAAACTTCATATCAGAGAAACCGTGGCCACTGTAGCTTGCAGAGAAGCCTTTATAAGTACCTGGTTCGTTAGCGATTAAGTGAAGTTTTGTTTGCATACCCGCCATCGCGTAGATTTGGCCACCTAAAGATGGAATGAAGAAGGAGTTCATCACCGAATCTGACGTGATTTTGAAGTTGACTGGCACACCTGTAGGGAATGCGATTTCGTTAACTGTCGCAATTCCTTGCTCTGGATAAATGAATATCCATTTCCAGTCAGCAGAAATAACTTCAATCGTGACAGGTTCCTGATCACTCACTAATGGCTGATACGGGTCCAGCTCATGTGTCGTCTTCCAAGTGATAGCACCCAGAATAATGATAATGATGATAGGAACAGTCCAGCAGACTAACTCAATTTTATTCGAGTGAGCCCAGTTAGGACGGTAAGTAGCTGACGTGTTGGATTCACGGTATTTTCTTGCGAAGATAATCGTCATGAAAATAACAGGAATAACAACAAGTAGCATTAAGCCAATTGCAATAAGAATTAGCTCTTTTTGTTTAACGCCAACGGCGCCTTTTGGATCCATCAACACCATATCGCAACCACCTAATAGTAAGGTAGCTACAACGAGTGAGATTGCTCCAATGCTTTTTTTGTAGTTCATAAGTCTCATCCACGACCCCAAATGACAAAGATTCTAATTGTCGTTTCATCAGTGCGGGCATTTTACGGTAAGGTTATGCGAGTGTAAATGATTGTAAGGCAAAGAAACGGAATTGTTAGCTCTTTATGTTAATATGATCACATGTAAAGAGCTTATAAAGAAAACGTTAAAATTGATGCGATTTATAAGTATGCATTGATAAAACTCAATTAATAGTAAATTATCTTAGTAATTTTTCAAAGAAAAATATATACAAAAGAAATGAAAAAACAGTGAAACTGATATAAATGATTAGCAATATGCTAAGGGAAGTTACAGTTTTTATTGCCGATAAAGCTATTTTGGTTGCTTTATCGGCTAAATCATAAAAAAAACTCTTATTTTACTGATAAAAAAAAGAAAACTATTAACTCTGATACAATTTTCTATCGAGCGCTAAAAGGTATACTTTAATGTATAAATGATTGCATCTTGGTAGAAAGTATCGCCTAATTTATTATCAGCATAGCGGTATTGTACCCCAGCAGAAACATGGTTTGTGGCATTCCACCAAAAAGCGAGAGCGCCATTTATGCCATTACTCTTGCCCCCGTTATAGCGTTTGTTCCTAGCAAACTCCATTTCATGCCAGTTCGTTATCATGAAATTTTCGTCAAATACGCTGAAATTATAACCGGCTACCCAACCCGCTACATATCCATTATTACCTGAATAGAATGTCTGGTCGGTGTAATTAAGAGCAATAAAAGGTTTAAACCATAAGTCACCGAATGCCGTGTTATAGCCAATACCATATAAAGTGTTCACATCATGGAAATTACCACCATATTTGGCACCAGGTAATGACCAAGTACCATAAACGTGGCCATATAGGTTGAAACCAGTGTCACCTAAATAAAAGCGGCCTGTTGTTTTAATGGTATAACGTTTATTTCGTCCTGAATCGGTGTGTTGGCTGTGGAATGGGTTTTCGAGATCAAAAAAACCATATAACTCCCCCCAATTAAAATTGGCACCTCCTTCAAGTTCAATATAGGCAAAGTCTTTTTTACGTGTCGTATTTTCTGTTTTATTTTCAGTACGATGTGACCAATCTAAATAGTTTACATTGACATCAGCAAAGCCATTTTTATAGCCAATAATATCGTCAGAATATGCCGTACCTGCTAGAGAAATTAAGGTGGCAATGTAAATGATTTTTTTCATATATAGATTATTTTCACTTATAGATTGATGGGGTTTGGTAAAGCGTTAGTTATTAACATTTTAGCTAACCAACTTGTAACTTGTGATATATTAGACTTGAAAGTTGCAATTAAGAAATATTTTACACGAATGAAGTGATCGTAATCACGATATTCTGACATTATCGCTTTATTTTGTTATTTAGATCTAATTTATAGGAAAAGATCAAATTACCTAAATAAATAAACTTTATTTAGGTAATTGTTAGGTTAATGAGAAAAGTATAGAAAGGGTTATTGTTGTACTGTCTTGCGAACGGCGAGGTAGTCTAAACTACCACCAATAACTAGGCTGATAGCACCAATACTAATGCCAGTATTAAAAATAAGATTTTGGTAGCGAGGTAAACTCAGCCAAAATTCAATTTGTGTAGTAAATAGATAAACTTTCATACCACTAAATGAAAATACAAGTAATGAAAGTAACCAAATAGCAAGGAAGCTAACGGCAGTAATAAGTGCATATACGGCAATGCGATAGCCTTTTGTATACAGCTGGCGCCGCTGAAATAACCCTGTTGCTTGTGTGTATATTAGGGATGTCCGGCAAGCTAATAAAAGCAAAACACCTGGAACCGCAACTGCGATTGAAATAAGGTAGAATAGTGGCCAGCCATAATTACTGACGAAAATACTCGCAACTGGGCCAATGTAAACACGGCCAACAGCCGAAAGAGCGGAAAGAAGTGCAAATTGCGTTGCGGATAACGATTTATTACATAGTGTCATTAATAGGGCGACAAAAGCAGCGGTTCCCATACCAGAAAAGATATTTTCTAGAAATATAATCGACCCCATGGTTAGGATATGAGGTGGTGTTATCGCTAAGAACCAATAGCCTATATTAGAGCCACCTTGTAGAAGCCCAAAAATAAACAGAGCTTTAAATAAGCTCATGTTTTTCATTAAGTAACCACCAAGTAACGCCCCAATAATGGTTGCGGCCATACCGACAGTTTTATTGACGGTACCCACTTCACTTAAACTAAAACCAAGGGCATTTAATAGAAAATTGGTGTTGAGCGCCATAACAAAGGCGTCGCCGAGTTTGTAAAAAACTAACAGTAGTAAGATTAGCCAAGCATTGTTCCGGCTAAAAAATTCAGCCAGCGGTTCGTAAATCGCTTTTTTTAGTGACGTTGGCGCGGCGCAACTCTCTTCGGGTTCTTTCGCGAGTAATGTAGCGATAACACCGATAATCATTAGCCCTGCCATGACTAAATAAAGTTGTTTCCACGTTAAAAACTTATCCGCTAACCAAAGTGCAAGACCGCCTGAGACTAACATACTGATCCGGTAACCCATAACTGAGGTTGCAGCGCCAATTCCACGTTCTTCTGCACTCAGCAAGTCGGTTTTATAAGCATCAAAAACAATGTCTTGCGAGGCTGAACAAAATGCAACAGTGACCGCCAGTGCAGCAAGGTACCACAAATGTTCTGACGGATTCATAAAGCCCATAGCGGCAATGCTGATAATCAACAGAATTTGAGTGGTTAATAGCCATCCTCTTCGACGACCAAGAAAGGGTGGGGTATAGCGGTCCATCATTGGAGACCAAAGAAATTTCAAGACATAAGCCTGTCCGACTAATGAAAAGAAACCAATGGTTTTTATATCGACATTTTCAACAGTTAGCCAAGCTTGTAATGTACCTGCAGTTAAAGCTAAAGGTAGACCAGAAACAAAGCCTAAAAGGATTAAAGTGATGTTATTTGGTAGAGTAAAACGAGGCATTATTTCCCTCTAAGCCAGTGTGATATTGCTGCAATACATTGCGCTGCAGAGGTATTGGCTGCGCTATGCTACCCAAGCTCAATCAATGAGAGCTTAGGTAGCTTAATACTTAATGATAATGATTGCTCAATTAATAGCGTGAATTTTGTCTGATAAAATCGGTGATTTCTTGGTCTGTTGCCATATCTGCAATTAAATCAGTTAATGCGCTATTGATAGCCGTTTCTATCTTGGCATTATTGGCAGCCAATAATTCTTGTGTATTAAAATTACGGGTAAATGAACGTGTTTTTGTCGAGCCATTTGGCGCTGTTGCAATAATACTGACACTGGAGTTTACAGTAATATTATGGCGCAGGCTGCCTTCACTTACTTTGGTATCGAGTTTATTCAATTGAACGACTAAATTCACATTTGCCGGTGATGTCACCATAAACCCACGTGCAGCCATTTGCTTTTCGACGGCTTCTTGCATCAGATAACGAGGATCGCGTGAAGGGTTCAGTACAACTAAACTACCATTACGATTAACTTCTGCTAAGGATTTATTCGTACGGTTATCGACACTGCTGACACTAATTGAAGTTGCATTCAGTGTAGGGTTTTTCGCAGGTAAAGCTATCTTAGGCTCAAGTGATAATGTATTGCTGCTGGTTGCACAGCCCGCAAGAAGAAATAACCCTAAAAGTGGAAAACACAGTTTTCTTAACATAATTTTTTCCAGTTCATCTTTCCTAATTGAAAATGTTTCGTTATGGTGCGGGTAGCCGTCGTTCAATATAAAGCTTAGCGGCTTATTTATCCTGAACTATTAGACAACAATTTTTGAAAAAATTCGCATCAATGTGCCGCTATCATAACATTGGCAAGTTATTATCGGATATTTCTATAATAAGAAGATAGCAATAATCAACGCGTACAATAAAAATAATTGCCTCTGGGCATAATTTTTAATTAAGGAACATTTTATGGTCGCTAATGCAGCTCAAAGTATGCAATCTCTCGTGAACCAAAAGTTACACGTTGCTTTTGAACCTACACATTTGGAGGTCATTAATGAAAGCCACCAACACAATGTGTTACCGGGGTCTGAAAGCCATTTCAAAGTTATTTTAGTGAGTGATAAATTTGAAAATAAACGAATGCTTGCCCGTCACCGCGAAATTTATGCTATTTTAGCGGACGAATTATCGGGAGGGATCCATGCCCTTGCTTTGCATACATATACACAACAAGAGTGGAATGAGCTTGCTGACACTGCGTTAAAATCACCAGCTTGTCGTGGTGTTGGCGGTGTTAATCGGTAGTTTTTCGTTTCAGTTAATACACTGAGACTATGCTTTACATAATCAGCCATGCTCAATGATGAGCTTGGTGAATGTTTTTTCTTCACTTTAGGTGAAAAAACAAAAAATTTAGTCAGAAAAGTCACAAATAATGAGGAAAAAACGCTTCTTTTCTCAGCTTTTCTCGACTCAGGGCGCATGCATCGGTATAATGCTGCGTCTAATTTTCAGTAAGGTTTCGGGACGCTTCTGATATCAGGGATTGACCGTTACGAAAGTAACGCCCCCGGTTCTGGAAGGGAGACAGCCATTATGATTTAATGGCATAACTCTGGAGTAGACCGATCACTAAGATTTATTTTGAGGTAAGAAGATGCAAGTTTCTGTTGAAACGACTCAAGGCCTTGGGCGTCGTGTAACAATCACCGTTCCTGCCACTGATATTGAAAAAGCAGTTAATAGCGAATTAGTTAGTGTTGCTAAAAAAGTACGTGTTGATGGTTTCCGTAAAGGAAAAGTACCAATGAACATCGTTAAACAGCGTTATGGCGCGTCTGTTATGCAAGACGTTCTGGGCGATGTAATGCAACGTAACTTCATCAACGCAATTATTGAACAAAAAATCAATCCAGCGGGTGCGCCTAGCTACAAGCCTGAGCAACTCGAAGATGGTAAAGATTTTGTTTATTCAGTTGAATTCGAAGTTTACCCAGAAATCGAATTAGCAGGTTTAGAAACTATTGAAGTTGAAAAACCAGCAGTTTCTGTAAAAGACGAAGATCTGGAAAATATGTTAGAAACTCTGCGTAAGCAACAAGCGCAGTGGAAAGAAGTTGAAGCGGCAGCAGAAGCTGACTCTCGCATCACTATCAACTTTACCGGTTCTATCGATGGTGAAGAATTCGAAGGCGGCAAAGCAGAAGATTTCGCTCTGGTTATGGGCGAAGGTCGTATGATCCCAGGTTTCGAAGAAGGTGTTGTTGGTCATAAAGCGGGTGAAGAATTCGATATCGAAGTTAACTTCCCAGAAGACTACCATGCTGAAAACCTGAAAGGTAAAGCTGCGAAATTTGCTATCGTTCTGAAGAAAGTAGAACAACGTGAACTGCCTGAATTCACTGAAGAATTCATCAAGCGTTTTGGTATCGCTGATGGTTCTTTAGATGGCCTGCGTGCAGAAGTACGTAAAAACATGGAACGTGAGCTGAAAAATGCCGTGCGTAACCGTGTTAAAGCACAAGTTCTTGATGGCTTAATCAAAGCGAATGACATCGAAGTTCCAGCTGCAGTTGTTGATGGTGAAATTGATGTTCTGCGTCGTCAAGCGGCACAACGCTTTGGTGGCGACGAAAAACAAGCGATGGAATTACCTCGTGAACTGTTTGAAGAACAAGCAAAACGTCGCGTAGTGATTGGTCTGCTGTTAGGCGAAGTGATCAACAAAAACGAACTGAAAGCTGATGAAGATCGTGTTAAAGCGCTGATCGAAGAAATGGCTTCTGCGTATGAAGATCCAGCTGAAGTTATCGAATACTACAGCAAAAACGAAGAGCTGATGAACAGTGTTCGTAATTTAGCTTTAGAAGAACAAGCTGTTGAAACTGTATTGGCAGTTGCTAAAGTGACAGAAAAAGAAACTAACTTCACTGAACTGATGAACCAAGTTCAAGCAGGTTAATTTTTTCTTGCTGTATAAAATAATGAAACCCGTGGTGTACTGCTACGGGTTTTTTGTCAATTAAAGCCTTTAAATTATCACTTTAGCGAATTTAATTAGGATACCCTTGAAAAACACATTTAAACCCTAATTATATTATCTATACTTCAAGTAGTCTAAATGGGATTTTAATTGCAATTTGAACTATTTTGAATAGCTTAACATTGTCGAAAACGGTGATATTAACCAACTGAGTTATTTTGTTTCCCTTGAAAATCAAGTATGGTTTTCTAATGGTATAATTCCATGTAACCCAATAGACTTGTGTTAAACTCTTTTAAAGAGCGTCTTATTTACTGCAGCATACTTAGCTGCATTTTCTTCTTATTTCTGCAGTTATTTGGTTAAATATTAGCTAAACTAGAAAAATAAGAGAATTGAAAGAGCCTGCAGACACAGGAATTTTTTAAAACCGTTGTTTGTGGCATGATCTCTGCTCAAAATAGCAGGCAGACAGCAAATTAGGCGCAAGCACCAGAACGTTTTTAATAGGAGATTTCGATGTCACATTTTGGCAGTCAGGAACAATTAGCATCTCAAATGGCCCTTGTGCCTATGGTCATAGAGCAAACTTCTCGTGGTGAGCGCTCGTATGATATTTACTCACGTCTATTAAAAGAACGTATTATCTTCCTGACCGGTCAAGTGGAAGACCATATGGCGAATTTAATCGTCGCTCAGATGTTATTTCTTGAAGCAGAAAACCCTGAAAAAGATATTCATTTGTATATTAATTCACCAGGTGGCGTTATTACCGCAGGAATGTCAATTTACGATACGATGCAGTTTATCAAGCCTGATGTAAGCACTATTTGTATGGGACAAGCTTGTTCCATGGGGGCTTTTTTATTGACGGCGGGTACCAAAGGTAAACGTTTCTGCTTACCAAATTCACGCGTGATGATCCACCAACCGTTAGGGGGTTATCAAGGCCAAGCGTCAGATATCGAAATCCATGCCCAAGAGATTCTTAAAGTGAAATCTCGAATGAACGAGTTAATGGCTCTGCATACGGGAAAATCCATTGAAGAAATTACTCGAGACACAGAGCGTGACCGTTTCTTATCTGCAAATGAAGCAAAAGAGTATGGTTTAGTCGACCAAATTTATAGTAGCCGTTAATGGGTTAACTTTTGGTATAATTAGTTCATACCATAAACTATTTTAAAGAAAATCGTTGTTTTGTTTTTTTAATCAACGAAAACAAAACAATATGGATAAAAGTGAGGTCAACTGATGACAGATAAACGCAAAGAGGGGACAGGAAAACTGCTTTACTGCTCTTTCTGCGGAAAAAGTCAGCATGAAGTACGTAAGCTGATTGCCGGTCCGTCAGTCTATATTTGTGATGAATGCGTAGATTTATGTCTCGATATCATCCGTGAAGAAATCAAAGAACTTACGCCGCATCGTGAGCGTAGTGAACTGCCTACACCACATGAAATTCGGCAGCATCTTGACGACTATGTCATCGGTCAAGAAAAAGCGAAAAAAGTTTTAGCTGTTGCGGTATATAACCATTACAAGCGCTTACGTAATGGTGATAAAACCAGTGATGGTGTTGAATTAGGTAAAAGTAATATTTTGCTAATTGGACCAACAGGTAGTGGTAAAACACTTTTAGCTGAAACTTTAGCGCGTTATTTGGATGTACCATTTACAATGGCTGATGCAACGACATTAACTGAAGCTGGTTATGTTGGTGAAGACGTTGAAAATATTATTCAAAAATTACTGCAAAAATGCGATTACGATGTTGAAAAAGCCCAACGTGGTATCGTATACATTGATGAAATTGATAAAATTTCACGTAAATCAGATAACCCATCAATTACCCGTGACGTTTCCGGTGAAGGTGTGCAACAAGCACTTCTGAAACTAATTGAAGGAACAGTTGCGGCAGTACCACCACAAGGGGGACGTAAACACCCTCAGCAAGAGTTTTTGCAGGTTGATACCTCAAAGATCCTCTTCATTTGTGGCGGGGCATTTGCAGGGCTCGATAAAGTGATCGGTCAGCGTTTAAATACCCGTTCAGGTATCGGTTTTGCTGCAGAAGTGAAAGGTGAATCAGATAAAGCAACGGAAGGCGAATTATTAACGCAGGCAGAACCAGAAGATTTAATTAAATTTGGTTTAATCCCTGAGTTTATTGGTCGCTTGCCTGTTGTTGCAACATTAACTGAATTAAGTGAAGAAGCATTAATTCAGATTCTGAAAGAACCTAAAAACGCATTAACTAAGCAATACCAAGCCTTATTTAGTCTTGAAAATACAGAGCTTGAGTTCCGTGAGGAAGCATTAAAAGCCATCGCTAAGAAAGCCATGGCACGTAAAACCGGAGCTCGTGGTTTACGTTCTATTGTTGAAGCTGCATTGTTAAATACGATGTATGACCTTCCTTCAATGAGTAATGTTGAAAAAGTTGTCGTTGATGAAAACGTCATTAATGAGCAATCAGAGCCGCTATTGATATATAGCAAACCTGATGCTCAAGCTTCCGGCGATAACTAATCCCATATAAAACGTTCAATAGTTAATCAAACGAAATGAGGGGTTTCCCTCATTTTGTTTTTTATGTTCAACTAGCCATTGAATGCTAAAATCTTGTCCCCATATAGTTTATATTCTGAGGTGTGGTTTCCTTGTTTTAGAAAGCAATTTTAAAGCAAGAGACAGAAACCCTTAAACTAGCGTGAGCTAAACGAAGAGAGAGCTTTATGAATCCTGAGCGTTCCGAACGCATTGAAATACCAGTATTGCCTCTGCGTGATGTAGTGGTATACCCACATATGGTGATCCCACTGTTTGTTGGACGTGAAAAATCCATTCACAGTCTGGAAGCAGCGATGGATCATGACAAGCAGGTAATGCTGGTTGCACAAAAAGAAGCCTCGACTGATGAGCCAGGGGTGAATGATTTATTTGCTGTCGGTACAGTTGCATCCGTTATCCAGATGCTAAAACTGCCTGATGGTACAGTTAAGGTCCTCGTTGAAGGGCTACGACGCGCACGTATTACCAGTTTGACAGATAATGGCGAATATTTCTTAGCGCAAGCAGAGTATTTGGCAACAGAGCAAAATAGTGAATCTGAACACGCACCGTATGATGAAACGGCAGCGGGTTCTCAATCATCAGATGCACTTGATGAAAAAGAAAACGAAGTATTGTATCGCACTATTGTTAGTCAGTTTGAAAGCTATATAAAACTGAATAAAAAGATTCCACCTGAAGTACTAACTGCGTTACATGCAATTGAACAAGATCAGCTAGATAAACTGGCAGATACCATTGCCTCTCATATGCCATTAAAATTAGCAGATAAACAACGCGTTTTAGAAATGGCAAATATTGCTGAACGCGTAGAGTTTTTGATGGCCATGATGGAGTCAGAAACTGAGTTGCTGCAAGTGGAAAAACGCATCCGCAACCGTGTTAAAAAACAGATGGAAAAAAGCCAGCGCGAGTATTATCTGAATGAGCAAATGAAAGCTATTCAGAAAGAGCTGGGTGAAATGGATGATGCGCCAGACGAATATGAATCGCTAAAACGTAAAATCGAAGAAGCGAAAATGCCAAAAGAGGCACAAGAAAAAGCCGAAGCAGAATTGCAGAAGCTGAAAATGATGTCTCCGATGTCAGCAGAAGCTACTGTTGTCCGTAGCTATATTGATTGGATGGTGCAGGTTCCATGGCATAAACGTAGCAAAGTCAAAAAAGACTTAGTTAAAGCACAAGAAGTGTTAGATACCGACCACTACGGTTTAGAGCGTGTGAAAGACCGTATTTTAGAGTATCTGGCAGTACAAAGCCGCGTCAGTAAAATTAAAGGGCCAATCCTTTGCTTGGTTGGGCCTCCGGGTGTAGGTAAAACCTCTTTGGGGCAATCTATTGCTAAGGCTACGGGGCGTCAATATACACGTATGGCATTAGGTGGGGTGCGCGATGAAGCTGAAATCCGTGGTCACCGTCGTACTTATATTGGCTCAATGCCAGGTAAGCTGATCCAAAAGATGGCAAAAGTCGGCGTCAAAAACCCACTATTTTTACTGGATGAAATTGACAAAATGTCATCTGATATGCGTGGTGACCCTGCCTCTGCATTGTTAGAGGTGCTTGATCCAGAACAAAATATTGCCTTTAACGACCACTACTTAGAAGTGGATTACGATTTGTCTGATGTGATGTTCGTTGCAACATCGAACTCAATGAACATCCCTGCGCCATTGTTAGATCGTATGGAAGTGATTCGTCTTTCTGGTTATACAGAAGATGAAAAACTGAATATTGCGAAAAGACATTTGCTGTCTAAGCAGATTGAACGTAATGCGTTGAAAAAGAATGAGTTAACTATCGATGACAGTGCTTTAATGAGCATCATTCGTTATTACACTCGTGAGGCTGGAGTTCGTGGTTTAGAGCGTGAAATCTCTAAATTGTGCCGTAAAGCGGTTAAAGCGCTACTTATGGACAAAAAGCTCAAGCACATTGAAATCAATGCGGACAACCTGAAAGATTATCTGGGAGTTCGTCGTTTTGATTACGGCCAAGCAGACACAGAAAACCGTGTTGGGCAAGTTACAGGCCTTGCTTGGACTGAAGTTGGTGGTGACTTACTCACTATTGAAACTGCTTGTGTGCCCGGTAAAGGCAAACTAACCTATACCGGTTCTTTAGGTGAAGTGATGCAAGAGTCTATTCAAACCGCATTAACGGTTGTTAGAGCTCGAGCGGAAAAACTGGGTATTAATAGCGATTTTTATGAAAAACGCGATATCCATGTGCACGTACCTGAAGGGGCAACGCCAAAAGATGGTCCAAGTGCAGGTATTGCGATGTCTACAGCATTAGTTTCTTGCCTAACGGGTAATCCGGTGAGAGCAGATGTTGCTATGACGGGTGAAATTACATTAAGAGGGTTAGTTTTCCCAATTGGTGGCTTAAAAGAGAAATTATTGGCGGCACACCGTGGAGGGATTAAAACAGTATTAATTCCTAAAGAAAACGAACGTGATTTAGAAGAAATTCCTCAAAATGTGATCGCAGATCTTGAAATTCACCCTGTGAAAACGATTGAAGAAGTCTTATCTTTGGCTTTAGTTAATCCTCCTTTTGGAGCTGAAGTAGTTAAAAAGAAAGCTAAAAGAGTGAGCTGAATCAAGAAGTTTGTATAAAATTAAGGCTGACAGCTAATTTAGGGCTTGTCAGCCTTTTTTTTCATCGCTAATTTAACGATGATTCTGATAATTGTTTGTATGCAATCTGTTCTCTTGCCATTGGTAATCAGGATTGATATAACGGCTGCATCATTAATTAACTATACTAATAACTGCTATAGTTAATTAAGAGATTTATAGTCCAACTAATATGGGGATGATAAGAGTGAATAAAGCTCAACTGATTGATCAAATCGCTTCTGATGCGAATATTTCTAAAGCTGCAGCAGGTCGTGTTGTTGATGCGTTCGTTGCTACCGTAACGGGTTCTTTGAGTAAAGGGGACGATGTTGCTCTAGTTGGCTTTGGGACTTTCTCTGTTCGTGAGCGTGCAGCACGTACAGGCCGTAACCCTCAAACGGGTAAAGAAATTAAAATAGCTGCGGCGAAAGTTCCTGCTTTCCGTCCAGGTAAGGGTCTTAAAGACGCTGTAAATAGCTAATTAGGTATTTAAGTTTGTCTTTCTCGTATTTTTGCGAAAACTCAAACTGACGGAATGTCTTTAATCAGCTAATATATAAGCGCACCATTGAAATGGTGCGCTTTTTTTTCTTTCTGAGTTAAGATTAGCGTATTATCAGGAAATTGAATTCAACAAAGCGGAGTTAAGCCTTTTTATGATGGAAAATTTACGCACAAAGGCGAATAGTCCTTTGCTCAAAATAATACTGGCGCTGATTATCCTTTCATTCGTGTTGGGTGGCGTTATGATGGGTGGCCTTGGTGGCAACAGTGCAAATAATGCCGCTGAAGTTAACGGGCAGTCAATAAGCCGAGAGCAGCTACAGCAGGCTTTTCAACAAGAGCGCCAATCATTACAAGAGTACCTGGGGGATAAATTTTCAGAAGTCGCTAGTAATGAAGAAAGCATGAATTTACTGCGCCGCCAAGCTCTTGATAACTTGATTAACAATGAATTGATTAATCAGTATGCTAATGAACTACAACTCTCAGCAAGCGATCAGCAAATTGAGCAATATATTTTCTCAATGCCTGTTTTCCAAACAGATGGCCGGTTTGATAGCGAAAAATATCGTGAGATCTTAAGCCGTAACAACATTAATGCAGATAGCCTTGCGGTTCAAATTCGCCAAGATCTTACACGTGCTCAGCTAGCCAAAACCTTTACTGGAACGGATTTCGCTTTACCATCTGAAGTTAAAGCGTATGCTGAATTATTTATGCAAGAGCGTGAAATTCGCACTGCAATTTTAGATTTAGCAGAGGTTCAAGCAAAACAAACAGCCTCTGAAGAAGAATTAAAGTCCTATTATGATGCTAACCAAAATAGCTTTATTTCACCTGAGAAGGTGCAAGTAAGCTATGTTGAAATGGATGCAGCATCGATGGCACCAGCGACAGTGTCTGATGAAGAAGTAAAAACCTATTATGAGCAAAACCTGAAAAATTATACTCAAGCAGAGCAAAAGCAGTACAGTATGATTCAGGTTGCTTCTGAAAAAGAAGCGAATGATATTCTGGATGAATTAAAACAAGGTGCAGACTTTGCAACGTTAGCCGCTGAAAAATCAACGGATAAATTCAGTGCAGGGCAAAAAGGCCTGATTGGTTGGATGGAAGCTGCATCAACGCCAAGCGAAATTGTGGATGCTAAATTAACAGAAAAAGGGCAGCTTTCGGCACCTGTTAAATCACAAAATAGCTATGTTATTTTTCGTTTAGATGATATTAAGCCAGAATCGATTAAACCGTTTGAGCAAGTTGAAGAAAGTATTAAAACTAGCTTACTTCAAGATAAAAACATTAAGCAATTCTATGACTTACAGCAAAAAGTCAGTGAAGCGGCCACGAGTGATATGGAATCATTAGTATCAGTTGAGTCTGTATCTGGTTTGAAGGCTGTGACAACGGATTGGTTTGATAGAACAAACCCACCTGCTGCGCTTAATTTCCCTAAAGTGGTCAGTGAAGTATTTAGCGATCGTTTAGTGGATAAAAATGGTTCTAAAGGAATCAACTCAGACGTTATTAACGTGGAAGGTGACCGTGCATTTGTTGTGCGTGTTACAGAGTACAAACCTGAAAGTGTTGAACCTTTTGAACAGGTTAAGTCAGAAATTGAAACACTGGTTAAACGCCAAAAAGCCGAAGCAGAGTTGAAAGCTACGGGCGATAAATTACTTACTGAGTTAAAAGCGGGTAAAGGGGCTGAAGCTCTAAGTGCCACGGGTGTTAAATTCTCTGATGCTCAAACCGTTTCTCGTTTAATGCCACAAACAGCGGTTATCAATGCGACAATGGAAATGCCACAACCTGTTGATGGTAAACCAAGCTACGGACTTGCACGTGATGAGTCTGATAACTATGTGGTTATTCAGCTAGATAAAGTAACATTAGGTCAGCCAACGGATGACGAGTTAAAACAACTAACTCGTGAATACCAAGGCGCTATGAGTTCTGCGGTTAACGAAGCTTTGATGCTTAACTTGCGTGAAAATGCAAAAATTGAAGTGCTGAATATTGAATAATTGCGAGCAGCTTCGCAAGTAAAATTGCAACGTTATGAATAGAAGGCCACCTTTGGGTGGCCTTTCGTATTTTTAATTTTATTGAAAAGTGTTCCATATTTTTCTATGGCATCGTTGTGTCTCAACATACACAGGAGAACAAATATGTTATGGAATTCAGTCAATAAATGCAGATTAGGTATTGTTCTGCTCCTTTCTTTATTATGCTCATTTTCTTCTTTTTCTTTGGCTAAGAAAATTGAGCCAGAAAAAGCCACTACGGCTGTCATTCAAGAAAAACAAGTAAGTAATAACTCACCATCAACTAACCATGAACAGTCTGATAAAGTAAATATTAACTTAGCAGGTGAAGAGGAACTTGCCGAAAAACTTAATGGCATAGGTAGGCAAAAAGCTAAAGCTATAGTTGAATATAGGCAAAAATATGGGGCTTTTAATTCCATTGAGAATATTTTAGAAGTTCAGGGGATAGGTCCTGCATTTTTAGAAAAGAATAAAGATAAGTTAACTTTGTAACTAAAATCCCCCATACAAAGTATGGGGGGAATATATTTAAGGTTAATAATTAAGCAGAAAACTAAGCATCTTGTAAATAATTTGAGAGCTAAGTCTTATTCTTGATAATCATTCAGCACATTTTCCGTACATTTGTTATTTTTATGTTATTAAAAAATAAACTGGTCGGAGTAGTTATGACAACACACATTAAAGTTCATGGTTATCATATAGATATTTTTCAGCACGTTAATAATGCACGTTACTTAGAATTCTATGAAGCAGACCGCTGGGAATGGATGAATAAACGCAATTTTATTAGGTGGGCTATAGAAAACAATTTAACAATAGCTGCGGTGAATATTAATGTAAATTATATCCAAGGTGTCTTACTCGGTGATGAGCTGACGGTGGTGACCCGTATGGACAAAATAGGCAGTAAAAGCGCAGTATGTTATCAACAAATTATTCGCACTAAAGCAGGAATTCAAGAGGTTGTTTCAGATGCTTATGTGACATTTGTTTTTATCAATAATATCGAGAATAAAGCAATTATTATCGATGAACAGCTGCGTGAGAAGTTAGAGTCATTCAAGGTGGGTTCTGAAGATTTTATTCAAAACTAGCCTACCATTAGCTTGAATATTACGAATAAGCTAATGGTAGGCTGTGTGTTTAGCTAATTTATTATAGTTTTTGCTTTAATGAGAGCATAGTGGCTTCTTTATCATTTAAATATTCATTTAAGCCCTTGCTCCTTAAATGGCAGGCAGCACATTCACCGCAACCATCACCTTGAATACCATTATAACAAGTTAGTGTTTGCTGCCTGATGGTTTCAAGGTGGCCATAACTGTCGGCAAGAGCCCATGTTTGGGCTTTATTTAACCACATTAACGGGGTTTCAAAGCGAATATTTTTGGCAAGACCGAGGTCTACAGCATGATTGAGGGCTTTGACAAATTCATCTCGGCAATCTGGGTAACCTGAAAAATCAGTTTCACAAACACCGGTTATCACTGCTTCTGCCTGTACTTGGTAAGCATAAATTGCTGCTAATGTGAGGAATAAAATGTTGCGCCCTGGAACAAAAGTGCTGGGTAAAGTACTGGACTCGCTTTCTGAAAAATCAGGAACTGGGATGTTATCTCGAGTTAAGCTGCTGATTGCTAATTCATTGAGTAATGTGACATCTAACACTTTATGTGCTGTAGCACCTAAAGATACGCTCAATTTCTGTGCGACTTCGATTTCAAAACGGTGGCGCTGGCCGTAATCAAAAGTAACACAATGAACTTCATCATAGTTTTGCAAAGCTTGAATAAGACAGGTTGTTGAGTCTTGGCCTCCGCTAAAAACCACAACTGCGCGTTTCATAGGTACTCCTTGGTGATATATCATTATCAAAATGTGATGGAAAGAGAGTAAAGCATGTTAGCGATACTGGGATGTAATTCATAGTTCTATTTTTATCAAATTAGTTTGATTGAAGGACTATTTATATGCTGATTTGGTTATCTGTATAAAAATATTCTATAATCATGGTATTTGGTAACATTTTTATTGTTTTTTAATTATTCAATTTTGCATAATATAGTTATACAGCTAATAAAATAACGATAAAAGCACTTACACCCAAGCCAAGAGAGCAATCATGTTAGATAAAATAGACAAAAAACTGCTTTGTTTATTGCAAAATGACAGCAGCTTATCCTTAAATACCCTTGCGGAAGCTGTTAATTTAACCTCTACTCCGTGCTGGAAAAGATTAAAAAGGCTTGAAGATGAAGGTTATATTCGAGGGCGAGTCACTTTACTCGATGGTGAGAAGTTAGGTTTAGGTTTAACGGTGATTGTGACAATTAAAACACAGCATCATAATAGTGAGTGGTATGAGCAATTTGTTTCTTTTGTTAGTCAACTTCCTGAAGTTCTGATGTTTTATCGTATGGCTGGGGAGTATGATTATCTTATGCAAGTGGAAGTTCATGATATGAAATCATATGACTTGTTTTATAAAAAGTTAGTTAATGGTGTTCATGGTTTAATCGATGTAACTTCAAGCTTTGCAATGGAAAAAATCAAGTATACGACAGTATTGCCTATTCCTGATTAACCCTGTAATAACTTAGATAATTACGGGCTCTCATTCTTAGGCATCAATAAATCAATATATTCAAGGCAGTATTACGTGCGATTATTTTCACAACTAAGTTGGTATTTTTTGAGTGAATGGCGGCGCTATCTCGGCGCTGTTTGCTTTTTAATTATCATTGCTATCTTACAATTAGTTCCCCCACGCATTGTTGGTGTTGTTGTTGATGGAATTAGTAAAGGGGCAATGTCGACAAAGCAATTGATCACTTATGTTTTAGTCATGCTGTTGATTGCATTGGTTGTGTATGGTTTGCGCTATGTCTGGCGTTTATGGTTATTTGGTGCTTCTTATAAGTTAGCCGTACAACTACGACAAAAATTTTATCGGCAACTAAGTCTGCAAAACCAAGCATTTTACCTTAGGTACCGAACGGGAGATTTAATTGCACGTACAACGAATGATGTTGACCGAGTTGTGTTTGCTGCAGGAGAGGGAGTTTTAACATTAGTTGACTCATTAGTGATGGGATGTGCGGTGCTCATTATGATGAGCGTTGAAATTAGTTGGCAGCTTACTTTACTTGCACTTATTCCAATGCCAATTATGGCATTAATCATTAAACGTTATGGGGATCAGCTTCATCAGCGTTTCAAGCATGCCCAAGGGGCATTTTCGTCTTTAAATAATCATGCACAAGAAAGTTTAACAAGTATTCGCATGATTAAAGCTTTTGGCCTCGAAGATCATCAATCAAATCAATTTGAACAGGTAGCTACCGAGGCAGGGCGTCGCAATATGCATGTTGCTAAAGTTGATGCCCGTTTTGACCCCACAATTTTTATGGCGATTGGTATGGCCAACTTACTCGCTATTGCAGGGGGAAGCTGGATGGTATTAAACGATACACTGACGCTAGGCGAATTAACGAGCTTTGTGATGTATCTAGGGTTAATGATTTGGCCGATGTTAGCGCTCGCATGGATGTTTAATATCGTTGAACGGGGTAGTGCAGCTTATAGCCGTATTCTTAGTTTACTCAATGAACCGTTAGTCATTCAGGATGGTTCGCATTCATTACAGCCTGAAAAGGGGAATTTGAATGTAAATATCATCAACTTTAGTTATCCAGAAACCTCGAGAACAGCATTACATGATATTAAGTTTGACCTAAAACCTGGGCAATTTTTAGGGATATGTGGGCCAACAGGATCTGGAAAATCAACATTGTTGACGTTATTACAACGTCAATTTGATATTACGGAAGGGGTTATTTTCTATCAAGGTTTACCGTTACCCGAAATTCGTTTAGATGAATGGCGTGCTCGGTTATCTATCGTAAATCAGTCTCCATTTTTGTTTTCAGATACCGTCGCAGGCAATATCGCGCTTGGGCGACCTGATGCCACTCAAGAAGAAATTGAACAGGCTGCACGCATTGCTTGTGTACATGATGATATTTTACGTTTACCTGAAGGCTATTCCACTCAGGTTGGTGAGCGTGGCGTCATGTTATCTGGCGGGCAGAAACAACGAATTTCTATTGCAAGGGCTATCTTGCAGAATGCGGAAATCTTGGTGTTAGATGATGCTCTTTCTGCAGTTGATGGGCAGACCGAGTTTACAATTTTACAAAATTTAAGTCATTGGCGGCAAGGTAGAACCATGATCATCAGCGCCCATCGCCTATCTGCATTGGTGGAGGCGGACAATATTCTAGTGCTATCTCAAGGTACTATTGTTAGCCGAGGTAGACATGACGCGCTTATTGAGCAATCGGGTTGGTATAAAGATATGTATCAATATCAACAGATTGAAGCAGCTTTGGATGGTGATCTATGAGCCAAAAGAAACCGCTGTGGCCAGCACTTAAGCGTTTACTTGCTTATGGAAAAGCGTACCGAGGAACCATGGGTATTGCCATTGCAATGCTATGGCTAGCTGCTATTGCAGAAGTTAGTGGGCCTCTGCTAATCAGTTATTTTATTGATAACATGATAGCGAAAAAACAAATCATCATGCCACTGGCTTTATATATGGCTGTTGGGTTTATATTGCTCCAAGTTATTGCTGCACTATTACATTACTATCAAATTATTTTATTTAATAAAGCTTCTGTGGGGGTAGTGCAAACATTACGAACAGATGTGATGAATGCTGCTCTAAGGCAGCCTCTAAGTGCATTTGATAAGCAGCCAGTTGGTCAATTAATTTCACGAGTTACAAATGATACTGAGGTTATTAAAGATCTATTTGTGATGGTTGTACCAACCGTGTTTCGTAGCTTAGCATTGATCTGCGCTATGCTGGTTGCCATGTTTTCATTGGAATGGCGTATGGCATCAATTGCAGTGATGATTTTTCCTGCTGTATTTGTGGTAATGCTTGTTTATCAGCGCCTAAGCACACCGATTGTACGTCGTGTGAGATCTTATCTTGCTGATATTAATAACGGTTTTAATGAAGTTATTAATGGAATGACAGTTATTCAGCAATTTATCCAGCAAGCTAGATTTGGCGAAAAAATGCAAAGTCTTAGCCAAGACCATTATTTTGCAAGAATGAAAGCATTAAAGCTTGATGGCTTATTATTAAGGCCATTGTTGAGCTTACTTTCTGCCTCAGTATTATGTGGTTTACTATTGCTATTTGGATTCGAAGGAACGACCACCATTGGTGTTGGTGTTTTATATGCTTTTATTAATTATTTAGGCCGCTTGAATGAACCGCTCATTGAATTAACTTCTCAGCAGTCAATGTTGCAGCAAGCCGTTGTTTCTGGTGAGCGTGTTTTTGAATTAATGGATAGCCCGCAACAAGGCTATGGCGCAAGTATTGAGCCGTTACAAGGTGGTTCAATCTCAATTAACCATTTATCCTTTGCCTATCGTGATAACAACATTGTGCTTAAAGACATTAATTTACAAGTGCCTGATCATAATTTTATTGCGTTGGTCGGCCATACAGGAAGTGGTAAAAGTACCATTGCAAATTTAATTATGGGATATTACCCATGGCAAGAAGGGGATATTTTATTAGATGGGCGTCATTTAAGTTCACTATCTCATCAAGTATTACGTAATGGTATTGCAATGGTGCAACAAGACCCTGTTGTTCTCGCCGCTTCTTTTTTTGATAACGTCGCATTAGGACGTGAAATTAGCCAAGATAAAGTCTGGGAAGTTCTTGAAACTGTTCAGCTTGCTGAGTTGGTTCGTGCGTTACCTGATGGGTTAGATACCGTGCTCGGAGAACAAGGAAATACGTTATCTGTTGGGCAAAGACAATTACTAGCGATGGCTCGAGTTCTTGTGGTGACACCTAAAATTTTAATTTTGGATGAAGCAACCGCGAACATTGACTCAGGAACAGAGCAAGCGATACAAAAAGCATTACGTATGATCCGCCAACATACGACTCTAGTTGTGATAGCTCACCGTTTATCGACGATCGTCGATGCTGATCAGGTCGTTGTGTTACATCGTGGTGCAATTGTTGAGCAAGGTAAGCATTCACAGCTTTTGCAACAAAAAGGACGCTATTATCAAATGTACCAGTTGCAACAAGTTGGGGAATCACTGAATGCCCATAGTGATGCTGAAGTTGAGGCTATACCTAGTTAATTGTTCTGCACTCTTATAATGCATCCTCTAAAGCCACTCATCCGAGTGGTTTTTTATTTTGCCCTTTCTTATTGAATTATATGAATAAATATATTTTGGCACACGGTTTGCTATAACGTCAGTGCTGTTCAAAGCATTGAGCAGTTTATTCACCTGACTTATAGGAGTGAACATGAAATATATCATCGCGATCATTAAGCCATTTAAATTAGATGAAGTCCGAGAAGCGTTATCAGATATTGGAGTTCAAGGGCTTACCATTACTGAAGTTAGAGGGTTTGGTAGGCAAAAAGGGCATGCCGAGTTGTACAGAGGTGCTGAATATACTGTCGACTTTTTACCTAAAGTACGTATGGAAATAGCCGTTTCTGATGAGTTAGTGGAGCAGGTAATTGAAACAATTGAAAAAAAAGCTTATACGGGCCAAGTTGGGGATGGAAAAATATTTATTTTGTCATTAGAACAAGCGGTACGTATTCGTACAGGTGAAAAACAAGACGAAGCACTGTAGGAGAACAACTATGCGCAAAGGGTTCCAATACTTATTCTTATTGTTATTAATGGGTGGTTTTCCAATAACCGTGTTTGCTGCAGAGGAAACCCTAGATAAAGCGGATAACGCATTTATGATGATAGCGACTGCTTTAGTTATTTTTATGATACTACCAGGTATCGCATTATTTTATGGCGGGTTACTAAGAAGTAAAAATGTTCTTTCTTTGATGGCTCAAACTGCAGTTATTTTTGCTTTGGTGTCTGTTATTTGGATTGTTTATGGATACAGTTTAGCTTTTAGTGAGGGAAATGATTTTATCGGTGGTTTTAGCCAGATCATGTTGAAAGATATTACTGTAGAAAGCTTATCTGGACCGATCCCTCAATTTATTCACGTCGTGTTTCAAGGTGCATTTGCATGCTTAACGGTTGCATTAGTGATTGGTGCATTAGGAGAGCGAATTAAATTTTCTGCAATTTTAATTTTTACACTTATTTGGACTACGTTTGCTTATTTGCCAATGGCACATATGGTGTGGGGAGGCGGTATTTTATCGCAAGATGGCGCATTAGATTTTGCTGGAGGTACGGTTGTTCATATTAATGCGGCTGTTGCAGGCTTAGTTGGTGCTTACTTACTGGGGCATCGCACCGGGTTAGGGAAAGAAGCTATTAAACCTCATAACCTACCTATGGTATTTATGGGAACTTCCATATTATTCATTGGCTGGTTTGGTTTCAATGCAGGTTCGGCCGGAAGTGCAAATAGTATCGCTGCGCTCGCGTTTGTGAACACTATCGCAGCTGCAGCTGGTGCTATCTTATCGTGGACTTTAGCGGAATGGCTTTTCAGGGAGAAACCTTCATTATTAGGGGCTTGCTCTGGGTGTTTGGCTGGGTTAGTCGGTGTTACGCCTGCTGCGGGTACTGTGGGTGTTGGCGGGGCATTAATCATCGGACTACTTTCTGGATTGGCAGGTTTATGGGGGGTAGTGATTTTAAAACGTCGGTTAAAAGTTGATGATGTTTGCGATGTTTTTGGCGTTCACGGAGTCTGTGGCATTTTAGGGTGTTTACTCACGGGGGTATTTACCTCAACGGTATTAGGTGGAAGTGGCTATGCGGAAGGTATTACGATGATGAAACAAGTAGGAATTCAAGCCGTTAGCATCCTAGTTTGTGTTGTTTGGACTGCAATTGTTGCTTATATCGCATTTAAAATTGCAGAGAAAACGTCAGGCTTACGAATTAATGTTGAAAAAGAAAGGGAAGGCTTAGATATTACTTCTCATGGTGAAAGTGCCTACAATTAACCTTCATGTAAAGATAATTACAGGATAATACTGTGTTTTATGTAAATTGATAATGGCAGCTTATTGCTGGCTGCCATTACCTTTTTAAACTGACTAATATATTTTTCTAAGTAAGTAATCACTTACTTTAAATAGCGGTTATTTACGAGGTTGCCGTTGACGAATTACGCCTTCTTGGACTGCAGTTGCAACAAGATCACCTTGTAAATTATAGATTTGTCCTTTCACAAAACCCCTCCCACCTGATGCCGAAGGGCTTTCTACAGCGTACAGTAACCAGTCATCAATTTTAAATGGGCGATGGAACCACATTGAATGATCAATAGTTGCAACCTGTAAGTCGCGTTCCATAAATCCTCTACCATGCGGCTGTAATGCGGCAGGGAGGAAATTGTAATCAGAGGCATAACCTAATAAATAGTGGTGTAGTGAAGGTATATCAGGCAGTTGCCCTTTCGCTTTGAACCAAATATAACGAAATGGTTCTTGAGGTGCGGCATCGAATGGGCTGTAAAATTCAACGGGACGAAATTCAAAAGGAGTTGGCCGAAGAGCATACTTTTTAACTGCTTCTGGTAATTTATCAGCCAAACTTTGAACAATATCATCTTGAGAAATTAATTTTGTAGGTGGTGGTACATCTGGCATTAAGTTCTGATGGCTATAACCTTCTTCTTGAGATTGAAATGATGCGGTCATAAAGAAGATAGGTTTGCCATTTTGAATGGCACTTACTCGGCGTGCGCTAAAGCTTCCGCCATCGCGTAAAATTTCCACGTCATAAACAATGGGACGTGAGCTATCGCCTGGGCGTAAAAAATAACTATGAAAAGAATTAATCGCTCTTCCTTCAGGTATGGTTTGCTTAGCTGCATACATGGCTTGTCCAACAACTTGTCCACCAAAAACTTGAGGTAAACCAAGGTCTTCGCTTTGTCCACGAAAAATACCTTCTTCAATTTTTTCGAGTTCAATTAGGCTAATTAAATTCTGTAATTCTGGGCTCATAGTCATCTTAGTTCAGTTATACGTAAATGAGATATTGGTATTTTCCCATTATTTACCCTGAATAGGTAGATTAATTACTAGCGAATAAATTGGGGTTACGTATTGTTACATTTGGAAATATAAATGTATTATTCTACCAATATTAGTTATACTTTTTATTATTCCCTCATCAGAAAATGACTTGTCTATTCCGATTATTTTAAAATGTTTTAGTAAACATTGTGTTATAGGTAATAACTATGAAGTTTTTTCGCTATATTGTTAGCTTATTAGTGATTTTAACGTTGGTTAGCTGTGAAGGGAATAGCACCAAGCCCAGCGAAAAAGCACTTAATGCTCAAAATAGTAATAATAACCAGACAGTCGATTCAGGAAAAATCGAGGGCCGTGTGGTGATTTTACAGGATACTGTTTTACCTGAAGACGCAGTTGTTACAATTACGTTGGCAGATACAACGGTTGCGGACTTACCTGCACTGATATTATCTCAAAAATATTACAATTCAGTGAATAATCGTCCAACCATTCCTTTTGAACTAACTTACCAAAAAAATGAAGTTAGGCAGGAAGGCTCGCTAGTTGTTAATGCAACCGTGAACGCGAATGGAAAACTTTTATACATTAGTGATAGCGTTGTAGAGGTTATCAATAATGGTGTCACAAAAAATGTTGAATTGTTGATGGTGCCTGCGAACTAGTTAATAAACGATTCCTTAGTTGAGTCGCTATTTTTATATGCGTTTGTGTAATAAAACGTCACTTGGTCAGGGGGTTCTTGCTATTTCAATGACTATCAAGCATAATGCCCCTGCTTTGAAAGAAGCATTCAATGGGGGCTCTGTTGGTTCTCCCGCAACGCTAACTTGTTAACTTGGTCAGGTCCGGAAGGAAGCAGCCATAGCAGGGGTTGTGTGTGCCGGGATGTCGCTGGCAGGGCCCCCACCCAACTCAGCATATCTTGCCTTTCCTCTCATCTATATATTCTAATTTATTATAAATATGTTATTTAATTATATTTTATAATTGTCAATTAAACTCTAAATCTCAAATAAATTCTGAAGTTAAAAAAGAAAGGTTAAGAATACAACATTCATTGTTGATTATTGTAATAAGAAAAATTGATATGCTAAAATTAAAAGCAATAAATTTCCATTGGCATAATTATAACGCCAATAATAAAACGATAATTACATTGCGTCCAGCCGATAAGCAGGTTTACCGGCTACAACCATTCACTATCTGTGCGTGTTAATAAGATATTACCTAACAAATTTCCAAACAGAAGCTGGAATTTTATCATAAAGCTTATTCATTGTGAGTTCAGCTAAGCGGTGATCTGCAGCTGAATAGAATAGCTCTAGCTCATCATCAGATAATTCATACTTATTTTTTTCAATGACACGCTCAAGAGTTTCAATTGTTGTGCATTTTCTTAAACGCATCAGATAATCAGATTTGGTCATAATACCCTTTCTTTTGTGCAAAATTACTTATTAATATACAGTTTTGTAGTTTGAACTAAAGATAAATAATATCTTTAGGTTTTGCTGGTTAGACACTTTAGGTCATCATCCAGCACAGCGACAAGGCTCTGATTCATTGCTTCCCAGTCTATAATTTCACTGAGTGTGATGACAGGACTGCCGAATAAATCATAAGTCTCATCGAGATACTCTTCGATAAGTGATATAACAAGATTTTCTTTTGGATATTTGATCTTAAATCGCCAGACAAATGCAGCGATATGTTCAATGAGTTCATTCAAGGCTGCGCTTTGTGGGGAGCTTAAATCATTAATCCAATGCGTATTTGTTTTTTGTAAACTTAAAATAGCGTCTCTATTGAGACTATTACATAAGTATTTTAGTTCTGCTATATCGTGTCTTTTGGGTGAGTATTCATCCATAATCACCTCCGCAGGCGAATCTGACTTTTGCTGAGTGTATTTTTTATCAATAATGTCATGTTAACTAATTAAAACACCTATGTTCAATATAAAAGCTCATGTACTAGTATATTGAAAAATATATGATTATTGCTAGTTCGTTAAACTTTCGAAGATTATTAATATAATACATAAGCGATATTCGAATACGGACTGGCAGCTCGGACTAAACTAGCCGCGATATAATAATAGCATTATTATCACATATGTCACCAGCAATAAACTACTTTTTTCTAGCTTATTAGCAAGTTGTTGGGGGCTGAGTCGCGTATGTTCTGCCTAAACTCAATTTTATGAAGTATTTAAATTATAGTTTAACCATCGGTTATTTTAGTACAGTGAATATGAAGTGTTTATACAAAAGATGTTATAAAAATTATTTTCCTACTTAATTCATTCAAATAATTTATTTTTACTAATAAGAAAATTAAAAATAAAAAAGCTTTTGCCTGAAATAGACAAAAGCTTTGTTGATGAGAATAACTTAAAGATAGAGGTTTAAGGTTACCCCTGGTTTCAGGTCCGCCATTTTAACACCTGAATTCCAAGTCATTAAATCATTGAGTTTTATGCCATGACGTTTCGCAATACTATAATAGGAGTCGCCTTTTCTTACTTTATAGGTTTTTGCCTTACGGTTGCTTGCAGCAGGCACTGAGCTCGTAACTTTTAATACTTGTCCTGGTTTGATAACACTCGCAGTTTTTAGCCCATTTAGCTTTTGAATATTTTTGGCGGTAGTATTGAATTTTTTTGCAATACTCGCGACAGATTCGCCTTTGCGTACTTTATATGTAGCTATTTTAGCTCGATTTTGACGCGCGCTAGAAATGGCAGTGGGTTGTGTTGTTTTTATCTGTTGATTTTGTTGTGCGGCTAAACTAATTGTGTTTAAAACATCTTCGTCTGAGAGTGATGTTTTGAATTGTTCAGCTTTTGCTGTAGGTAACATAATATAATGAGGGCCACTTGGCGATGTTATGCCGCGTGTATAACCAGAATTATACGTTTTTACCGATTCAACAGTTAACCCAGCCAACTCAGCGGCTTGAGATAACGTGATTTGTTGACCAACATCGATTTGAGTGAGTGCTCGATTTTTATTACTTGTTGGCAAATTAACTTGGTACTTTTCAGGATTTTTCAATACTTGGCTAAGTGCTAAGATTTTTGGTACGTATTGTTTAGTTTCTTTTGGTAATGAGAGTGACCAAAAATCAGTAGGTAGCCCAGCAGCTTCGTTTTTCTTGATAGCATTTTGAACACAGCCTTCTCCACAGTTATAGGCAGCAAGGGTGAGCTCCCAATCGTGGCCAAACATAACATTTAAGTTTTCGAGAAGATCAAAAGCCGCTTTAGTTGAAGAAACCACATCCCTGCGCTCATCAACCCATTGTGTTTGTTTTAGTCCATATGAGCGTGCAGTGATAGGAACGATTTGCCATAGACCTGCGGCTTGTGCAGGAGAAGTTGCTTTAGGATTAAATGAGCTTTCAATAATAGGAATTAAAGCTAATTCCATGGGTAAATTGCGCTCATTAATTTCGTCTACGATGAGGTACATGTATGGCTCAGCTCTTAATGCCACATCGTAGACAAAACGTTGTTTATTTAAATAACTATTTGCGAGTTCCCTAATTTGAGGTTTATCAGGGACATCCATTTTTAGTTCATCACTAATATAACCCCATAGGTCATAGTCGACTTTAGGTAATTGTCGACTGGCTGCTTGGTTGTGTGATGCAACAGTTTCAATAGTATGATTAGTTGGAGTTTTGTTCTGCTTAATTTTTTTCGGGGCAGTTTGGCATCCGGCCAACAGAACAATGGCGATAAGCGTCGCGATTATCTTCATTCTTTTCTATTGTTCTTCATTTTGATGTTTAAAAGTCGAACAATAATACTTATCCCACCCCGATATGACAATCATTAAACTTTAATATTGGTCTTTTAATTGACGCAACAGGGTAAAAACTGCTCTTAAAGGTGGATTTTGTATATTAATATTGAGCTTCTTCTGTAATTGAAGGTTATCGCATTGCAGAAAAATATTTATTTTTTTCTCTGTTTTCAATGTGGTAGGTACTGTTGGTTGATGTTTGTCACGCATTTGCGTTATTTTTTGTAAATATTGTGTAATCGCTTCATTTTCAGGCCATATATGGTGTGCAAATTTGAGATTAGATAAAGTATATTCATGGGCACAGCAAATTAAGGTTTCATCAGGAAGCTCAGCAATTTTTTGGATAGATTCGAACATTTGTTCAGGAGTTCCTTCAAATATCCGCCCGCAACCGGCAGAGAACAGCGTGTCGCCACAGAATAAATAAGGTGCTTGGTAAAAGCCGATGTGCTCAGAAGTATGGCCTGATAATGCAATAACTTGTAGGTTGAACTCGTTAATTATGACCTTATCACCGTTTTCGACTATTTCTGTCGCCCCTTTAGATTGGGTTTCTTTTGGGCCAAAAACAGGAAGAGTTGTAAATTTGCTTAAAATCCCTTTTACACCACCTGTATGGTCATTATGGTGGTGAGTTAATAGGATGGCGACAGGCGTCAACTGTTTAGCTGTAATTATTTCAAGCACAGGCTCTGCCTCTGCGGGGTCAACGATGATACACTGTTGGTGGCCATCGACTAAAACCCAAATGTAGTTATCGTTTAAAGCTGGTACTCGAATTAACTCCATAATGACCTCGATACTTGTTAATAGTTAATAGGGGAATTTCATGAAGCCTGCGCGTATTGATAAAAAAATTCAAATGCCAGTTAGTTGGTCTGACATTCCTTTTGGAGAACAATATCGTCAAGCCATAGAAAATCAACTTAGCCCTTGGTGGCCGAAGATATTTGGCTTTCATTTGCTTAAGTTAGGCCATTTAAGTACTGAAATCCATACCGAAGGCTGCTTAATCTCCCACCAATTTAATGTTGGTACTGGTGATCCTCGTTTTAATCTTATTGCAAAGCCCGAGGCATTACCGTTAACCCAAAAATCGATAGATGCCTGTCTAATGACTCACTGTTTGGCATATAGCCATGATCCTCATTGGCTTTTACGGGAGGTTGACCGGGTGTTAATCGACGATGGCTGGCTAATCATCTCAGGTTTTAACCCTTTCAGTCTTGTCGGAATGGCGAAACTCGTACCTGTTTTACGTAAACGGCAGCCTTATTGTAGCCGTTTTTTCCCCTCTGTTAGGGTATTTGATTGGTTAAGCTTATTAAACTATGAAGTTTTGTATCATCGTAATTGCCAAATATTTCCTTGGTTGAGTGCACAAAGACGAGTGAATAAAAACTGTGGGGGAATTGGGGCGTTAAGCGTTATTGTGGCGCGGAAACGGACTTATCCACTGACTCCGACACCACTAAAATTCAAGCAACCGAAGGTTAAGATTGGAACAGCACTCGGTGCGGCGAAGGAGATCAGTAAATCAATGAAGATAGACGATCCTTCTTAGTTTTGTGCGGGTTGGTAACCCGTGTCTTCTTTAGTCGGCGCTGAAGCGGCAGCTCGAGCCAATTCATCACATTTCTCATTTTCAGGGTGGCCTGCGTGGCCCTTAACCCATCGCCAATCAATCGTATGCCGTTGGATGGCGTCATCAAGGCGCTTCCATAAATCAACATTGACGACAGGAGATTTATCCGCTTTTCGCCATTGTTTTCGTTTCCATCCGTGGATCCATTGTGTGATTCCTTGTCGTACGTATTGGCTATCAGTGGTTAAAATAATATCACAGGGCCTTGTTAGTGATTCTAATGCAACGATGGCTGCAAGTAGTTCCATACGGTTATTCGTGGTTAAAAAATATCCATCACTCAATGTTTTTTCATGTTGTTGGTAGCGTAGAACAACGCCATATCCACCCGGGCCAGGATTACCCAAACAGGAACCATCCGTGAAAATTTCTACCTGCTTTGTCATTTCTGTTACACTCTATATTATTCGTTCCTTTCTAGTTTGACACAAAAAAACATTATGAGCACGGTGATAACCAGACAAATTATCCTTGATACTGAAACAACCGGTATGAATAAACTCGGTGTTCATTATGAAGGGCACAACATAATTGAGATTGGTGCGGTTGAAGTGATTAACCGCCGACTCACAGGGCGTAATTTTCATGTGTACATTAAACCTGACCGTTTAGTGGATCCTGAAGCATTTGAAGTGCATGGGATAAGTGATGAATTTTTACAAGATAAACCTGTTTTTGCTGACATTGCGGATGAGTTCCTTGAATTTATTCGTGGTGCAGAACTTGTTATTCATAATGCCCCCTTTGATATCGGTTTTATGGACTATGAATTCCGTAAACTCAATAAAGGTATTCCGCCTACGCAAGAATTTTGTACTATCACTGATAGCTTAGTATTGGCTCGCAAACTTTTTCCTGGTAAACGGAATAACTTGGATGCGTTATGTGACCGTTATTTAATTGATAACTCTAAGCGTACACTGCACGGGGCTTTACTCGATGCTGAGATTCTGTCAGATGTCTATTTGGCAATGACGGGCGGGCAAACTTCATTAGCATTTTCGATGGATTCAGAATCAGCTAATAATGAGCAAGAGTATGAAATTCAAAGGATTGAACGTCCTCAGAGCGGTCTTAGAGTGATTTTTGCTTCTGATGAAGAAATAATTGCTCATGAAGCTCGGTTGGATATTGTTGATAAGAAAGGCGGCAAACCTTGTCTTTGGCGCCAACCTTCTGATGAAGCTGAAAATTTACACTAATAATTGATTTCATTATTTATACTTGCTTAGGAAAATGGATAGAAAAGCCTCTCAAGGCTAAAAACTGTTCAACTGTGCGATTTAACAAGAAAAAGTGTTGACGGGGTCCTCAAGTATTCGTAATATGCATGGCGTTCCCAGCAGGGAACATCAGGAGCGGTAGTTCAGTTGGTTAGAATACCTGCCTGTCACGCAGGGGGTCGCGGGTTCGAGTCCCGTCCGTTCCGCCAAATTATAACGCCACGCTAATTTATTAGCGTGGCGTTTTCTTTTTGAATGACTGTATTCAACTGCACTGAGAGTTCCTTTCTATAGATATCATTTGCTGCTTCTAATAACTTCTTCGAGTTAAGTTTTGATATAATGAGATTTGTAAATAGTAAACTTGCGAGAATAATTCGCATTTTTTTCAATCATATTAACTACTTTAAAATTTTTCATGTTGTTATTGATATGTGATTTTGAGCACTTATCTTAAAATTAATTTCTTATTTAAAATAATTAATTTAAATTTTGTATTGCTTGTATTAATAGTAATTCGCATGAACTCTAACTAAGATAACAGATCTAAAGTAATCTAACCAATCTTTCCCTAATACTTTAAGATATGTATGAAGGCTATCAATAGAAATAGCAGATTGGCCATTCTCATATCTTGATATTTGTTGTTGGCTCAAATTTAATAGTTTTCCTACCTCTGTACCCGTTAATGATCTTTCAATACGTGCAGACTTTAAGTATTTTGCGGTGGCCATAACAATATCTAGGTCGTTATTTATATTCAATTCTTTAGTATTAATATATTTCATTTTATATTCTCTCTATTGGAAACTTATTATCTTAAAGTTAGCTATTAATTATAGTATTAATTTGAATTTTTTGACTTTCTCAATGAGAGGTAGATTATATTTTTTAGTTACCAATGTGAAATTGTTTTAATGAATCAAAAATAGTTGTTTTAATAGTTTTTAACTATCAATATAGGTATAAATAATAAATATAGGCTATTAAATGAAAATATAGGTTTTTATAGTTCAATAAAAACAATACATTACATTAGCCTGAAAGATTGACTTAAAAGTGAAAATATAATAAATAATAAATGAAAAAAATGCATTTATAGTCATATAAAAGTAATTGTTTATATTTTTACATAAAATTACAGAAAGTATTTATAGATTAAGTTGAAATGGTGATTTGTTAAGGATTGAGCTGGTACTTATCGATATCTAGATAAAAGTATAATCAAGCCTAATTAATTGGAGGGAAATGATAATAAGAAGCAAAGATACAATACTTGCTATTGTCTCAACCTTGTAAGTGGAACGCTATGTATTAAATTGTATTTAATTTGGCTTGTCTGCTACAGACAAAATAAGGTCCAAACGAACTAGAAAAAAGATACCAATCAGGAGTTATCTCATCAATTTCTACATATGCAATTGAATTTAGGTTGAATGCTTTGAAGTATTTTTCGAATATATCATCAGGAACATTATCATTTGTAGATTTTCTGTCATAACTTATGGTTAATTTTAAATCTTTTATATATTTTCTTGATGATTGATTGAAATGAACAACTCGATTGACAGTATACGTCTTATCAGTTGTAATTGTTCCTAATAATTTAATATATCCACTGTTATCATTGTTTTTTACTAGTTTCATATCTAGCGTATATGATGATTTATTATTAGCCAATATGAAATTAGAGGAAACAGTTGCTTCGCAGTATTGCGCTTGATTTTTTTCTGAATTCAAATTAAACAACAAGAAAACGATGATTAATGAAAATGATAGTATCAATGAGTATAGTGTTTTATTAGTCATTTTTTTCCTGCCAGTTTATTCTTGTTGAAATACAATCTTTGTTTTTTTTGCATTTTACTAATAAGCTATGTTTGTTTTTTCCTAAGTTTTGTATGTTGTTGTAATAATAAAAGATATCAGAATCTTCACAGGTTAAGTTAAAATCAATTGCTTGTTTGCCTATTGAATCACTTATGTTTTTTTCATAGTTATCTTTGAATCCATAAACAGGACAATCACCAATTGTGCTAATTTTGTATGATTGTATTGATGTATATGGGTATTTTACTGCGTAAATTTGATTTACAAGGTAAATAATCACCAAAAGTAAAAAAACACTAATTATCAATAATATTTTTTTAATAATATGATTTTTATTACTAAGTAATAGTGATTTGGCAGATTTTTTGCTTGAAATGGGAGGGTTAGCTAGGCTTTTCTCTATTTTGTTATTGAACTTGGCAATCGATTCTTCAATTTGAATTTCAGAAGAGATAACAAGGCCTTTTTTTGATATGCTTAGAATTGCATTTTCAACTAAAAGCTGTTGATGTAATACTTTTCTTAATGTACTAATGTATTGGTTAAGCGTGTTTATCGAAACTTTTAAGTCATATTTATTTAGTATTTTTTTTAGTATCTCTTCACGAGTGATAGTCGTTTTGTTATTTTGAATTAGTATTATAAAAATATAATTCAATACGGGGGTTAATTTCATTACACTGAGTTCTGTATCCACCCTAAATATTTCACCTAAGTCAGAGTTATATTTTATTATGTTATTCAGTATATATATCATACATGACTCTTATTTAGTTATTAAAATATGTGCTTAGTTTGGTTACTTTTAGCTAACATGATAGTCATTGATTTTAAAGTAATTGTATCAGTGTAATATACTACTCTTTTTTTGAGAAGAAAATATGAAAATAAATTTTTGTTTATAATGATTGGTTATATATGTAATGGTGAAAAATTTCAGTGTATCGTATTAATGAAACTGACATTTTTTGTTTTGATGTTTTATATTTAGGCAAAAAACAGTATTAATCACTATTTCAAGTCATAGATGCTTAAATTAATTTATTTTTAAATTGTCTGAAGCAATTTTATATAACTGAGTTTTATGAATTTGTAATGCTTTTAGGTAATTATAGATACAGAGTATCTATCGAATTATGATTAGATAATTAAATTTTTTTAAACAATAGCATAGTCAAATTTGTCATTTTATTTTATAACAAATTGATATTATTGGTTTTTTATTCACAGTTGCCAATTGGGTAATATTTATCAAAGATTACAATATATTTACGGCTCTTCTTTTTAAGACGCTCATCTTTAGATTCTTGGCCAGGTAATAAGTAAAATACATAAGGCTCGGAATCATCATTAGCATCACAGTTTTCATGTAAGAGCACTCTAAAATAGGTATTTCCCGTATTTTTTAGAATACGAGTACTGGGATTAAGCTCATATTTGAAATCTGGTTTTTTGGGTCTTACAACGAAATAGGTTTCTAGGCTAACCGTTGGGTAAAATAAAGGTCGCTTTTTTTGTTCATCATCATTACGCATATCAAGAGGCGTTTCGCTAATGATGATTTTATAATAGCGCTCAGTCTCATCGGTTTCTCCTCGATAAAAAATCTTAAAAAACTCTTGTTCTCCAGGTAATAAAATTTTCTTCAATGGAGTAAAAATAATCTCGCCATTATGGAGAGATGTTCCATGTTCTTGGTTACCTGGTTTATCAATTTTGTAAGCACTAAAATTATATAAATTAGTTTTATTTGTGTCATTGATGTATGGCTTAGAAAAAAACTCTTGTCCTGACTCCATCGAAGAAATATCTGCATTGATATATAAAGCAACAGCACTATTGCAAAGCATTGATAGCACAATCAAGAATAGGATTTTAAGTAAATAAAATGGTTTCATATTAAAAATCCAAGCCAAAGTTTAAGTATATATGAGGTTCAATAAAAGGGCCATTTGAGCTTTTACAAGTAGCCCTATAAGTCGTCATTAGATATTATTGAATATCGGGTCCAGTCCAAATTGCTTTGACAGTTATTGTGCCACTTGCAGAAACGGTTCCTAACCAATCAATGCCATCTAATGTAAAAAATGATTCAGAGTCATTCATTGGGAATGATAAATCTAAGTTAGTCCGATAAAAAGATCCTAAATCCTCATTAGGCCTATCCCATGGTGTTTCAGACCATAATGCATTTTTTAATGAAACTTCATTGCTATCACAACTTGCTCGGTGTGATTCTCTAGCGCCATTTTCATTTTTAAATGAAAGATAAGCGGAAAAAGGGACATTAAGTTTATTATCACTCGAGGTAAATAAACAGTATGATTGTCCTTTTAATGTTGTGTTTGGTCCTTCAACTTTTGCCGTAATAGAATCCGCTTGTCTTGGCCCGCTAGTTGTGACGATATAATTAAATTCTATTGGTGGTTCATCATTGCCGACTTTGCCCGTTTTCGATTGGTTTGGGTTAAAATCTGCAGGAATAATGCTGATTCCATAATCCCTCGGTTTAATTATTAAGAAATTTGAAGGCGTAAATTCATAAAATCCCGATTGAGGAAGTGGTGATTGAAAACCAAAAGTATACACGCTATCAGCGAGTGTGACGGTTGAATTAGGTGAAGCATCAACAATTGACTTTAAATACTCATTTGAGAGGAAAACCTCAATATTTTGTGAGCCATTATTAAAGATCTCTGACATGTTGGTTGTTGAGGACCAATTCGTCCAGCGTGTGCTGTTACTCCCTTTATACTGAATAAGTGCAGCCCGGGGGTCCCTAGCTAAGCCTAATTTTGCGCTATCAATATACATACGAACTGTAAATGTACCGCCGATAGATTGCCCTTGGGTTTCTAATTCAACTAACTTACAAATAATTCCAGATGTATTTCCAACAATTCCTGTTGAGCAAAAGTTAGAACCAAGTCCAATAGTTGGATTGCCATTGCTATCCACAAAAACTTCTTGTAAGGCTCCCGTTCCTTTTAGAATAATATTGCCTTTTTTATTGGTTGGAATGTAATGTTGTTGTGTTGTTGTTCTTCCGCCACTCGTCATACAGGTTGCGTTACTTAAATCATAATCATCGCGGCTTGTACAGGTTCTTAAATCAAAAGTATATTCTGTTCCTGGTGGTATTTCGGCTAACCAGCGATAAAAAGATTCAGAAAATATCGGTCTTGAATATCCAGACTCACCCGGTGTTCCTGTTTGTTGGATTTTATACGCACCATTATCTCGTAACTGCTGAGCTGACCAATAAGACGTCGCCGGGCAATTTCGGTTATTTATCATACAACGATTCCCGATAAAAGGTTGGCTTACGGGAGAATTTTCTAACCAAATATCACCTGTATTATAAGTTGAGCTAAAAGGTGTTCCAGTATATCCCATATAGCCTAAGCTGTATTGCCTATTGCGCTGGTATTTTGTGAATACATTTGAGCCCGAAAAGCGTGGGTCAACTCTATTAGCAACAATAAAGAATTCGTTATCAACTTGGTTTTCGACAATGACATACTCTTGTAATGGTGCTGTTGCAGCAAACGAATTCGGTATTAGAACCGAAAATGAAATAAAAAGTGCTGTTATCGATAATAATCGCATATTAAATTAGCCTTTAAAGTGATAATTAACGTTTAGCAAATGCTTCTTGAGGCTCACATGTCACCTCACCGACCCACAATGCACCACGTGCACCTTGAAGGTTTAAATCTGCTTCACAAATTGTTTGCTGATCATCTTGTAATAACGATATCACTGGATATCGGACGTCAACATCCATGGAAAACTCACCATTTTGATCTGTTTTTGTGCGACCAATATGATTTCGAATTGAGGCATATTTTATATATTCACCATTTGGTGATTTCAGACGGCCAAATACCGTAACTAATTGCCTTACCTCTGGTTGATAAAGAGCAATGTTTCCTGGGTATAATGTGACGGATTTATTTCGTCCTGAGACAATATCAAAGCTGTCTTTTGATTTTCCGTCATTCATTAATTGAATGTCATAATCCGAATAGGGGGATAGTGGAATAAAGGTATTTTTTCCGCTAATTGGGTAATTCTGCCCATTTACTTTTGCGACCATACTGCCGCTACCTTTTATATCGGAATTAATAATAACGCCTGATTTGCCTTGTTGCCCACTTGGCATGATCATGCCGTCGCTATATGCCACAGAGCCACGAGAGGTTAAGTTGCCATTAAGTCTGTTATTATCGGGGCGATTAATTGTCACGGTACCTGAATTATATTTAGTATCATAAGAAGCATAGCCTAATGTTGAAAAATTGGATTCACCATTATCTTTATCTCTGACTAATTTGGAGACAGAAACCCCTGCATTGGTAATCACCGAGTCTTCAAAATTTTTATTCGCATAAATATTCGCTTTCACATTACCATTTGTTGAGGAAACACCTGTACTCAACCATGTTGATAAGGGTAAGGAAAAATCGAGATTAATATATTTTTCGTTGGTACTATTTTGATTATCATAATGGTAACGCTGTACACCCGCTCTTAGCCCCACGGTTCCATAACGGCCAGAGAATAATGTATTTGCATATTCATAGTTAATTGAATCACTGCCAATACGACGATCTTTAGTATTACTAATAGTCAGTGACCCAGTTCTATCAATTATTTTGTCAAAGTTAATGGTTCCGCCATAAGAATAGCTGTCAGCATCATAAAGTGGTAAATCACCGCTCACGACAGTTTTTTCTTTTGATGCCCATAAAGAACCGTAGCCTTCTGGTATATTGACAGAAAGAGTCGCAATGTTACGATAACTGCCATGATTTTCTAGCATGCCTTGCCAGTTAACTGAGATATAGTTATTTAAAGCTGCATTGATACTCGTTTCTTGTACAACAAATTTATCAAACCCATAATTTGACATTTGAAAACGCACGCCAGACAACACTGGGAAGTTATAAGCGAAAGAGGCTCCGATTAAATGGCTTTTACCCGGAGTTTGGCTTGTTGAGCCTTCATTTCTTACATAATGACGCTTATCAAAGTCAATATAACCACCATAAATTTCCCAATTGAGTTTATCAAAACCGCCAGTTATCGCACCGAAGGATTTATTAATTGTTTGGTGCTGTGTTGTGACAATTTTGCCATCGACAACCGTCTCAATAGTGACGTCGTAAATGCCATAGGGCAGTACACTTGTATCAATTTCAAAATTACCCATGGGAAAATTTTGAATATTTAATAACTTACCTTGTCGATAAATACGTACTTCACCTGGGCTATTTAAAAAAGCATAAATCGGTGTGAGTGATTGCTGCTTATTTGTCACCATACTTGAGGAATTATTCCCTATTGATGCCGCATAAATTTTACTGCTGCTAAGGGCAGTTAAGCTGGCAATAGACTGCAAATTCCACGTACTCATTAGCCCAAGCGCAAAACGGAATCCGTTGAAATCACGCTCATACATTGCACGATACAGTTCAACATTAGAATTAGATTTTCCAATGCTATATGCTGATGCATTTACATTAAAGTGATGTTCCGCAGCTGCGAATAATGTGTCTAAATTGAAATAGCTACTGGATGTATCTTTTGAATCTTTAACACGGCTCTGAAATACCCCTAAATCATAGTTAGCAACTGCTGAAAATGAATTAACTGAAGAATTTCCTAGTACAGATTGCCGCGCATGTTCTTTTGGCGAAAAAGCAGCTTTATCAACATCTAATGATAAATTAAATGAAGAAATATTTAATTGAAGGGTTGCATTATTATCAATAACAATGCCATTACTTTCATTAAAAATGGCATCCTTTTTTTCTTCAAGTTTATCGACTAGTAAATTATTTAGTTTCGCACCTTGCTCATTTTCAATGAGATGAATACTTGATAATTTAATATTATCATGGTCGATTACAATAACTGCATCTGCAATTTTGCTTTCGCTCTGATTGATTACCGCATCATCATTTAGTCGTAAAAAAACAGGTACAGACATTCCTTCTTCCAATGCACTAACAAATGCAGGAGGAATAATATATCCACCGATCTTAACGCTTTTCATTTCATTGGCATTAATCGTATTCGAAAAAATAATACTTAATATTGATAAAGCAATAGCACTTTTACGCATAATTTAAGTCCATTCTTAATTATTTGACAACAATGAACTCTCCTTTGTGCCAAATACCTACGCTTGATTTTTTATTTGTGACATCGACAAATTGTAATTTGACGGCTAAATTTGGCATGAGGTAATAACGCTCGCGACAAATACCATCCACTCCGTATTTTTGTTTTTCTGCTAAACAAGGGCCTGAAGCCACTACACGGAAGGTGCTGTTTCCAGTATTTGAAACTTGGGAATTAGAATATTTATAATTAAAGTTTTCAATTCTTGGTGCGACAACGAGAATTGTGCTAATTGTTGCCGATGTTGTTGCTGATGCCGATTTCGCACTTTGTGTAACACCACTCTCGCCAATAGGATCATCTTTCCAATTTAATCGATAGTAACGTTCTTTATTATCTTTTGGGCCTTGATAAATTATCTTAAATATATCTTTTGCATGCCCAGGAAGAATTAAGTTAGCAGGTGTGGATAATATTTCATTGGGATCAGTAATTGGAATTACTTTTCCAGTATCAAGTGGTGAATCTATTTTTTCTATCGTTAAATTTACCAATCTTGCCGTATCTACTGTATTTTCAATTTCTTTAGATAAGGTGTCTTCATCCGATGATATTATTTCAGTGATATTTCCCACATTGACAGCAAAACTGCTTTTTAATGGTAACCATGATAATAAAATTAATGCTAATGTTATCTTTTTCATAATCATAAATTTATAAAATGAATGACGATAAAGATATTATTTCCCTATAGTATCTTTATCGTAATATTTAGTTATCTAATAAGGGGATATTGAATTAAGGAGCTGGAGTAAACTCACCGTCCCAAGTTGCAGTAAACTGAACTTTCACATCACCATCCCATGTACCGTCAGTCAGTGCTTTAAAGTCAGTCGCTGCGCCATCAGCTTCAGCGCCAGCAATAACAAAGGTGAATTCACCGCGATCTGCTGCACGCTCTGAGCCATTATAGATACCATCAGCCGCTAAATTATCTAAACCAGAAGTTAAACCGGTTGATGTATCAATTAATACTAAATCATTATTTTTAGTCAGATCTTCACCATTCCATTTAACACCAACAGTTAATTTAGAATCGTCGGTAGTTCTTGCTAATGTATTAGCAATAATTTTTGACGCTAATTTAAAGTCAGTTGCACCAGCTTGGCCTTGAATAGCGATATCAAATGCGCCATTTTGTTGGTTAAAGCTTTTTTGGCCTTCGGCATAATTAAAGGTTAAACTTCTTAATGGAGTCACCACTAACATACTTGTCGTGTCTTTAATTGCAGTTGCTTGCCATGTAGCTGTTGCTTGAGCGGTACGTGTATCTGCATTTGCAACGGTAGCAAAAGAAGCTGCAATAATTGTTGATAACAATACAGAAGCCATTTTTTTATTTAACATACTAATCTCTCTTTTTATATTGATAGAAAACAATAGTAAAAATAGTCATTTAATTTTTACATATTGATATGGTTTTATTGAATTTAAAATGAAAGGTTTAAATATCTTTCATGCTATTTAGTAATATTGCGATTGTTTTTTTACTTAAATTTATATTGTTTCTTTTATTTTCTTCAGAGAAACAATCAATATAGTAAATCATTTCAATCCATCTTTTGTCTAAAACAGTTAAGATTTCATTTAATTGATCTAGCGATAATGAACTGGTACCAGTTTCATAGCGAGATACCTGTTGTTGGCTAATATTAATTAATTCTGCCAACTGTTTTCCTGTCATGTTTTTTTCTTTGCGTGATTTTCGTAAATAATTTCCTACATGACTACTAATTATATTAGCTTTCATTTTTTCAGCCTCTAATATTAATAGATCTATTTATGTGATATTCGTTAGCTCACTCGCTTGCTTAATTGAGTGTTATAATAAATACATTAAAAAAAGAGTAAATGGCAGGGTTTCTATTAAAGATTTACTTTCAATAGGTTTTTTCTATTAAATCTGTTTTTTTTAGCATTATTCAATTAAAAAATATCTCTTCACCAGTTTAATTGGTTAAAAATACACTTCATAATGTTGAAAACAGGGTATTCAATAAAAAAATACACCAAATAAGTGTAAAATTATTATAATTTTTAACAAATGTATATTTAATTAAGAAGCATAAAGAATCCACATTGAAAGTTACAATTTATTACAATTAAAGAGAGGGAAGAATTGAGAATAAAGGTAGGAAACCAGTTATATTGGTAGAATTGTAATTTTAAATGTGTATTTAACCCTTTTATCTATTAATAACTCAGTTAACTAATTTAATGTGTATGATGTTAAAGTCCCACTTTGATAATTAGATATATGATATAATATCAATGTCTATTAGGTGAATAAATGTAAGATAAAACAAATAGTTGATCTGCTTTATCTACTATAGTATCAACTTTCTATATTATGATCCTATTGTGGTACATAGAGGTTAGCGTTAATAGTTCGTCCTACAGACCAGCTTATCTTGTATAATTTTATAAGGTACTTGGCCAGTAATAGTTGAATCAGGGATGGGGTATTATGTTCTCCATTGCCCCTCATTTTAATTTTGGTGATATCCAATGTGATGCTTTATGAATGTTTGTAGTGAGTTATCGAAATAGCTAGTGCTAAGATTCCCTCCTTTCCAATTAAATGGCTCAATGCATACAGATTCTGAAGTGCCTAATCTATACGGCTTGTTTTAGACCCAATTTATCACTTAAAGCTACGCTACATATTACTTATAAATTAGATATAACTATCTACATAGCAGCTAATCTAGATTTTAATCCTTTCTTTTGCACCTAGCTTTCCACTAGAGATTATACTTTTGGGTATAGTAACAGAGCATAGGAATGTCTGTTAGTAAAAAGTTGACTACTAGAAGTGAATAAGCTATCCATCTATCCATCTATCTGTAATGAGCAATATCGATAAGTTTTGAAGAACAGCTAATCTAGATTTTTTTGAACGATTCTTATTCCCATCTTGATGAGTGCGTATTTTAATTTATTGAAGTTACTATTCTTTGCTTTGGTATAGACCGCGTAAAATAGATGGTTTTTTGTGCTTTATTTGAGAGTTCGAAATGATGTTTTTTTTATATCATTGATGAATTGTTTCAGTAGGGATAGTTATTATAGTCATTGTTTTTATTTTTTTAATTCTTTAAAAAAATAAAAATGAATGAGTATGTTTTGATATGTATCAATAAAAATAGCATACTCGATCTTAACGCTAATCAATGAGTATTTTATAGAGCAAAATCCTTAATACTCATATTAAGTGTTATTTTAAATTACAAGTAATACATTGCATTCCAAATTGTAACAAAATGAAACTTAGCATTAATTGGCGTGTCACTGTAATCTATATTGTTTTATAAGTAATAATACTTGCAACATATTGAGTTAATAACTGCAACAATATTATCACATCTAAAATTAATTGATTAATCACATAGTTACTTATCATTTTTCTACTCCAATTGCGTGTTTTATTCGGTTGTATGTCTCAAAATATGGGTACAAAAAAAATAAAAAAGCCCAGGCCTATTGATTTTAATTCTATTGATAGGTTTAAACATTTTTACTCGTTTTTTATTCAATTTATATTATTAAGCATAAATTAGTAGTTAATGAATTATCACTAGAATAATTTAGCCTATTAAATAAATATACTAATGCTTATCATTTGATAAAAATTTATTGATCTTATACATCGGGAAAATTCTGGAAATGCTTATGGAAGTAAATAGGTTGAGTTATTATGCGGGAATATTTTTAAGGAAATCTAGAAAGGAAAAGAATTTGACGGGTAAGCAATTAGCAAAGCTAATGCACGTTAGTCAGCAACAAATATCTCGTTATGAAACAGGAAAAACATCATTAACAATAGACCAATTAAGTCATCTTTTACATCTCTTAGATAAGAATTGGGTTGAGCTTATTTTATTTGTTCAAAGTGAATGTGATATCGATATAAAATTGGAAAAAGAAAAAAGCAAAAGAAATTACTTATTAAGTAATTACTTAATTGATAATTTAGTAAATAAAAAACAGTAATTTTATTTTAATTTTTTTTAGCTCTATTCTCATAGTGGTCAAGATTATATTTTATAAAAAACACAGTTAAAAGTGTTTTTTATACTAAGTAATTTTTCATTTGTTGTATATTGAATTTAAATTAGAGAGAATAAAATGTTTAATAAGAAGATATCATCTGTATTATTATCTGGGATTATTGCTGCTTCTTTTGCTACGGTTGCAAATGCAGATACACGTACTGCTCAAGCAACAGCGACATGGCAAGCGACTGCAATTAAAGACACGACAAGTATGTTAGTTGTGACTCCACTAAAAAGCTTAACTTTTAATTACGCTGAAGGCCAAAAAAGCTTTAATCAGCAAAATGGTGCATTCGATGTCGCTATTCAAGGACAATCCGGCGCAACAGATTTTAAATTAACATCAAAAATTATTGCGAATACATTAGCAAGAACTACCGACGATTCTACATTAGAAGTTGGCGTTAAATGGAATGGCACTGATTTAAACACTGCTACGGATACTACGTTAATCAGCGTCGCTGATGGTATTACTTCAGGCTTAGATAATTTAGCGGCTGATGGTGTTTATAATAGCTCAGATCGTGCAACAGATCGCGGTGAGTTCACCTTTGTTATTGCTAAAGCTAAATCTGCAGGCGCAGTTGCTGAGTTTAAAGACTTAGATGATGGTGTTTGGGATGGTGATGTGAAAGTCCAGTTTACTGCAAACTGGGAAGGAACTTTTGTTACTCCATAAGTTTTTTATTAATTAAATAAAAAATCCTTTGTTACGATAAAGATAATATAAGGATATAGAGTCTTTATCGTTTTTTATTTTGAGTTCTATTATGAAAAAAACAACAATAGCAGTTATTCTATTATCAATTCTCCCACTAAAAAATACCTTGGCTGTTAATGTTGGTAATATCACAGAAATTATTTCATCTGATGAAAATTCACTTTCTAAGGAAATTGAAAACACAGTTGATGCGGCTAGATTAGTAAACTTAACGATAGAAAAAATAGATACACCATTAGAACATGGAAAGGTAATTTCAACTAACGATCCTAACGAAATATTGTCAACACCAGCGAATATTATTCTTCCCGGAAATGCACGTGATGTATTTAAAGTTATTTACAATGGTCCGAAAGACGATAAGGAACGTTATTATCGACTAAATTGGAAAGATGACCCAATTAGTGAAAGTGGGATTACGAAAAGTTCAAAATCAGCATCAGCAACAACATCTGCAACGATTAGTACAATACTTGTTGTTGCACCTAGAATAGAAAATTTTCAATACAAATATGAAAATCAGAAAGTTGCTAATTTAGGGAACAGTTCTTTTCGTGTTGTTGCTTCAGGACCTTGTTTACCTGAGAAAATAAATCTTGGTTCCGATGGGATCTGTAAAGAACGTTATTACTTGATGCCAAATTTAGCTGTAAAACTTCAGTTGGTTGATATAAATAATAAAAAAACAAGTGTTGGTATTTGGCACAAAGGTGATTTTATTGTAGTCAAATAGCTAATATTGGATCTTAATTATGCATAAAAGTATTATTGCATTATCAATAATGAGCTTTATTTTTTCAAATGTTGTTTATGCTAAAGACATCAAGCGTATTAAAATTGGAGGGTATATTATTCCGCCAGCTTTTGTTATGGCACTGGAAGAGGGAATGTCAGTACCTGTTTTTTTACGATTAAATACTTCTAGAGAAAAAAATCAAAGTGAAGATAAAATTGCTGATGCCATCATTATTGTTGAACAAGGAAAAATTAAACTTGCGAATATTAATTTTATTGATAATAGCCAAGGACCAAAGTTAAGCTCATTATTGATAGATGAATTAGAAAACAGTAAGGATAACTTTTTCAATGAATCAAATAACATTAAGATTGATAAAGATACATTACTTCAGTTAGATATTTCTTCATTTAATCTGTCACTCGATGTTGACCAAGATGCTTTTGTGCCTAAAGAAAAAGTTAGGCAATTTTCTCTAGGTGACTCATCGGTAAATGATTTTTCTGCAGTAGCTAATTATGATTTAGGTGTTTTTGGAAGTCAGGTAAAAAAAGGGAAAAATTCGTCGAGTAGCTATTTTAATTTAGATACTTTGTTGGCTATAGCCGAACACCACATTAACATTAATGCATCAGCTTACAGCATTGGTAAATCAAACTCTGATATTGAATTATATCGTGCTATGTATGAACGCGATTTTAATGGAATACGTTATGCGATTGGGTTAATGAGTACGTGGAATTTACAGTCTATTGCGAGCCTAACTACACTAAATAGCAGTAAAATTTATGCAGTTACACTAGGAAATAATGCATCTAGTGTCGTGGTGAACTCAAAATATTCGTTAACACCAATCTATGTATTTTTAAATAGCCCAGGTGAAATTCGTATTTACCGTGATGGAAAGTTATTAAATATTCAAAATTTTCCGATGGGTAGCTTTGAAGTCGACACGAGTATTCTTCCATTTGGTATCTATGATGTCACGATTGAGACCGTTGTAGATGGTAAAATTGTGACGACTCAACATCAAACAATTAATAAGTCCTTTGGAACTAGCGGCGCTAATTTTGAAAAATTAAATTGGGAAGTCTATGGGGGATATGTTGATTTCGATAAGAAACGTTATGTAAGAGGAAAATATTCTAAACGTGAGCCACTGAAGCAAAGTTATTTAGTCGGTGCGTCCGTGGCAAAAGGTTTTCCTGTTTTATCTGGATTAAATATTCAGATGTCTAATTATGGCTATGACAATTTTTTAATTAATGAAAGCAGCATTAACTTTTCTTTAAATCAGTATGTATCACTGTCTTGGCAGGGAATGATTGAAAACCATGGAAGCCATAGAAATATTGCTACGCTATCGACAAATATACCTGATGGCTATGGATCTGTTTGGGCTTCGAAAGAAAAAGCCGTAGTAAAAGGTGAATTACCGATTTATGACTCTGATAGCTACTCTTATGGCGCGACTTTAAATTTTGACAAGGTATTTGAGCGAGCGGGAACATTCACTATTAGTAGTACAAAAGATAAACGTATTGGTAGTGATTCAATTAACTATGAGTATTCAAATACATTGTTTTCAGGTCGTTACGGCACGATTGGGTTAAGAACAGGCGTTCAGCGTTATCACTATGATGACCAAAAAAGTATGAATGAAAAATTTATTAGCCTCGATTTTTCATTACCGTTATCAACATGGTTGAGTACAGGTCTTTCATCGAGCAATGGTAATGTGAAAGCCAATATTTATGCGAATAAGAGCTTTGATGATTCGGTTATTACAAGTGTCGGAGGTTCGGTATCAAAGCTAGTTAAAGATAAAAATAACGGTGAGTCTAATATTTCAACAATGGGCTATGCCTCTTACGAGACTAAATATAACTCAGGTATGGTGACACTTAACCGGCCCGATAGTAATAGGCTTAATGGTAATTTGACCTCAAGAGGCTCAGTCGCTTATAGCAATGGAACTATTATGCCAAGTGGGCAGCAAGGGAAATCAGGCGTCATTATTAATTCGGATATTTATGGGGCTGGGAGTATGACAGCACGTGTTAATGGGCAAAATTACCCTATTAGTGGAGCAAATACCTTTATTCCATTATCCCCTTATTCGGATTATGACATTCAATTAATGAATGATGCGAAATCTAAAGACAGTTTTGACATTGTATCGGGGCGAAATAAGTCTGTCACATTATACCCTGGGAATATTGCTATTTATAAACCTGAAGTTAGGCAGCTCGTGACGGTATTTGGTCGTTTGAAATCGCCAACTGGCGAATTTATTAAATATGCGTCTATCCGTAACCATATTGGTCGCACAAAAACAGATCACAATGGTGAGTTTTCGATGGATGTCGATGTTCGCTACCCTGTTATTTCACTTCTACAAGAAGATGAGCAAACTATTTGCGAAGCTGATTTGAATCTAGAGGGAGCCAGAGGTGCGTTATGGCTAGGGGATGTTACCTGTGACCCGCAAAGAACAGTCGCATTAAGGCAATGAGAGTTTCATGATGAATAAAAAATATTTCTTACTATTTTTGACGAGTTGTTTGTTGAATGGCGTCTTTAGTTCTTCTGGCTTAGCTGTGGCTCTGAGTAACTCTTATGTATTTATTGAAAATGGTGTTGATAATGAGTTTTTTGTAACACCAAGGTCTTTAGATCCTCGATTCACTGGCGCAAATAAATTTTCCCGTTATTCAGCAAGAAACCAAGAAAGCTTAGGTTATATGGGCTACACCAATACCTCGATTCGGGCCAACCAGAATGTAGATATTTGGTTTGAAAATTCACCGATTGATAGCCCATTTATTGGTAACCGCTGTATGCGTAATTACTGTAATCGCGATACGGGTTATTGGCCTGCACAATATGTTGGTCGAAATGGCGCGTATAAAATTGTACAGGATAATACCTTGGGGGAAGGGGCATATGCGCGAGGTATTTTTAGTGAGTCAACATACCAATATTTTCAAAAACTGCCTATTGGTACAGTAGAAACTTATAGCTATCGTGCATGTATGACTGACTTGGATTATGACCCTGCAAAAGGGGAAAGTTGCCAAAGTGTTGGTGGACGAATTATCGCATCTCATGAGTTTACAATGACGAAATCAGGGCATATTAAACTGAGTTCAACAGGCGCAATGCAAGAAGTTTACATTGATAGTAATGGTAACCCAAGCCTAGGTCCTGGGGAGCAATTTTGTCGTATTGGTATTGTTGCCAACGTGAACGGTTTAATTTGCCAAGTGGTAAAACATGAAACATCGGGGGATATTTTTGCGAATGTGTTGCTAACATTAAAAGTAAATTCAACATTAATTCCATTTACCCCTGCTGCTGCGTCAATAAAAATAGGCCCTGACGACGGTTCTAATGTTTGGCGAAATTACAACTCGGCTTATGCAGCGAACTCATATTTTAAAAGTTCAAATAACTATGTTTCTATCTTTTTCTCTAATACGTTTTTCAAACAATTAGTGACAAATAATATTGATTTCACCAATAGCCAAGACTTTTTTACGTTTTCGTTTACGAACCCTGCCGCTGCCCCACAGTCAGGCTATTATGAATTCACGCCATCGAACCAGTTAGTGATAAAGCCTAGGGACTACAGTATTAGTATTGTGCCTGCGGATTATATTCCTAACCCGTCAAAAACTGGGAAAATTGGCCCAGCGGAACCACCAATTGAGTTTAATTATATTGTGACGACAAGCGGCCCTCGACAAGCGGACGCGATCACTGCAAGAGTCGAGGGGCCGACAGTGAATGTTAACGGACAAAACTTTTGTTTGTTCAGCTCCGATGATGACAAATTTCGTGTTCCGTTTTCAGCTTACTTATCATTTAAAAATACTTCAGGTATCGAAGAGTCTTATCGCTCAAATTGTGATGGTACGGAAATATCAATGAATAATGCGTTGTGGGCGGAAACTCCGTGGGATATTCCTAACCAAGATTTAGGGTCATTCTATCGTACTAATTTGGATTTACGTTTCCCAATGAATGATTCAAACTCATTATTTACGTTAGATGGCATCGATTGGTTAGGAACGGTGTCTGCGAGTGGAACGGTTGTCGTGAAAGCGATTTGGATGGGGCCAGATGTCCATTTATAAGGCTGGAGTGATTCATACTCACAAGATAAAGCGTATAGCGCCTCAATTATTGATTAGATTATTGTTATTATTGCTATTTTCATTTTTTAGTAAGGCCTATGCACTTTATTTGAGCTCAGATATTTCATCTTTAGAGCCCAACAAAAGCTTTTTTTCAAAGTCCTATATCAATGATACGAAAAAGGTGAATTTATATACATTTAGTGCATACCAAATAGATAAGCCTGATAATAAAGAGCAAGGGAAGCCAATAAAAGAGGGGGAAATTATTTTTACCCCTTTAAAAAAAATCGTATTACCTGGGGAGCAAGAGTATTTTAAGATTTTTTATCGCGGTAAAACGGATGATAAAGAACGCTATTATAAGATTGTGATCAGCGAAACAGCGCTTGATGTGGAAACAGACTCTTCTCAGAATCAGCAATCTTTATTTTACCCCACAGTTAGTTTAGAAACCTATTTTGTAGTTAGGCCGAAAGATATTGCATTTAAATATGCGATGGATGCGGATGCGGGCATATTAAAAAATACGGGCAATACTTATTTTAGGGTGTTAATTCATGAAAGCTGCGAAGTAAAGGATGATGAGCAGCCCTTAGTTCTTTATCTTTTACCACAACAAGAGTTTCGCCATGAAGCCTTAAAGAGAAAAAGCCGTAAGTACATTGTTATATTTGATAAATACCATTCTATAGGTAACTGCGATTAGCCGATTTAAAATTTCATATTTTATGATTAGCCAGTAATATTTGTTGTTACTGGTTTTTTTTCAATTCATGTTACTTCTATCTATTAATAGTCATTAGAAAGGCTAGGTCTTTTACTCAACTCAAACAAAAATATTCGGGCATATTGAGCTTTTTTTTGTCTAAAACTTTGCCAATTATCACTAATGTGGCAGCTAAATGTGCTAGAAGCATAAATCACCTTGATCCCAGACACTGAACTCAGGTTTAATAAGGTTAGTCACTTGCGCAAAAATGTAAGTCTTAAGGGATATTTTGCGCAATGGAATGGATTCAGCTTTGCGGCAGTTCAATTTATTAGCGATCTGCTGCCATGAACATAGCAAATATTGCGGTATGGGTAGAATTGGGTTACTTTCAATCGCTCTATTCGTGAAATGCTCAGTTTGTTGTCGATGTGTTGTGGTTCCTTAGATAAGGAGACCGATGGCGATACCTCGGTAAATTGATACTTTCATGTTGCAGCGAAATTAAAGTAGCACTATCCGTATTGCGTTGTAAAAATTGGTTTAAGTACGTTTTTATCCTACCTGGAGTATACTGATGACGACTCGTAAAACCCTTGCTAATGCTATCCGCTTTCTAAGTATGGATGCGGTTCAAAAAGCAAAATCAGGGCATCCTGGCGCGCCAATGGGCATGGCTGATATCGCTGAAGTACTGTGGCGTGACCATATGAATCATAACCCAGCAGACCCTCACTGGGCAGATCGTGACCGTTTTGTACTGTCAAACGGCCATGGCTCAATGTTGATTTATAGCTTACTGCACCTCACTGGTTATGACTTACCTATCGAAGAGTTAAAAAACTTCCGCCAATTACACTCTAAAACACCGGGCCACCCAGAATATGGCTATACTCCAGGTGTTGAAACAACAACTGGTCCTTTGGGGCAAGGCATTGCAAACGCAGTAGGTTTTGCGATTGCAGAACGCACATTAGCAGCGCAATTTAACCGCCCTGGCCATGACGTTGTTGACCACCACACTTATGTATTCATGGGTGATGGTTGTATGATGGAAGGTATCTCGCACGAAGCATGTTCTTTAGCGGGTACACTGAAATTAAATAAACTGATCGCATTCTATGATGACAACGGCATATCTATTGATGGTGAAGTTGAAGGTTGGTTTACTGACGATACCGCAGCACGTTTTGAATCTTATGGCTGGCATGTTATCCGTGATATCGACGGTCATGACGCATCACAAATCAACGCGGCAGTGAACGAAGCGAAGAACCAAACTGATAAACCAACACTGATTATGTGTAAAACTATTATTGGTTTTGGTTCACCAAACAAAGCTGGTTCTGAGTCTGTCCACGGTGCACCTTTAGGTGATGCTGAAATTGCAGCAACTCGCGAAGCTCTGGGTTGGAGCTACGGTCCATTCGATATTCCTAAAGATATCTACGAAGCTTGGGATGCTCGTACCGCAGGTAAAGAAAAACAAAGCGCATGGGATAAAAAATTCGCCGCATATTCAGCGCAATTCCCTGAATTAGCTGCGGAATTTACTCGTCGTATGAATGGTGAATTACCAGCTAATTTTGACGCGGATGCAAAACAATTTGTTGAAAATCTGCAACAAAACCCAGCAAATATTGCCAGCCGTAAAGCATCACAAAATGCATTAGAAGCGTTTGGTAAAGTGTTACCAGAATTTATGGGCGGTTCTGCAGACTTAGCACCAAGTAACTTAACTATGTGGTCAGGTTCGAAAGCGCTGAATGTTGACCCAGCGGGTAACTATATTCACTACGGTGTTCGTGAATTTGGTATGTCAGCTATCATGAACGGTATCGCGTTACATGGTGGTTTCATTCCTTACGGCGCGACATTCCTGATGTTTGTTGAATACGCGCGTAATGCGGTTCGTATGGCAGCACTGATGAAAGTGCGTAGCATCTTCGTTTATACTCACGATTCTATTGGTCTGGGTGAAGATGGCCCGACTCACCAACCGGTTGAGCAACTGGCAAGCCTGCGTGTGACACCAAATGTCAGCACATGGCGCCCTTGTGACCAAGTTGAATCTGCGGTGGCGTGGAAATATGCTATTGAACGTAAAGATGGCCCAAGCGCATTAATCTTCTCTCGTCAGAACTTAGAGCAACAACCTCGTACCGCTGAGCAATTAGCCAATATCGAGAAAGGGGCTTACATTCTGAAAGATTGCGCGGGTTCGCCTGAGCTAATCTTTATTGCAACAGGTTCTGAAGTGGAATTGGCAGTTAAAGCAGCTGACCAATTAACGTCAGAAGGCCGTAAAGTTCGTGTTGTCTCTATGCCATCAACGGATGCATTTGATAAACAAGACGCGGCTTACCGTGAAGCGGTTTTACCTGCCAATGTGACAGCTCGTGTTGCTATCGAAGCGGGTATTGCAGATTACTGGTTCAAGTACACTGGTTTAAACGGTGCCATCATCGGTATGCATACCTTTGGTGAATCTGCTCCTGCCGAAGTTCTGTTTAAAGAATTCGGTATCACAGTAGAGAAAGCTGTTGAAGCTGCGAAATCTTTACTGAAATAAAATAAGAAGGAATGAGTTCCGAATTTCGGTTCTCATTTCTAATTATCTTGCTGAACAACGCCTAGCGATAAACTAGGCGTTGTTTTTTTGTGCACCAATATAGGATTTTCTATTGCGTTCTATAAATATATCCCTTAATCTAATCCCAGATAAGCTGAACCGTTTCAGTCGCATGTTACAGAATGAAAATATTTTTTAAAAATGTCGGTTGAAGCACACTTTTGATGTTTGACAGCTAAAATGAGCAGTAGAGTTGGTGTGAGTCAGTTATCCTTAGCAACCGTGTGATTTTGCTCAGATACAAGGTGTAGAATGGCAATCAGGGTAGCAATAAATGGCTTTGGCCGTATTGGTCGAAGTGTTCTAAGAGCGTTGTATGAGTCTGGCCGTCGGGCAGAGATTGTCGTGGTGGCGGTTAATGAACTTGCTGAACCTGAAGGGATTGCGCATTTGCTGAAGTATGATTCCAGCCATGGGCGTTTTGCTTGGGATGTACGACTTAACGGAACACTTTTACAAGTTGGTGATGATAATATTCGTTTATTTCACCAATCTGAGCTGCATGAGTTGCCTTGGAAAGAACTGGGGATTGATGTTGTTTTAGATTGTAGTGGGGTTTATGGTTCACGGGATGACGGTTTATTGCATTTAGCGGCAGGGGCGAAAAAAGTATTATTTTCTCACCCGGGTACTGATGACCTTGATGCAACTATCGTTTATGGTGTTAACCATGAAAGCTTAACCGCTCAAGACAAGATTGTTTCCAATGCTTCTTGCACCACCAACTGTATTATTCCTATTATTAAATTGCTTGATGAGGCATTTTCGATTGAATCGGGAACCGTGACGACGATTCATGCGTCAATGAATGACCAGCCTGTTATCGATGCCTATCATAAAGATTTACGCAGAACTCGTGCAGCGAGTCAGTCTATTATTCCTGTTGATACCAAGTTAGCGGCAGGAATTACGCGAATTTTTCCGAAATTTAAAGACCATTTTGAAGCCATTTCTGTCCGTGTACCGACGACGAATGTGACAGCGATTGATTTGAGTGTTACCGTACATAACGATGTTTGTGTTGATAAAGTCAACCAACTACTGCGAAGCGCGGCACAAGGCCATTTTCGTGGTATAGTGGACTACACTGAATTACCGCTAGTTTCGATGGATTTCAATCATGATCCACACAGTGCTATTATAGACGGTACACAAACGCGAGTTAGTGGTAAGCATTTAATTAAAACCCTAGTTTGGTGTGATAACGAATGGGGGTTTGCTAACCGGATGCTAGATACAACATTAGCGATGGCAGCGACAGGTTTAAACTAATTGGCGACTGACAGACAGCAGGGCATGATAACTTTATTGTTTTGCACAGTCGCTGATGGAAACTTTATAGAGAATCAACGAGAGGATTCACCATGTCTGTAATTAAGATGACCGATTTAGACTTAGCGGGTAAACGCGTATTCATCCGTTCTGACTTAAACGTTCCTGTAAAAGATGGCAAAGTTACTTCTGATGCACGTATTCGTGCTTCATTACCAACAATTGAAGCTGCTCTGAAACAAGGCGCTAAAGTCATGGTCACTTCTCACCTTGGTCGCCCGACCGAAGGCGACTACAACGAAGAGTTTTCACTGCAACCTGTTGTTGACTATCTGGCTGACAAAATGGATTACCCAGTCCGCTTAGTTAAAGACTACCTTAACGGTGTTGAAATCGAAGCTGGCGAGTTAGTTGTGCTGGAAAACGTTCGCTTTAATAAAGGCGAGAAAAAAGACGATGAAACCCTGTCTAAACAATACGCTGCATTGTGTGATGTTTATGTTATGGACGCATTTGGTACGGCTCACCGCGCACAAGCGTCAACACATGGTGTTGCTAAATTCTCTCCAGTTGCTTGTGCTGGCCCACTACTGAGTGGTGAGTTAGAAGCATTAGGTAAAGCATTAGATAACCCAGCTCGTCCAATGGTTGCGATTGTTGGTGGTTCTAAAGTGTCAACGAAACTGACTGTATTAGATTCCCTATCTAAAATCGCAGACCAGCTGATTGTTGGTGGCGGTATTGCGAATACCTTTATCGCAGCGGAAGGCAATAATGTTGGTCGCTCATTATATGAAGCGGATTTAATCCCTGAAGCGAAAAAATTACTGGCAAACTGCCAAATTCCAGTACCAACGGATGTTCGCGTTGCAACCGAGTTCTCTGAAACTGCACCAGCAACTCTGAAAGCGAGTACTGAAATTAAAGATGACGAACAAATTCTGGATTTAGGTGATGAATCTGCACAGCGCTTGGCTGAGATCCTGAAAAATGCCAAAACCATTCTTTGGAATGGCCCAGTAGGCGTGTTTGAGTTCCCTAATTTCCGTAAAGGTACCGAGATCGTTGCAAAAGCGATTGCTGATAGCGACGCATTCTCTATCGCTGGTGGTGGTGACACCCTAGCAGCTATCGATTTATTCGATATTGCTGACAAAATTTCATATATCTCTACTGGTGGCGGTGCTTTCCTTGAGTTCGTTGAAGGCAAAAAGCTCCCTGCCGTTGTGATGCTAGAAGAACGTGCTAAAGCGTAATTAATTGTTCATACACAACAGGCAGCGTAGGCTGCCTGTTTACCACAGGACCTTTTCACATGTCTAAAATTTTTGATTTTGTTAAACCGGGTGTTATCACGGGTGATGATGTACAGAAAGTTTTCGCAGTTGCCAAAGAAAATAACTTTGCATTGCCAGCGGTGAACTGTGTTGGTACGGATTCAATTAACGCCGTACTTGAAACGGCCGCGAAAGTGCGTGCGCCAGTTATTGTTCAGTTTTCAAACGGCGGTGCCGCATTTATCGCAGGTAAAGGTTTGAAAGCAGAAGGCCAACAAGCTGCAATTTTAGGTGCAATTTCAGGTGCTTATCATGTGCATCAAATGGCAGAGCACTACGGTGTACCTGTTATTCTGCATACTGACCACTGTGCGAAAAAATTACTGCCATGGATCGATGGCCTGTTAGATGCAGGTGAAAAACACTACGCGAAAACCGGTAAACCATTGTTCTCTTCTCACATGATTGACTTGTCAGAAGAATCACTGGAAGAAAACATCGAAATCTGTGCTAAATACTTAGCACGTATGGCTAAAATCGATATGACATTGGAAATCGAATTAGGCTGTACAGGTGGTGAAGAAGATGGTGTTGATAACACCGGAATGGACAGTTCCGAGCTGTACACTCAGCCAGAAGACGTTGCATATGCGTATGAAAAACTGAGTGCAGTGAGCCCACGTTTCACTATCGCTGCATCTTTCGGTAACGTTCACGGTGTTTATAAACCAGGTAACGTTCAGTTAACGCCAAAAATTCTGCGTAATTCACAAGACTACGTTTCAGAAAAATATAATCTGCCACACAACAGCTTAGACTTCGTATTCCACGGTGGTTCTGGCTCAAGTGCTGCTGAAATCAAAGAAGCAGTTAGCTACGGTGTTATCAAAATGAACATCGACACTGATACTCAGTGGGCAACTTGGGATGGTATTTTACAGTACTACAAAAAGAACGAAGGCTATCTGCAAGGTCAGTTAGGTAACCCAGAAGGTGCGGATAAACCTAACAAAAAATACTATGACCCACGTGTATGGCTGCGTAAAGCACAAGAGTCAATGGTTGTTCGTTTAGAGCAAGCATTTAAAGAACTGAACTGTGTTGATGTTCTGTAATTAACACGCATTAAGTTTCTTGTGATGAATCCCTCAGTAAGGTGACTTACTGGGGGATTTTTTGATCATGTAGATAGCGAAGTTTCACTTAATTGTGAAAGTAGTTTTAAAAATAATGCTTCACTTTGTGTTAGCGGTTTACTGGCCTCAGTGATCGCACATATGCGGTTATGAAAAACAGGGGAATCGTTCATTTCTACCAGTGAGTGGCGAAAATTAATATGAGAGGCATAGTTCTCGGGCAGAATTCCGACATAGTGACCTGAAGCGATAAAGGTAGCAACGGCCTCAAGGCCAGCGGCTTCAGGGCCTCGACTAAATTCACCCGATGCTAAAATACTTTCAGTGAATGGATGTGGCCGGTAAACCAATGCTAGATTATGCTTGTTGCTGGCGGTATTGGCAGAAACATAAAGCTTATGGTTTTCTATAAATAAGAATTGATAATTATAACGGCTATTTTCGTGATACTGCCCCCGAATACCAATTTGAATTGTTCTGTCGCTAAGTGCTTTATTTAATTGATTATGGTTGAGTATGCTTAGCTCTAATTTGACATTAGGCGCCTCTTGGGTAAATTGAGCGATAGTGGCTGATAAATGGCAGAGTGGATCCGTTAAAATATGTTCAATAACACCAATAACTAATGTGCCAGATAAAACCCCATGGCGTTCATCAACTTCAGTTTTGATATTATCTAATGCTTTCAAAGCAGTTTTTGCTTTTTCGATAACAAATAAACCTGATTCAGTTAGCTTAAAGCCTGAAGGCCCTCTTTCACATAATTGGACTCCGAGTTTTTCTTCAATTTCACGAATATGGCGGCTTATTGACGCTTTTGACATATTTAATTTTTTTTCTGCAATGGTAAAGCCACCGACTTCTGCAACAGAAGTAAAAACACGTAATGATTTTAAGTCTTTTTCCGTTAATTTTTTATTATGCATATTTATACCTATTACGTGAAATGAATCACTAAATGCTAATCTAGCTTAATTTTTGTTGGGACACAAACGACACAAATAATGTTGTTTTATTTTAATTATTAAAATTATTTTTATTTTCTATAAAAGGTTTCATTTTATGAAACCATAGGATCAAAAATATCACTTTTATTCCTATCAGATACGTATATCTTAAAGTTGTAGTTGTTAATAGATTATTACCAAAGTGGCGCCACAAAATAATAATTAATCCAAATATATATAAATACAAAAGGATTCTAATTTATGGTCACAGATGAATTGTTAACAATAAAATTAGATATGATTACATTTACAGCATTAGGGGCTTTATTATTAATCGCTAGCAATGTAATTATAAAAAAGTTCCCATTTTTTATGAAGTATTCAATTCCTAGCCCTGTTATCGGCGGGTTTATGTTTTCTATTGTAATGTGGTTAGCTTATCAATTTAATATTGTAGAACTTAATTTTGATAACACATTATATGACTTATCGATGTATATATTCTTCGTCACAATTGGTTTAATGACAGGTGTTAAACTATTAGTGAGCGGTGGGAAAATATTACTGATTTATATGGTAATTTGCTGGGGACTGGCATTTATGCAAAATGGCGTCAGCATTGGTTTATCATATGTTTTAGATATTGAGCCATTAGTTGCCATGATGGCAGGCCAAGCCTCGATGCAGGGTGGTCATGGTATGGCGGCATCTTTAGCACCACTGATTGAATCCTTTGGTCATGACCAAGCACTGAATGTTGGGTTAGCGGCTTCAACGTTTGGTTTGATTGCAGGGTCAATTCTAGGGGGGCCAGTTGGGAACTGGTTGATCCAAAGAAATAAATTAAAAATTGAAACTGACCATGTTGATTTAGAAAATTTAGCAGAAAGTAACAGCAAAGAAGATAAAATTACAGCCCAACAATGTATTATTACAGGAGCGGTTATTTTAAGCATACTCGCTATCGGAATGCCGACAGCGAAATGGATAAGCACAGCAACAGGCTTTACCATTCCCGGCCATATTTTTAGTTTATTTGTTGGTGTTGTATTTCATTCAATTAATGAAAGAAAACCGATAATTAAAATATCTCGTAATACAGTGGTGTTAATTTCTACTCTATCACTAGAAATGTTTTTAGTGATGGCAATGATGAAATTAAAACTTTGGGAATTATATGAGTTAGCATTACCACTAACGATTATATTAATATCTCAGGTTATTACAACAATATTAGTTTCTATATTTGTTGTTTATCGCGCATTAGGTAAAAACTATGATGCTGCTGTTATGTCCGCTGGTTTTATTGGACATGGTTTAGGTGCAACACCAAATGGCTTAGTGGTTATGGACGCTATTTGTAATAAATATGGTTTATTCTCACGAAAGGCATTCATTATTATTCCAATCGCCGGAACGGTATTAACGGATATTGTTGGTGTTCCTCTATTTGTATTCCTAGCTAACACATTTGGTGGCTAAGAAATAAAAAATAAAAGAAATAAAACTAAATCTAAGAAGGAATAGTTTGTATGAAAAAATTAACGACACCCCCAAATGTTGGGCATAAAACATTTTTATATTCAGAATTAGTGACTGAATTGACCGACATTGAAGCGGATATTGCCATACTAGGGATGCCATTTAGTTCTGCTTATAGTGCTCACGCATTTACCAATGACCAATCTCGAGCTCCACAATATTTACGTGATATGAGTGACCGAATTGTTAGGCATCCAGATCATTATGATTTTGATATTGATGGGCCACTATTACAAGGCCGAAAAGATATTAAATTTGTTGACTGTGGTGATGTTATTCCTGATTTATCAAAGCCTTTGGGGGAACATCATCAACGTGCGGCTGAGGCGGTTCGGCAATTACTAAGAGCTAAAGCACTTCCTATTGTTTTAGGGGGCGATCATGGCATCACAACGCCTATTTTGCAGGGGTTTAATGAAATAGGACCGATTACACTTGTGCATATTGATGCGCATTTAGATTGGCGTGAAGAGGTTAATGGTGTCGATACTGGCCTTTCAAGCCCGATCCGCCGCGCTTCAGAAATGAAACATATCGGTGAAATTTTCCAAATTGGTTTACGTGCGCAAGGTAGTGGACGCCCAGCGGATTACCAAGCGGCTAAAGACCATGGGGCGCATGTTATTCCAGCCTACGAACTGCATGAGGTTGGAATGCAAGCCATTTTAGACCGGATCCCTGATAATTCGAACTACTATATTAGTATTGATGCAGATGGGATTGACCCAAGTATCATGCCTGGAGTTGATGGCCCAGCTCCTGGTGGGGTGACCTATTTGCAAGCTCGCAGCCTAATTCACGGTTTAGTGAAGAAGGGTCGCGTTGTTGGTATGGATATTGTGGAAATTACCCCAGCCAAAGATATTCCATCTAAGCTAACGGGGGTGACTGCCGGGCGCTTTGTTGTGAACCTTATTGGGGCATCTATCCGAGCGGGTTATTTTGATAAGTAATCGTCAATAAAAAACAGCAGTCTTCATATGGAGACTGCTGTTTTTCAGTAGGTTTCAAATTTTTTAGTAGAGAGTTATATCGGGGTTCCTTGATGAAACCGCAACTGCCATTGGTTTTCTGAATTTTTTAGCCAAATAGATGAACGGTGGGTGAGTTTGATTTTTTTACTATGGTGTAATTCAAAACTGGTATAGGTCATTAACACGGTATTATCGCTCAAGAATGAGCAATGATAATTTTCTGAATAAATAGATGTTTTCATTTCATTTGCCAATGACAAAAGCGTATCTCGCTTATCACTGGTTCCTCCAGAACGAGCAAATTCAAAAAAATCCGCATGTAATATCTCACGAAGAAAATCACTATTCTGTCGGTTAGTGCTGCTATGTAATTTTTTTTCTAATTCAATCAGTTTATGCATCACTCACGCTCTCCCAATTTTTGTGCCAGTTTCTCGGCTAGCTGAGTAACAATATCCGAAGTATTTGCGTGGAAATGCATGGCAATTTCCATTTCTTGAGCGGCAGGGAACCCCTCTTCTTCTGTTAAAATTCGATGTTGAGGCAGCTTTGCTCGCAAAGGTAATAAGCTGACACCTAACCCGTCGGCGATCGCACTTTGAATGCCCGCGAGGCTAGAACAAGTATAAGTGATGTGCCAAGGGCGCTGTTCATTGTCTAATAACTTAAACATATCATTACGATACAGGCCATTTTCAGGAAAAACTACCAAGGGTACGGAATCATTATTGAAGTGTTTATATTGGTTGCTCATTAGCCAACATAATGGCTCAGGCCAATGGTAATCACTTTTAAATTCGCCTTTTTTCTGTTTCACAATAATTAAATCTAACTCACCATGTTGGTAGCGTTGATGAAGCTGGCGGCTTAAACCGCTGGTGACCTCTAACCGTACATTGGGATTAGCTTGCATAAATGCAGCAAGTGTTGGGGTCACTTGGCCAGAAGCGAGATCTTCAGGAAAACCGAGGCGAATAGTTTGAATTACTGCGTTGCCAGTGATTTTCATAAAGAAGGTATCATTGAGCACTAAGATATTTTTTGCATAACTCAACAAAACTTCACCCGTTTCGGTTAAGGTGAGTATGCGGTGTCCCCGGACGAATAAAGGCTGGCCGACTAAAGTTTCTAGCCGTTGAATCTGCTGGCTCAATGTTGATTGCGTTGAATTTAAATGCTGTGAAGCCACGGTGAAATTCCCTGTTTCAGCAACAGTGACAAAGGTTTTCAACAAAACAAGATTGAGCAATGGATTCATTTTATAAATACCTATCATTTAGTTATTTAATTTTTAAATAACATACTTTTTCAGTAGATTAAAGAGTCATCGGGGAGATTAATCATGAAAACATTCTTTTTACGTGGGAAATGGTTGGTTCACTTAGCTAGCATTCTTATAGTTTCATTGGTATTTATGGTGAAAGGTATGGCGAATTCACAACTTGATTCTTTGGTGTCATTGGCGGAACAAGGTGATCTACAAGCTGTTAAGTCCTTGGTTGAGCAAGGCGCAAATATTGAACAACGCGATTTACGCCAACGTACTGCGCTGATGGCGGCAACCCATGAAAACCGTGTGGATGTGGCGCGCTATTTAATTGAGCGCGGTGCAGATGTGAATGCGAAGGATAACATGCAAGATTCACCGTACCTTTATTCAGGGGCGCGTGGGCTGCAAGATATTTTACTATTAACCCTGAAAAATGGCGCTGACTTGAAAAGCACTAATCGCTACGGGGGAACCGCGTTGATCCCTGCCGCAGAACGTGGACACGTAACGACGGTCAAAACCTTGATTGATGCAGGGGTTGATGTGAATCACGTTAATCGGTTGGGTTGGACTGCACTGATTGAGGCGATTATTTTGGGTGATGGTAGCGATAAGTACGCACAAATTGTCACTGAATTAATTAAAGGTGGCGCAGATGTCAATTTAGCGGATGGCTCGGGGATATCACCGTTGACGTTGGCAAAAAGCAAAGGTTACCGTAATTTGATTGAAATTCTTGAGAATTCGGGAGCGAAATAATGTCGGATACGCAATTTTTGCAACAAGCTATCAACTTAGCAATGGAAAACGTGCAAGCTGGCGGACGACCTTTTGGCGCAATTGTTGTCTGTGATGGGCAAGTCGTTGCAAGTGGCGTCAACCAGATGCTTGAGCTCAATGACCCAACTGCCCATGCAGAGCTGATGGCGCTGCGTCAGGCAGGGCAAAAATTAAGCCGCGTGAAATTAGATGACTGTGTGGTTTATGCGAGTGGGCAGCCTTGTCCTATGTGCCTTGCTGCCATGCGAATGGCGGGTATCTCTCGGGTCGTTTACGCCTATTCAAACGATGATGCCGCACCTTTTGGGCTTTCTACGGATGCCATTGCCAAAGCGCTGAGAGTCGCGCCTGAACAGCAATCAGGTTTACGGTTTGAGCAATTAAAGCCCAACGGTGAAATGCGCAGCACCCTATACCAACAGTGGTGGGAACGGCAATCTAAATGAGTAAAACAGCACCATCTTCGTTGGCGTTGATACTGACCATTGTCTTAGTCGGGTTGAATTTACGGCCCTTTATGACGGGCCCAGGGCCCGTTATCGACAATATCATTCAAACGACAGGGATGAGTTATCAAAGCATTTCGCTTTTAACCTTGTTACCCATGTTATTGATGGGAGTTGGGGCATTGGTTGTACCGATGTTAAACCAACGTATAGGCGAGCGTGCAGGGATCAGTACTGCAATGCTATTACTGCTAGTCGGTTCACTCGCTCGTTACTTTGTTGTTGATGGTGCGGCTTTATTATTAACGGCTTTTTTATGTGGTGTGGGGGCGGCTTATATTCAATCGGTATTTCCTGGGCTCATTAAAGCGAATTTCCCCCAAAAAATGGCGATGATGACAGGGTTGTATTCCGCCACGTTAATGGCGGGGGGAGCAATTGGCGCACAGCTCACTCCTTTAGTTGAGGAAATGACAGGACATTGGCAGATTGCCTTAGCGTGGCTTGCCTTCCCAGCTTTGCTGGCGTTGTTGGCTATTTGGGCGAATGTACATACAGAGCGGAGTTCAAAAGTAGAATCAGTTTCAGTATTGGTGTTCTTACGAAAGCCGAGAGCATGGTTGTTGATGGCAGGTTTTGGGCTGATTAATGCGGGTTATGGTACCGTAGTGACTTGGTTGGCACCTTTTTTCCAAGAGCAGGGAATGAGTGCTGCACAAAGTGGCACGTTTGTTGCCATATTAACGGTGTTTCAGGCGTTATCTGCGCTAATGATCCCTGTATTTGCTTCACATAATATTGATCGTCGCTTTTGGTTGATAGTCACGCTCAGTTGCCAAGCACTTGGTTTTTCCGGGTTGATGCTGTTTGCCAGCGATGTGCCACTTTTATGGGTGGCGTTATTAGGTATGGGGTTAGGCGGCTGCTTTGCACTCAGTATTATTACGGCTTTAGATCACCTTCCTCATCCCGTTAGCGCAGGCGCATTAACGTCGTTGATGCAGGCTGGTGGCTTTATTATTGCTGCATTTGGGCCATTAGTGGCGGCTTGGTTACATCAAGTCAGCCAGAGTTTTACATGGGTATGGGCAATGCATGTGGTCTTTGTATTAGTAACATTGATTCTTTATTTGCGTTTGAACCCTAAAAGCTATAGTCAAATCTTCAATTTAAGATAATTAATCTCCTCTTTTTTATTGCGAATGATAATTATTGTTATCTTGGTGTTTTTTTGCCACTATAACTGTTTATTTATTCGTCTAGGTAAGAGCCCTATGCAGCAGCGTATTGAAGATAAATTCACACAAGCACATTCAGCCCGTGAAGAACAATCTGTTGGTGAATTTATCCGGATCCGCCGCGGTGAGTTTCTGATTAACCGTGATTTAGGTATTGAAGAAGAACAAGCCGCTGGGCTCAAAATTGTGGCTATCCATCAAGGAGCAATGGGTTGCCGTAGTAGCGCGGGACAAAATGTTGAAGTCAATTCACCTTCTTTGATTTTATCGAGCAGCTCGCAAAATTATCTATTGAATAATCAATTTTATGGCCAGCAAACCATGAAATACACCATGATAGATATTTCTCCTGAATGGTTGGAAATGCAACAATTAAGTTTACCAGATACTTGTTATCATCCTCGTTCCCCAAAGCTATTACAGTTGGTTATTCCACCGAGTGTACTGGCGATCACTCATCAGTTATTTGCTTGCCCGACTCATTCGTCATTACGCCAACTTTATTTAAGCGCTAAAGTGTCTGAAATTACGGCACTGTGCTTACATCATTCGCTATCTCATACAAATACGCCTGTTATGAGCGTATTACGCCAGAGAGATATTGATATCTTGCATATGGCAAAAACTATATTGATTCAGGAAATGGAATCCCCACCCAGTTTAGATGAATTGGCTAAACGGTTAGGGGTCAATACCCGTAAGCTCACACAAGGCTTTCGCCAATTATTTGGCAATAGTATTTATGGCTGGTTGCAGGAGACCCGTTTGGAAACAGCTTTCCAGCTATTGAGTATGAATGATGCAAATATCTCAACAGTGGCTTACCAAGTCGGCTATACCCCCGCTCATTTCTCCGTTGCATTTCGCAAACGTTTTGGCATTTCACCTAATCAACTCAAAAAATAACAGTGTGTAGCCGGATAACGATAGACAAATTCCGGCAGTCGAAAGTATCCCATTACATTAATTGTTAAATTGATAACAATTATCATTTAACTTTTTTAGGGTGGGAAATGCTGTCCGTTTATAACATTAAGTCACGCGGAAAATTCCGCTTAACACCTTGTGCCCTTTTGTGTGCAACAGTGAGTTGCTCTGCGATGGTGAATGCAGCACCTATGCAACCGAAACAGGATGTTATACAAGTGACCGCATCTTCAGAGATTGATGATGACTATGTTGCACCGGGGGTGACAACACTCGGAAAAATTGCACTCAAACCACGGGAAGTGGCGCAATCTGTTAGCGTGATTGATAGAGAGCAAATTGAAAAACAAAACCTACAAACGCTTGATGATGTCATGCAACGTGCAACAGGGGTAACCAGTGCGCCCTATGTGAAGTTAACAACGGCTTATTATGTGCGTGGCTTCCAGATTGATTCATTTGAAATTGATGGTGTGCCAGCTCTATTAGGTAACATGGCCAGTTCTCCTCAAGATATGGCGGTATATGAGCGGGTTGAAATTCTTCGCGGGTCGAACGGCCTTTTACATGGTATGGGAAACCCCGCCGCAACCGTCAATATGGTAAGAAAACATGCGCCAAAAGAAAATATGGCCAAGTTGAGCTTAAGTGCGGGAAGTTGGGATCGTTATCGTGGAGAAGTGGACGTTGGGGGCCTACTGAATCAATCAGGTTCAGTGCGTGGGCGGTTTGTCATGGCATGGGAAGATAAAGACTATTTTTATGATATTTCTGACCAACAAACACGGTTGATGTACGGTACTGTTGACATCGATGTTACCCCAGATACTTTACTGCGTATGGGGGCACAATTCCAAACAATTGATTCTGTTACCAATATGGCAGGTGTTCCTTTCGGTAAAGATGGCAGTGATTTACATCTACCACGTAAAACCTATTTAGATGTGGATTGGGACCGCTTCAAGTGGGATACCTCCCGTTCATTTGCGGGTATTGAACATAAAATCAATGATGATTGGCAATATAAGCTTAACGCAGAGTATCAACATGTAAATGCCCGATTATTGTACGCAGGAGCATGGGGAAATATCGACCCTGTAACCGGTGATGGTGCAATGTTAATGGGGGGAGCGTATAAATTCCGTAACGAACAAACCAGCTTAGATACCAGTTTAAACGGTAAGGTAGACGCATGGGGGTTAACCCATGATGTAGTTGTCGGTGCAAGTTACTCACATGCCAGTGAAAAGCAATATAGCGCAGATTTAGACCCCGCCTTAAATGTGCCAGTGAACGTGTATCGTTGGGACCCTCACAGTGTACCAAAACCTAATGTTGGCGCTTATAGCTCCGCAGGGCCAACCAAAACGACGCAAAAGGGTCTATACGGGATGGGACGTATCAAAGTGATCGAACCTGTTACTGTTATTGCGGGGGTGCGTGATAGCTGGTGGGATGTCAAAACACCAACAGCAAACTTCACCGAAAATGGCCGCCTTACTCCCTACGGTGGTGTGATTTGGGATTTTACGCCGCAATGGTCATGGTATAGCAGCTATTCAACAGTCTATCAGCCACAAACAGGAAAAACGTGGAGCGGAAAAATGCTCAAGCCTGTTGAAGGGCAAACGCTTGAAACGGGTGTCAAAGGCGCGCTATTCAACGGCGGATTAAACCTATCAGGTGCTATTTACCAAATTGATATTAAAAATAACCCACAAATTGATCCTGCACACCCAACAGGGGGCTTTAATAACTATTTCATTAGTGGTGGTAAAGTTCGTAGCCAAGGTTTTGAGCTTGAAGGTATTGGTTATCTGACCCCATTTTGGGATGTATCGGTGGGTTATACCTATACGGATACGAAATACCGTGATGACAGCCAGCACCAAGGGGAGTCTTATAACACTTTAACCCCTCGTCATATGCTACGCGTGTGGTCTAACTATGACCTACCTTGGAATGAGCGCAAATGGAGCTTGGGCGGTGGTATGCAAGCGCAAAGCGCCTACAGCACTAGCAATGGTAATGTAACCTTGCGTCAAGGTGGGTATGCCATTTTTAATGCCCGCTTAGGTTACCAAATCGATGAGACATGGACGGCAGCGGTTAATGTTAATAACTTGTTCGACCGTCGTTATTACTCAGGACTCTTCTCTCCACAATGGAATAACCGCTATGGTGATCCACGTAATGTAATGTTTACATTGAAGGCTGATTTTTAATGAAATTAGTCAGTTGCCTAGCAGTTATTGGCACGTTGTTCGGTGGGATCGTGCTATCTATGTTGATAGCACGTTTTTATCCATCAGCAGATCCGCTCGAACGCGTATATGGTGCAATATTTCTAAGCGTTATCATCACGATGGGATTATTAGTTTATAACTTCAGTGCACTAAATTGGCGAAAATTATTAGTACGTAGCTATAGCTGGTGGCTATTGCCGCTTTTTTTAATGATGGCGGGGTGGGTATGAAGCATAAACAGCCTCTCACTCGTCGTTTAGACCAATTACATCGCAGTGCGGGGGCGCTATTTGGCGTTTTTCTGTTTGTGATCCTATTCACAGGGTGTTGGAGCTTAGGTAGTGATGCATTGCGGTTATGGTGGAACAATGTGCCACTTTCAGGTGAGTTATTACCACTCGAACAGCTTCTTGCGTTGCAACCAAGTGCAACCATGATCCAGCTGCCTGAGCAGCATAATCCTGAGATCACTTTTTGCCAAGGTATGGGAAGATGTGAATTAAGCTATAGCGCGATTAACGGTGAATTGGTTGTCTTAAACAGCCCGACAATGTGGCTAGTAACATTACATAAAAACTTATTTATGGATTTTCCTGGGCGAGTTTTTATCAGTTTATTTGGTTTTGCATTCGCCGTTTTGTTAATCACAGGGCTAGTGATACAACGCCGCAGAATATCCACAATGGTGCGCTTGCCGCGTGTTACACACTTGAGAGTATTTCTCCATGATTTACATAGCTGGCTTGGCCTATGGTGTTATCCGTGGCTGGTTTTATTTGCGTTTACCGGAGCATTATCAGGCCTAGGGGCGCTAGGAACGGTTTCCCTTGGTGAAAGGGCTGCTCCGGATAATCCACAAATTATCATGAAAACCTTGATGGGCGAGTTTAAACCACTGAAAACACCGGTTCCCGTGGCTGAAAGCTCGATTACTGCGGCAATCAGCGCATTACAGCAAACAGTCCCTAGCTTTATCCCTCAAACCTTGTTCAAGCAAGGTGATACGTGGGTGATTGGCGGTGTGCGTAATGGACAGTTATCTACCTCTAACTTTGAACAATATCAATTTGATAGTAAAAAGCGCCAGTTAGTTGCAGTGCGGGATTCTGCACAGCAAGGTATTTGGACACGTGCTTTTATCGCCATCCAACCTTTGCACTATGGGCAATATCAATGGTTACCTAAAATAAGTAATACATTGAGTTATCTGCATTTTATCGCAGGGGTGAGTGGGCTGATATTGGTTTCTGTCGGCCTCGCCATGTGGTGTTGGAAAAGAAATTATAGCCTAGCGGCAAGGTTCATTGTGGGCAGTTGTGGTGGATTGCTGTTGTCCGCATGCGCACTATTAGCGCTAATACCATGGTTCACTGCTTTGCTACCAATACACTTTTTTATGGGCTGGGGGATAGCCTGTATAGCGAGTTTACCCTGCAAAAATGCACAGTTGAGCTTGCAGGCATGCCTTTTATTCTCTGCTGCTTTGTTGCTATTCGCATTTATAGCCTCCTATCTGTTTAGTTCGTTGCCTTTTTCTCGTATCAATCTCGTTTTGTTATGTGGCGGAATAGGGCTTTTATGTATTTTATTCGGTTGTCGAAAATTGTCAGGCACAGCAAAGCGTGCGCGGAGTGAGTATGAAAGATCTATTACAAAATAAACAGTTAGTGGTGACATTGGGGTTACTTTATCTTGCGCAAGGGATACCGATGGGGATAGCAATGGATGCATTGCCTACTTTTTTACGCCATGATGGAGGCGAATTGAAAGCATTAGCTTTTTTGCCATTAGTCGGTTTGCCATGGGTGGTGAAATTTTTATGGGCTTCGTTTGTTGATAACCATTGGGGGAACCGTTTAGGTCGCCGTAAAAGTTGGATTATTCCAATGCAAATTATTGTCACGATAACGATGTTCGCACTAAGCACCATCGGGTTATCGGTTGAGAATGCTTTACCCTGCATTGTATTGTTGTTTGCCGCTTCCCTTGCCAGTGCTACCCAAGATATTGCAACAGATGGTATGGCTGCGGAGCAGGTCAGTGGCACAATGTTATCAAAGATCAATGCAGTACAGATAGCAGGGGTGATGGCGGGCTTTTTTATTGGTGGCGCAGGGTTGATGATCATGAGTGAAAGTTTAGGCCAACACCTTGCTTTGGGGGTTTTAGCCTGCGTGCCGTTACTCAGTTTATTGTTTATTAGTGTCTGTCCATTAAAAACGCCATCAATAACACAGGAAATGAACGAAAAAGCGAGCCTATTAAAGACGGTAAAACGTCGTGGTGCTCCGCGTTTATTGTTATTAACTTTGCTTTCTGCGGTGACGGCTGTTTCCGGCTTTGGTTTAGCCAAACTATTCCTAAATGATGCGGGTTGGTCATTAGCGCAAATTGGTAAAATGGGCATGGCAGGGGGGATGGTCACATTAGTCCTAGGCTGTGGTGGTGGAGCGTGGTTAATCGGTAAAATCGGTGTGTGGCGGGCTTTCTCATTTGGTCTGTTATTTGCTTTGTTATCTTCATTGTTATGGCTGTTGCAATCGGCTAATGGTGTTTCTATTTCTTTAGTTGCACTGTGTATTACGTTTGGTTCGTTATCTGCGGGGATCACATCAGTCGCGATAATGACGGCCGGGATGCAATTTGCATCGCGCTATCAGCAAGCGGGTACTGATATGACTGCAGTACAAAGTACCCGTGATATTGGTGAATTAGCCAGTTCAATGATGCTTGTAGGTTTAACCGCAGCGGTAGGCTATTCCGGTGGGTTTATATTAGGGGCGTTAATTGCCTTTATTGCGCTGTTAGTGACATTTTCGCACTACCGCTATATGCAGCGATTAGAAACAGAGCGAGTTTAATATAAATAGACCCGGTACTACTTTTTACGTTTCTTATTTTGTTTTTTTGACTTCTTTATTCGCTTTCTTTGCAATGGAATTGAAGTAGATATCTAAATAGTGTCGGTTGCTTAAAAATGAAATTAAGCAACTGGCAACGATCACCAACCAGACAAGTTGCAACTTAATTGAATTTTCAATACTAAAAAGCAGTAACAGTGGGATCATGACCATCATGCTAATGAAAACGGAACAAAATAAAGCACCTGCAATGTAGAGCGAGTACTTTTTTAACCCGAATATATTGAGGATGATAAGGACGGCAACCGTTAAAAGTAGTGTACCGAATGTCGCAAACATAATGATAAGCCCTGCCTCTTGTTCAATGAGCCAATCGGTGAAACCAAACCAAGAGAAAGGGATACTTATCATTATAAACGCTCCTGTTTACCATATACTCGTCATACTTCAAGTTGCAAGGGTGTTGACCACACTCAGCTAGCCGAATCACATACTCGTGTATGCTCATCGGCCTATCTTCCTTTGTCGCCTACCTGCAACTCGAATTATTTAGAGTAGAGTAGGGGGATATCTTTAAAACGAAATAATCTGGCAAAAATAAGATTGGGGAAAACATGAATATCCGTATTGTAGAGTGTGACGGTTTGGTTGAAAAATTCACGTCGGTCTGCAATTTGGTCTTCAATATGTTTTACTTGGGTTTGTAATTCCATTAGGACTGCTTTACTAATTAGTGTTGGGTAGTTTTCTGCAACCGCGAGCAGTGGCTTTATTTTCGCTGGCAGTTGATTCGCAATATCGACTTTGGTTTCGATCGCGCTGCTGGATAAATAGCGCTGACGGCTGGCAATCAATCCACTAAACAGCTGTTTTTCATGTGCCATCGCTTTATCTGCAATGTGAGTTAATACCGGCACTAATTCAATTTGCTTCTTTAGCAATACATCAATATTAGCAAACGCTTTATGGCAATTGCTTTTTAAAAATACAATATTATTATAAATATTAATAAGATAGCGTATAAAAATATAGCTAATAACCGCAATGATGATGAAAAAAATAAGCTTTTCCATGTTAGTCATTACCATCAAATAATGCGATCTGGTCGAAATGCATATTTAGCTGCCCGTTTTGATAATCCATTGGCGTAACTAAAATCACACCAATCAGAAAAAGTGCAATCATGGCGGTAATAGCTAAATTTCGACGTAATGGACCTGTTTTGTTCCAACGAACGACATAGTCTGAGGGGGAGACGCCTAATAGCATATGAGGTGCTTTACGTATAATAATTGATTCGCCTTTTTCGTTAGCGTCTGCTGTACCAATTAATAAATAACTGCGGTTTGCTTCGAGTAAATACTCTGTGTAACGGCGATTACCGCTTTCAACATCCATATGCGGCTCTAAGCCCGGGTAAACGAAATAATCAGGGTCACATTCTACTTTAACAGAACCCGTATCATCCGTTAGGGTAAAACTGTGCATGTTGCATTTACTACTTTGTAAGGTATAGCTTTTTTTACCGTCTTTATCTTTTGATATGGAATATTCAAAATAAAAGGAACCATAGCAGCTTTTATTACCTAGTTGGCTTTTAATGACAGTACCCGTTGTGATTTTCCCTTCAATTTCCACAAGTCCCATCGCCATTGAGCGTATTTTAGAGGTGGCTAGGTTTTTCTGAAATTTTAAGAAGCGCTTGGTTGGTGTATTTTCAATTGCTTTAAATACGAAGGCTAAGACAAATGCGATAAAAAATACGCGCATGTCGATAAAGAACCCAGCAAATAGGCAAGTGGCGATCAGCATTCCTACAAGGACTCTAAGAAACGCACTAAACTTTGATGAGCCTTCATTTTGTAAGCGTTGATAACGTTGATAGGCTACTTTGCTAGAACTGACGACACTACGAGTAATAAAAAAGGTGATGACCAGTACAACGACATAATAAATGATACTGACATAATCACGGGTGGAAGGTGAGAGTGAGTACCACATGCCACAAGCAACACTGATAAAAGGAATAATTCCCCAGTTTACTTTTTTATTTACCGAGAACTTGTTATCGATAAATAAAATGAAAGTACCAATAGCGGCTCCGAGTAAAAAATACATATTCACGCATTAATACCTTTAGGCTGACATTATTTAAACTGGACGCCTTGATATTTTTTTTCATCTTCAGAAATATCAAGTAATGGCAGTGCTGAAAAACGAAAGGCATTGGCAATTAGGCTATCAGGGAACATTTGTATTGCAGTATTATACTCTGTTGTTGCGTCGTTAAAGCCTTCACGTCGTTGGGCTATTTTATTTTCAACATCACTTAAAGCGATTTGTAATTGGGTAAATTGCTCACCAGAAATGAGGGTGGGGTAATTTTCCGCAATGGCTACAAGGTTACCCAGTGCACGGTTCATTTCATTCGATGCTGCGATTTTTTCATTCATATTTTGGGCATTGAAATAGCGTTGGCGTGCATCACTTAATGAGGTAAATAACGTTTGTTCATGTTCAATCGCTTTTTCCGTAATAGTGACTAGCTGAGGAATCTGATCTGCTCTTTGCTTTAAAATAACATCAATATTGGCAAATTGATTGCTGACTTGATTACGGGTATTGATCAGGCGGTTATAGATAGAGATCCCCCAACCTATGGCCAATAAGAGTAAAACAAATACAACGATAAGTGTGATGGTCATATTGGTATCTTTTAACCCATGATCAGTGATTTGAGTTAAAAATATAAGAGCCTTATCGTTTATGCAATCAGAAAAGAATGAAAGTGAGGTTAGAATAAAGAAAATCTGATCTTGCTTTATGACAAAATCAGATTTTACTGCTTAAACAGTGCTTAAAGATTTATATCGACAAGGGAATGGCTCTCATAGATATTCTGTTCAAGAAAATAATCTAGGTCACACTGCAGTACATTAGCAAATATACATAGTCGATGAATCGTAAAATTCTGCGTACCGCGTTCATAACGGGAAATTTGCTGTTGGCTTAATCCCGACTTTTTCCCTAAAGTGTGTGCTGTCCAGCCCATTTGCAAGCGGCGCTTACGAAGTTGTAGTCCTATATAGGTGTTTGAAATTTCAGTTTGATATATTCTCATAATACTGTCCTGATTAATATAACACTACTTGAGTGAAAATAAGGTTTATTTATGTTTTTTTATACGTTATTTTTTTCTAAGCTAATTGAACTCGATACTCGAATTGTTATGCTTTCGTTATGATAACTACCCTGTGCATAAAAAGATTTCTCTCCATTAAATAGAAATAGCCCAATAATAAATACACCCAATCCAATAATAAATATAATAAAGCTGAATAAATAAGAGAGTTGCTTGTTAATATAAAATAGGGATTGTTCTTCTAATGCGAAAGCGGCATCTGAGAATGATAGAAATAATATGACGATCCCCCAGTGTAATACAGAAAGTAAAAAAGGGTATTCAACATGATTATGTATAATAATAGGGGTTATTGATAGAATGATTGCCAATGGGTAACCATTTCCGTTAATTTTATATTTTATAAAAGATTGAAATACGACATAGATACCTCCGGTTAATAATAAAGATAAAAAAATCAAATTAATGAACCCTCCAGTCATCAGCCAGAGTAATATTTCATTATGTGGATGAGGGACAATATACATTTTAGGGCTAAAAAAAGGAATTGCTGTTCTTTCATAACTGTTTTCAAATAAAAAAGACTGCTCCCATGCATCATAAGGTTTCTCTAAGAATAAAGTAATAGAAAAACGCAACATTTGTTTTAAATGGAATTGGTTCATAATGTCAGTTGCAATATACTGAGGGCATAGCCTTATTAGATAAATTCCAATAAAAATTGCTACAGCAATAATAAAATAACTAGAGCTAACACGCAGAGGGTTTTTCTTGTAAAAAAGGCAAATGAAAATAAAGGCACAAACGGTAAAACTTAGCCAAGCAATAACAGACTGCAGAACGACTAAAGTTAATGTGAAAAACAAAATACAAATTCCTAGTAATACAACCCTAATTTTTTCATAACGTTCAGACAACAATGAAAATTGTGATAATACAAGAGTCATTAGAGATAATAAGCATGCAGTCGCCATGTTAACTGATAATATATTGACTTGTTGTGATAATCCATTTGACCGCATACCAGAGGCAAGATAAAAAATATCTGCTTCAAATATATATTGATATGCAGTGATAAAGGCTTGAACTACACTAATAGTGATATAACAGTAAATACAAAATGATTGTATTAACCATTTTTTTCTCACTTGTAACCCTGCAATATAGAGTAATACGCCAACAGTAATACCAGAGCAATACCAAAAATCAATGCTATTATTTTCTCCCTGATAAGATATTGATCCCATCATTAGAATGGCTAAAGACAAACAGTAGCAAATAGCAGGTAATGTAATGATTATTTTAATTTTTCGATAGAAAACAGTAAATGCAATAATAGATATTGTCAAGGAAATAGATAACCAACTAATAATGTTTTGTGGCAATGATTGTCTTAGGCTTCCTAGGCTATCGATATAAATAAGACTAGCAAGGTGCCAAACAATAAAGATACCAATAAATAGTGCGCGGGATATTATTATCATAGTACACTTACCGCTAAATTAAATAAATGTGGCGATTAACCAAGCATTACCTTTGTAGTCTCCAGGTTCGGCGTCATAACCTGAAACTTTACTTTCAATCACAATGTTTTTTACTTTATCTATTGTTGTTTCAAATGTTTTTCCACTTTGATTATTTTGTTCATCATAAAGTGTAAGCTCAGAGTAAATAGTATTATTTCCTGATTTTAAAGGGAGTCTTTTTTGTGGATCGCTATCTGTGGCATAGTCTAAAGTTAATTTTACTTTAACTGGCTGCACTCTATCGCATGTATAGGTAACAGTACGAGTTTCTTTACTATTAAATTCATAAGCATCCAGTGTTTTATGATCAATATTTAAATTATCAATACTAGAACGGCAATTTGACGGATAATTGATAACCGATGTAGCAAGGTCTAATTTAACGGTGGCTTTATCTGCAGGTACATAAATAGTCGGAGTTCCATAGTCTTGGAATAATCGTGTATAACCTGCGATCATTGCGTTTGGAATAACAATTTTTCCATCAACAGGAATATCTTTGACATAAACTCTAACGGTAAAAGGAAAATGAACAGTAAAAAATGATGTTGCTAATGGCCCCATTTCTTCATTAGAACATCCTCTCCCTGAAATATTTCGCCAGCCACTGGTTATTCCATTCTCAGAATAAAGAGTAAAAAATGTATTGTTGTTTATTTTATATGCGGTCAGCCCACCAATAGTAAAGCCTGCCTCTGGCATATAGGCAAAGACACGGTGGTAGGCGTAGCTCCAAGGAAGACCAGCGGAATAATTACCTTGTAAGAAGTTCACAGTACAATATACAGAGCCATAAGGCTGAGATGTACTTTCATTAATAACAATACCGGAGCTATTTGCTGGAGCGATTAAAAAATATTTATTGTTATCACTTCCAATTGCTGGGGTGTTAGAAACAACGGAGTTGTTAGATACTAAGCTCATTTTATAACCACCACCACTTCCTGAATAGCGGGTCGCACTATAGGAATTTAAGCTAATTAAGAGTAGTAACAAAAGTAATGGTGAATATATTTTTATATTTTTCATAAAGACTTCCCAATATTACAGATAATCAACCATCACTGATAAAGCGGCACTAAATGGCCCTGCAGTGAGATTTTCAATAGCTTGATTAGTGACTAATTGTGATTGAATAACAACTTTCCCTGTATCACCACTTACGGATGGAGCAATCCTTTCCCATTTATTAAGGTTGAGCGCATTACTTTTATTTTCTTCTGAAAAACGAATACCCAATCCATTAATAGAGGTCGCAAGCACGGTTTCATTGTTTATTGTTAAAGTACTTCCTTCTCTAGGAGATAGGTAAACTTGTAAATTTTTTCGAAGTTCACATTGTTTAATGAGAATACCAAAGGACTGTTTTTCTTCAGTTAGTCTGTCTAGCGCCACCTCTCGAAAATTAATGACTAATTCTTTTTCGCCATTTTCTGCTGTAAGTACACATGGCGGCCGAACCAATTTAGCAGAAAGAGAAATTAGCACATCTGCTTGAGTACCTAAGGAAACTAATAAGCTAATTAAAGGGAATGAAAAACAAATGAATTTCATTTCAATTCTCCTTATTGATAATCAAGATTAAAAGTAACAGTTGAGGAAAACCCCCCTGTTTTTAAACGAGTACTAAAGGGTTTTTGAGCATAAACACCAAATAAAAGTGTATTAACGGATCCTTTACCTGATTCAGTAACTGTGCTGACATCAATTGTTGTATTAAGCTCCAGTTCTTTACCACGACTATCAGTCAGAGCTAATAACACATTAGATTCACCAGTGGTTTTTAAATAATTAATACCATTATGTGTTTCAATATTTTGGGTATTTAACGTTATTTTGATCGTTTTATTCAAAGCCATTGCAGAACAGTCCATGATATCCAACTTAAATGGCTGCATATCTGAACGTCCTAATGTTTCGATTGAAGAAAAACGTAGCCCAGAAAGATATATTTTTTTTTGTGTATCATCATCACTCAGCCGACAACCAAGAGGCACTAGCACACCCTCAAAGTAAACGGTTAGGCTATTGGCAAAGCTGGTATTCCATGTTAGGAATAAAAGGCTAAATAATAATGTTGAGTATCTAGTCATAATTTATTTCCACACGTTGCATCTTATTACTAGCAGGAATAGAGAATAAAATGGTGTTATTGCGTCGTGGTTGTGTTAGCACGTATTGGTTATTGCCTAATTTCAGTGTAAACGGCGCCCAAGCTTGCTTTTGTATTGGTTTGCTACAATGAGAAAAATGCATTTCCACGCTATAGGTTGCTGCAATTAAAGTACTTTCATTTAATTTTAATGAGATATTAGGTAGACAAGGAGCAGTAACAATACGCGCATTGACATATATCGTGCCTGTTGTCACAGGCACAGCAGATTCAGCAAAAATAGGTATAGCAAAAGCCCATAGTGCTAGGTAATTCAATTTCATTGTTCTGCTCCTATCTATTTTTTACTCATTATTCCGTCACACTGCACTTTGAAGCTTGGCATTTGAAAGCAAGTGAAGGCTTTCCACCATAATCATTGATATATGTCAGGTAAGGTGTTGAAAATTTGGAGGATTTAATCATTTGATTAGATTTTGGCGGTACCATAACCGCGTCAAAATCACTTTCTTCAGATTGTTTTTGGCTGTTCCCTAAACCAATTACAGTTAAATAAAATGGTGTTGGATTATTTAACGTATAGCCCGATGATGTTGTTGTTAATGTTATATGTTTCGTCCAATCTGTTTTGCTTTGTGCAACAATGTTTTCAGGGCGATAAAATAGTTTTACACGGCTTTGTAATGCAATTTGCAACACACCCGCTTCTGATGATTTAGGCGGGATTTCACGCAGGTTGTAATAAAACAGGGATTCCCTGTCTTGCGGTAACTTTGCAATGTCAGGTGCGGTGCTTAGGCGAACTAGGCTAGTTGATTTGGGCTCCATGCGCTGAATCGGCGGAGTGGCAATAATAGGGCCGGTTTCCAATTTTTGTTCTAATGCATTTTCCAACCAAGACTGGGCTAAATAAGGTAGCTCCGGGTTATCATTACGGATCGTAATATTAATAGACGATTGATTTCCATCGAAAATTATACGAGTGCGATCAAGTGTAACCGCAGCATTCGTAACTGAAATTACACTCATAGTCAGCGTGAATACGCTAGTAAGTAATAAAAAAGGGGAATTCAATTTCATCTTAGTTCTCTTATTAACGGCAAATAATAGTTGGGTAAATCTCCTGAGGATTAATCACATCAGGCACATGGGCGCTACACTGGTGTTTATTTCCCCAATAGAGATTGAGTAAGTCTTTAGGTTGGATACCAACAATCCACGTAATACCTTGTTCACCAACAATTCCGAGTTCAATATTGTTGCTATTACGCACGCTAGTGCCAAAAGGTGGATAAGTGTCATCAGCCAGCTTTAAGCGAGCGAACGTTTTTTCACCTTGAATAACGTTGAGGCGACGATATCCGATTGCTCCACGAGTCAAAGTTGCATCGGTGACAGTCTCTAATGCTTCAACATCCTTTGGTAATTTACTGGTATTAATAGATGCACTGGTTTTCCGATAACTACTCACATTTGGCAATACAGCGAGTCCAAAGTGATTAGTTTGATAAACGCCACCACTCAGAGGAACGTTAGCTGCTCCAGGTGTTTCTACAACGAGTCGAGTACCGCCATAAGCGGCTTGGTGCATGGCAATGCCTTCTTTAATTAAGGTAATTCCACCATTAATTGATCCCCCAACACTGTGATATTCGTTCGGGACATAACTTGCGTTTCCTGAAATGGAGGCATAAGGAAGATTTTGGTTTAAATAACCACTAAAGCTGGTTTGGTCATCCTGATGGCTTCCTGTTTGATAACCGACATTTAAGTTATAATTGCGCTGCTCACTATATCCGCTATAGCCGATATTATGTGTTGAGCTGTGTTGGCCATTTTGGTTGCGGGTATAACCTTCAGAAAAGCTGACGCTACTTCCTTGACTTAAAGGAATAGTGAAATATAAGCTGATCGCATCATCTTGATATCCTGCTCTTTTTGAACGAGTTGCAGACGCTGTCAGGTTAATATTTTTTAGCCCAATAGCCGCCCAATTTAAAAGAGTACTTAGGTATAAGCTGTATTGTTCTTCTGTTTCACTATTCCAATAAGTATTATATTGGTAGTTTCCACCCAATGAGAAATCATCAAAATATTTATTAATATTAACTTGATAGCTTTCTTTTTGAGCTTGGCTTTCATTACCTGTACGTCGTTCATCCAACGTTTGTTGCAAAGAGCGATAGGTTTCATCAGAGAAACGATACCCTGCGAATGTAATGTCAGTTCTGGCTTCATCAAATGATTTTGAATAACTAAGTCGATAACTTCGGCCAGTTAATGTTTTATCAAGTAATTGAGCATGTGACTGAGTCGCATCGAACGAAAGGCTACCGAATGAAAACAGGTCACGGCCAAAGCCAGCTGAAAATGCCTGATAATTTTTTGATAAAACGGATCCCCCATAGATAGACCAAAGGTTATTTAACCCGTAAGAGAGTTCTCCCGACGCAGTTAAATCGCCTTCGAGCTGGCGGCCATTAAAACGTGGTTTACCCGCTGCAAATTTATAGCGGATTTGCCCTGGTCTCGTTAAATAGGGTAATGCTGCGGTGGTAATGCTAAATTGTTGCTCTTCACCATTTTCTTCTCGTACAGTCACATCTAATGTTCCACGAATGGAGCTATCCAGTGTCTGGATACGAAAGGGGCCAGCAGGTACGGTTGTTTCTAAAACTATACGGTTATGGCTTTTGACAATAACCGTGGCATTAGTTTGAGCAATACCAATAATTTCTGGTGCATAACCCGTTAATTTAGGGGGCATCATATTTTCATCGGTTTCAAGAGATACCCCGGTGTACTGCCAAGAATCAAAAATAGCAGAGTAAAAGTAGTTCTCACCTAACGTTAAAATAGATGCAATAGATTTTATTGAGCGATATGCAAATAATCGGCTAAATGTGGCATCGCTATATTGGTTCTTGAAGCTTCCTGTCGATTTTCGATAGTTTGCTTGGTAATCACCGCGTAAACGCCATGCACCAAAATTAAGCCCTGTTGTTCCGTTAGCAGAAAGGTACGATTCTCGTGAACCTGAATCTCGACGCGTTAAAGAACCTGTTAGGTTGTAATCTAATAAAAACCCATTTACCCCCTCCTCCCAACGTGAAGGAGGAACCCAACTGGGATCGGTATATTCTAAATAGCTTTGTGGAATTAAAATGGATAGCGTTAATGTTGATAAATCTACATTTAATGAAGCACCTTCAAGCGGAGATAAATCAAGGCATTTACCCTCATCACGATATTTAATTAATTTAATTGCGTCTGGAGTAAGCCCTAAACGATCAAGAATATTAACGGGAACACAAACGGTATCGAATAAATTATTGTTTTGGGATTGTGGCGCTATCACAGTGATATCTTGTGCACTACCCATACTCTCATTATTGACTTTGAGGGTTAAATGATAAATACCAGGCATAATAAATCCAGCCTGAGAAAATTGGCTAAAGTCAATATTTTGAGTGTCTTCCGTATCTAACATATCGGTATTAAATTCGACAGCATAGGCTAACGAAGAGATTGAAGATACAAAAGAAGTCACAATGATGTAAGAGTAAATATTAAATTTAACCATGATTTTTTCATCAAATTAATTATGAGTTTATTTACTAATCGTAAGTAACGTTGAATTTAATTGTGGTAAAGTAATCGCCAGGTGTAATTTCGTTATTACTTGCACCCAATTCTGTTTCATATTTTAAAAAGCTCTCTTTACTCTTTTTATCAAAATAAACGTAATTATTAGAAATAGGATAGAGCTTATTTGGCATTAATAAATTATTGTTAATATCGTATATATATAGGACAACCCCAGGCTTTGGGCCTGATAGTTTTATTGCATTAGAATACGTATCTTGCGGTGCAAAAAAACGAATTTTAATACCTTTATGATTACTGCTGTCATATTCACTAATACAGTTATTTAATTTTATATAGAAAGGTTTTCGCATTAATTTTTCATCTTCTATATTATTTATACTATAGTTAGAAATATAATCGTAATTTATATATTGATATTGACTATCAGTTTCAATTGAACAAGGTGCCGCAACGATATAACCTTGCATTACTGTTTCACCTCGAAGACCATCTTGAATATGTCCAAGGTTAGAGCTAGCCGCATTAGAGTTAATCGAGTTAAATAATAAGGCAATCCATAGATAAGTATTTTTTTTCATAATGAGCCTTTTATGGGGAGAGAATTCTCTCCCCTAAAAAAATTACTCGTATGTGATTTTAAAATCAGCAATAGAATTAAATTCACCTTCGGTAACGGGTGTTGTACCATCAACACGTTTAGCTAATGCAGTAAATTCTAAAACGTTTTCACCTTGTTTATTACGAATTTGATTCATAACAGATTTAGCTTCATCAAATTTGAAATCTTTGATTTGAATACCGATATTTGAAGCTGTACCAGTAGTACCTAAGAATTCTTTATCAGTACCGACATAGTTTTTACCACCAAAGGTAATTTTAATATCTTTAACAGCAACCCACTTACCTTCAGTGTCTTTGCTAAACTCATCAAAATTACATTCTTTTAATTTAATTGCGATATCTTTTTCCGCTGCATTACCCGCTTCTAAAGATGCACGAGAAAGTTGACCGAATGGAACTTCTTGTTTTGTACTTTCTGATTCAATATTACATGGAGCATTAACAACTTGGCCACTGAAATGTAATTCACCGCTATTACCACTAGCAAAGATAGAAGTTGAAATAGCAGAAGTAGCGAATAAAACAGCAATGGAAAGTTTATTTAATTTCATATCTTACATCCTTAAAAATAAGTAAATATTTGATCCCTAGTAAGCCTTTATATAAGTACTGGCATAGGAATAAAGTTCAGTATCCATCAATGGATTTTCAAATGTCCTAATCACAGAACGCTTAACATAATCGTTTTTAGCGTGGGTCATTTCGACGGAGGAAATCTTATCCTTCTAAGGTGTAAAGTGGAATAAAATTCTTTAATTTTAATTAAATTCAAAGTTATAGTTTGATATTTAGTTTTTTTTAATGTCTATTAATGTTTTTATGTTGATTTAATTTGCTGTGAAATGTTTAATGTTTGTGCTTTTAAGGTATTTTAAGGTTGGAGATGTTTAGAAATAAAAAAAATGCATCAAAATATCAATATTTGATGCATTTTTTATGGTTTTTTTTTGAATTTACAGAGTGCAAATAAAAAGTGGAGAGAAATTTTCTTCAAAAATATAACTTGTATCGGTTAATTTTTTTATTTTTAAAAAATAAAGTTGATTCATTTCAGGGACTCCCCGAATATTGATTTTTCCTTGAGCCTGATCACCTGGGTCTATAAATATATTGTCAACACGTAAAAAAAAATGGTCACCTAAGTATTCATGTTTCATCAGAAATTTTCGTGAAATAGTATAGTTATTACCATTTTCATTAATGTTTCCATTCATGATGAATGTGTGTTGGTCAGGTTTGTTTTCATTAGGAATAACACTTAGTAGGTAAAATCCTTTTAAGGTAGAACGGTGATCAGAGATATTTATTTTTAAGGTTGTCTGACAATTTGGAATAACAGGAGTATTAATTATGTGATGAACATATAAGCTAATAAAAACTAGAGTTATAGATGTAATAAACAAAAAAAGCATTCTTGCTGATACTTTATTTGACATAAAAATTCTCACAGCTCACAGTTGCTCTCTCTTTCGGTATTGTTGGGCAATACGACAAAAATAGGAAATTGTCATATAAATTTTTATCATTCGCAACGATACCAACGTTATAATAAAAAACAGTTGCTGGCTTTTTACAATCAAGGTTTAATTTTGTTAGTTCATTTTTAATTGTCGCAAAGCTGATGGTTGTTGTATCGGGTTTATGGTAACTATTAATGTAGCGGATACTGCATTGATCGATACGACCAACTTCAGGATATTCTGTTCGGCTTGCAAAGAAATAACTTTTAAATAGGTATAATAAGCAAAAAATAATGAGTCCAATAAGTGAGATTTCAACATACCGGTTATTCAGCATGTAGTTTTTTTTATTTTCGTTTGCTTGGGGGGGAGTCCCTTCGGGTGCTTTTGATGAAGAACCTAGTTCAACCTCAGTAGTGAGCAATTCTTTGTCATTATTATCCTTTATTTCCTCACGCTCATTCTCAATTTTCAGGTCAGCAGAAAACTTAATCCCAACTTTAGGGACTGTTGTGATAATTTCTTCATCAGAAAAGGAAGATAAATGGCGTCTAAGTACAGAAACACTACTATTCAGGTTATTATCAGAGACAACTTGGTTATGTTCCTCCCAAACCCGACGTAATATGGTTTCTCGGTCAACGATATCATGATTGTTTTGCACTAAGACTAATAACAAGCGATTTAGCGTGGTCGTTAGCTTTAAGGCATTATTAATATCGTCGGTATATAACAGCCCCTGATGACTGTCATAATTAATATGATTATTAATCAAATAGTTCATTTTTAGATTGATTGTATTTATAGGAAAAATATTTATATTATTTGAGTTTATACCTGTTATTTATGTTATGTCAATTAAGCATATTTAGTGTAATTTTAAAAATCCTTAAAAATCAGTTGGTTGGGTTTTTGTTTACGCATGTTATGTTTAAAGGTGGGAGGCTAAAGGAGTATTTGTTTTTCCAGAAAAACACTATCCTTTAAAAATTATACAAAATAACTAATAATTTATATGTATAAAAAATTTCAGACTGAAACATTTTATGAGGAGTAAGTCTGTTGCTAGCTATTATTTTGACTAAACGATGAGATATAAAAAAATAGCCTCAAATATAAGAGGCTATTTAATATAAATACTTTACCAATTAAGCGGTTGGCTCAAGGATTTGGTGCATAACAGGATGGAATTTACGTTTAAAGTAAACGAGACCATGCCCTGTATCGTTAACAATGATTTGTTTCATTTCAACCATGTAGACAGAGTGCGTACCAATATCTTGCACTTGTGTAATTTCACCTTCTAAATTAGCAAGAGAACCTTTTAATTGAGGTTGTTGTAAGAGGCCTTTTTCCCATACATTCCAGCTAAAACGCTCTTCCATTGTGGAACCTTTCATCCCAGCAAAATGGCACGCTAACTCTTCTTGGTCATGGCTCAGCACGTTCACGCACAGGCGGCCATTCTTTTGAAAAACCGCATTCATTGCACTGTTGCGGTTGACACAGACCATCAAAGTGGGTGGCGTATCTGTAACTGAACAGACTGCGGTAGCTGTAATTCCACAGCGACCCTCAGTCCCATCCGTGGTGACGATATTGACTGCTGCACCAAGACTTGCCATCGCATCTCTGAAACGCAGGCGATGTTCATTTTCTAAAGACATTTTGACCTCCTGCTGCCGACTATTTCAGCAGCGAATCTAACTGATTAATATCATTGTTGTTATGCAGGTGTGGACGTTTCCATCCATGTTGATCGTAATCTGATAAGCAGCGATCAACCATATCTGTCATGGCTTTCATATTGCCAGAACCTTGTGCATGACGCAGACATTGCAGACGAATTTCGTCTTGGCTTCCTGCGTAGTTAATTTCATACAATTCATGGCGCCCACCAAATTCACTACCAATAGCATCCCACATTAACTTAAGGATCTTGATGCGTTCAACGTGATCCATTCCGTTCGAACCGCGAACATATTTCGCTAAATACTTATCAATTTCAGGATTATTCATATCACGAACGCTTGATGGCAGATAAATCAAACCACTTGTTACGTTACTTTCAATGATATTCTTGATTTTGGTGTAAGCCATTGGTGCCATAACTCGATAAGTTTGGATAGCTTGGGTATCCGGTAAGAATGCACCGCCTTCCCAGGCTTTGGCTTCAGAAGTCATTGCGTCAGTCAAGGACCAGAACAGGTTACGCCACGCAACCACTTCACCTAAATCTGCTTGTACACCACGGAAATCAATAACACCTGTACATTCTAAACTTTTTTGTAACAATCCGGTAATGAAGTCTAATTTAACCGCTAAGCGGACACAAGCTTGTAATGGGAATAAACGTGCGAATCCACCTTGGACAGCCCAATTACGTGCACGGTCAAAGTCACGGTAGATCAGGACGTTTTCCCATGGAATTAACACGTGATCCATCACCAAGATGGCATCATTTTCATCGAAACGGCTGGAAAGTGGGTAATCAAATGGTGCGCCTGTTGCGCCAGCCACTAATTCATAAGATGCACGTGAGATTAATTTCACACCGTCTGCGTCCATTGGGGCAACAAACATCAGGGCAAAATCAGGGTTATTTCCCATTACTTGTGCAGAGCCAAAACCGATAAAGTTATAGTGTGTTAATGCGGAGTTGGTCGCAACGACTTTCGCACCACTGACGATAATCCCTGCATCTGTCTCTTTTTCGAGTTTGATATAAACATCTTTCACTTCATCAGCGGGCTTATGACGATCAATCGGTGGGTTAACGATCGCATGGTTAAAGTACAGACCGCTTTCTTGAATGCGTTTGTACCAATTGCGCGCGTTATCTGCAAATTGGCCATAATATTCAGGGTTTGCACCTAAACAGCTGGCGAATGCCGCCTTATAGTCTGGAGTGCGTCCCATCCATCCGTAGCTCTGGCGTGACCAATCTGCGATAGCATCACGTTGTTGGCGTAATTCTTCTGGGCTGGTTGCGAAACGGAAGAATTTGTGAGTGTATCCACCGTTACCTGTGTCGGTATTCCAGCAAAGCTGGTCATGAGTCGTTTTATCATGAAGCGCATCATATAACTGTCCTATTGAAGCTGCAGAGTTACGAAAAGCTGGATGAGTAGTGACATCTTTCACACGCTCGCCATAAATATAGATTTCACGGCCATCTTGTAGGCTTTTTAAGTATTCTTGGCTATTAAAAGGGCGTTTAGCATCTGAACGAAAATCTTCTGGTTTCATGTCTACCTCGTTATCTCACAATGAGGGCTTGCATTGATAGGGTATAAAGGTTGCAAGCGAATATGTTAATTTTATGTTTATTTTGTGTTTCTTAATTGAATCGTTTTTCGAGGGGGTTTTAAAGAGATTTTCTAAAGGTTCGCTGGTACTTTTCGTTGAAAATTGTTCTTTGTGAAAGAAATGTGATCACTTCGATGTTTTGATATTAATGTAATGCTTAATCTCATTTTTAACATATTGATTATTATTCAATAATAAAATTATTTCTATATTAATGTTAATTATATTATTTTTTATAATTGTTCTTTTTTTAATCTTTGTATTCACTTTTGGTTAAGCATTATTGGTATTTTTACAAAGTTAAAACGAAATTTATAAAATATCAAAAATGTTTTTAAAATGTAACGTGATTTGAGGGCGTAACAGTTTATCGAGATAAACTTGAAGAGGATTTGATATACAGCTAAGGAGCTATTGATGATTTTTTCTCAGAAATAAGAATAAAATCACTAAGGCTCCTTTTTAATGAAGGTTTTGTTCCCGCCATAGGCTAGGAGAGCATCCGACTAATCGGTTAAAAAAACGAGCAAAATAGGCGGGGTCTTTGAAACCGAGCTGGTAGGCAATCTCTGAAACGGGGCTATCGGAAAACAGTAACATCCGCTTGGCTTCTCGCAATATTCTGTCAAAAATTAACCTTTTCGGTGGCCGGTTAGCGAACCGCCGGCACATATCTTTAAGGCGTGACTCCGTAACATCAAGTTTTTTGGCATATTCAGGCACTGCGAGGTGTTCATGATAGTGTAAGTCAATAAGCTGATTAAACCGCTGGAATAGGCGGTGTTCGCCTCTAACCCCTGTTGTTGGGTGCTCATCAAGTGGAATAGAGCGCAGTAGAAAGGTAAATAGCGCTTGGGCTAAAGAGGCAAGAACTTGGTCTTTGCCTGTATGGTTATTAGCCGATTCACGAGCCATTAATGCCCAGTAATGGTTAAAGGTATCGATATCATCAGGCTTATCGGCAACAGATAAACAAATAGCAGGAATATCGACCAAATCTGGATTGGCAGGGTACAGTGAGCCAAGAAGCGGGGTGATCAGGTCTTGCCGTACGGTGAGTACGTGGCCGTCAGTGTCTTCTTGAGTGAAAAATGCATGTGCAACCGAAGGGGGCGTAAGAATAAATAGCGGGGCTTGAACAGAATAGCGTGACTCATCGAGCTGCAAAGTAATATGGCCGGTAACCAAATAGTGCAACTGAAAGAAACCATCATGGCGATGAGCTTGCATGTCGCGACCAAAGAAGGCGGCCATGTTGCCAAAGGTTTGGTAGTGGACGTCGTCGGTGCCTTGGGTTTCGTCGTAGTCTGTACTGATGTCTATATTGGTAATTAAAGTTGAGTTACCCTTCATTCTTCGGCTCGCAGCGTTGTTGGCCTCACAAGCCAACCCTAGTCACATACTTCAGTATGCTCCTAGGGATTAACTTGCTTGCCGCCTAGCTGCAAGCCAAATTATTTTGGGTAACACCCTTTAATAATTATTTGCAGCGTAAGTTATTAAAACATTTAAAACATCAAAACATCAAAACATTAAGGTGTTGCTCTTGGTCTTGAGTTTTTCATTGGGATAGCAATGACTAACAGCGCGCCGACCACCAGCAAACCAGCCACAAAATACAGGCCTGAGTTAAAGCTACCGGTTTGGTCTTTTAGCCAACCAATTAACAGTGGACTGACGGCAGAACCTATATTACCTGTTGCGTTGATAACAGCAATACCGATAGCACGAGCACGTAGACTGATTGATTGGTCTGGCGTTGTCCAGAACACAGCCATTGCAGTAAATGAACCCGTTGATGCCATGATGATACCAATCAATTGAATGACTGGATGGCTAGTCATCGCCGCGAGCACCCACCCCGCTGCTGCAAATAAGTACGGTAAGGCGGTGTGCATTTTCCGTTCTTGTAACCGGTCAGAGCGGCGGCTCCAATAGATCATCCCAAGAATAGTACAAAACTGTGGGATGGCAGTTAACAGCCCAATCATGGCATTACTACTGCCTTGATTGAAGCTTTGCATAATTTGCGGAGTCCAAATATTGATGGCACTTAATGTATTGGTTAAACAGAAGTAGGCCACGGTATACATCAGAATGACTGGAGTGAAAATTTCTTTCCATAAGCTTTTGTTTTGCATAGCCGTATGGCTTTTTGAACCATGAGGTTGCACAAGCTCTAGTTGGTCCTGGTCCATCATTTCTTGCAATGTGTCTTTATCTTCTTGGGTCAGCCATTTGGCTTTCTTTGGTGAATCATCCAAATAGAACCAAACCAACACACCGAGGATCACTGATGGAAAACCTTCTAATAGGAACAGCCATTGCCAGCCTTTTAGGTTTAAAATGCCATCCATGCCTAAAATATAACCAGAAGCTAATGAACCGAATGCCATGGTGACTGGCATCGCAATCATAAATAAGGCATTAGCACGAGCACGGAAATAGGCAGGGAACCAGTAAGTTAAATAAACTAAAATCCCCGGTAAGAAGCCAGCTTCAGCGATACCCACTAACATCCGTAGGACGTATAAACTGGTTGGCCCTGTGGCAAACATGGTGGCTGTAGAAGCGATACCCCAAAGTACCATGATGGTGGCTATCCAGCGGCGAGCCCCAACAATCCCTAACATGATGTTACTTGGAATACCAAAAATCACATAAGTGGCATAGAACAAGGTGGCTGCTAAGCCAAACATGGTGGAAGTTAGGCCGATATCTTTCCCCATAGTTAGACCTGCAAAGCCGATATTAATACGGTCTAAGAAAGAAAAAACAAACAGCACAAATAAAAATACAATGAGACGTTTAAATAGTTTATTAATCACCCGCTGCTGCGGTTCGGTTAAATTTTTATGTTGTTCAGCAGGGTTAGTGCTTGCAAGTTGTTGATTACTCATATTGTAGGGCCCTCAATTCTTTCTTTTGCAGATTATTATAGGTACAAGGGACTAGTAGGCAGTCATGGTGCTGTCTGCCCTATATTGCGATATTGATTTTTTATTTATCTAATTAAGTTATTTGTCTGTAGGGTTAAAATTAACTTATTTAGAGATAGCTTTATTAATAAACACTGGGTGCACTCGAGGTCACCTCTGAAACTGTTTTACCAAACTTTGCTGCTAGTGCTTCTGCGGTACGTGCCAGTAGCGTGGTGTCGACCCCGACGGCAACAAATAGTGCGCCGAGTTTAAGATAATGTTCGGCAACATCTGGGGCTGCCATTAAAATACCTGGTGCCAAGCCAGCCTCACGAATTTGGACAATCGCTTTTTCTATCGCAGCTTTGACTTCTGGGTGGTTAGGGTTGCCTGAAAAGCCCATATCTGCACTAAGATCCGCAGGGCCGATAAACACGCCATCGACACCTTCAACTTTTAAGATCTCAGGAAGATTATTCATGGCTTCACGGGTTTCAACCTGTACTATCACGCACATTTCATCATTGGCACGAGTTAAATAATTAGGTACTCGGTTCCAGCGAGAAGCGCGAGCTAAAGCACTGCCGACACCACGGATCCCTGCGGGTGGATAACGCGTTGCGCGTACCGCTTGCTTGGCTTGCTCTGCATTTTGCACCATTGGCAGCAACAACGTTTGTGCGCCAATATCTAGCAATTGCTTAATGATAACTGGATCATTCCATGGCGGACGAACGACGGGTTGTGACGGATAAGGGGCAATAGCTTGTAACTGAGATAAGGTCGTTTGCACATTATTTGGTGCATGTTCACCATCAATTAATAACCAGTCGAAGCCTGCACCGGCAAGTAATTCAGCACTATATGGGCTGCACAAGCCAAGCCATAAACCAATTTGCGGTTGGCCACTTTTTAAGGCTTTCTTGAATTTATTTTCTAACAGATCCATGGGGATTCCTTATACAAATCGGCAGCTAATGGAACCCATATTGCCGTAGTCAACATGGAATACATCGCCTTTACGAGCAGGGACAGGGCGTGTAAATGAACCACCTAAAATAATTTGGCCTGGCTCAAGTTGCACATTATGCGGTGCTAATTTGTTCGCTAGCCATGCCACACCATTCGCTGGGTGATTGAGTACAGCCGCTGCTACACCGGATTCTTCAATGACACCATTGCGATAGAGCAGGGCGCTGATCCAGCGCATATCCAAATCGCGTGGCTTGATTGGTCTGCCACCTAAAATTACTGCGCCATTTGCTGCGTTATCTGAAATGGTATCGAACACTTTGCGTGGGCGATTGGTTTCAGGGTCAACGTTGTGGCAACGTGCATCAATTAGCTCAAGTGCTGGGATCACATAATCAGTCGCGTTATACACATCAAAGATGGTGCAGTTTGGCCCGCGTAATGGCTTTGCGAGTACGAAAGCTAATTCAACTTCAATGCGTGGCACGATAAAGCGGTCTGTTGGAATATCACAGCCGTCATCAAAAAACATATCGTCAAGAAGCGCGCCGTAATCAGGTTCATCAATCTGTGAACTGGCTTGCATTGCTTTAGACGTCAGCCCAATTTTATGGCCTTTTAACACGCGTCCTTCAGCAATTTTCACGCCAACCCACTCTTTTTGAATAGCATAAGCATCGTCGATCGTCATTTCTGGGTGATCGAGTGAGATCTGACGAATTTGCTCACGTGATTTTTCAGCCTGATTTAGGCGCTGTGCGATTTGCGATATGACATCTTTTTGTAACATCTTATTTTCCTTTTGTACCTCAGCTCGTCATACTTCGAGCTATAACTGCGTTAGCTTCATGATAGGCTTGCGCCTATCCCCTAGTCACACGGGTATGCTCCTAAGGGATTAGTCTCATTTACTGCCTTGTTCTAACTCGAATTATTTAGAGCTAACAAAGAGGCTCTAAAATCATTTGTTCAGGCCATACTTCGAGCTATAACTGCGTTAGCTTCACGATAGGCTTGGCCTATCCCCTAGTCACACGGGTATGCTCCTAAGGGATTAGTCTCATTTGCCGCCTTGTTCTAACTCGAATTATTTAGAGCTAAGATTTTAAAAGCGAAGACCGCCAGCTAATGTGTCTTTCTAATTGGAAAGACCACCAAAGCAGAGGTATTTCACTTCCAAATAATCTTCAATTCCGTAGCGTGAACCTTCACGCCCCAGACCAGACTGCTTAATACCACCAAATGGGGCTACTTCGTTTGAAATAATGCCTTCATTAATACCCACCATGCCGCTTTCTAATGCCTCTGCAACACGGTAGATACGCCCGATATCTTTTGAATAGAAATAAGATGCCAAGCCAAATTCAGTATCATTGGCAAGATCAATCGCTTCTTGCTCATCACGGAATTTAAATAATGGTGCCAGTGGGCCGAACGTTTCTTCTTTTGCGACCTTCATGGACTCAGTCACACCTGTGATAACCGTCGGTTCAAAGAACAAGCCACCTAATTGGGCTGGTTTACCCCCTGCAATCACTTTTGCACCGTGTGAAACGGCATCTGCAATATGTTCAGTGACTTTATCGACCGCGGCTTGGTTAATCAGAGGACCTTGTTGAGAGTCCGCTTGTGTGGCTGGTCCGATTTTCAGTTCATTCACCGCTTTTGCCAAACGAGCTGCAAATTCATCGTAAACCCCTTCTTGGACTAAAATACGGTTAGCACACACACAAGTTTGCCCGCTATTACGGAATTTAGCCGCTAATGCACCTTGTACTGCTGCATCTAAATCAGCATCATCAAACACGATAAATGGCGCGTTACCACCGAGTTCCAGAGACATCTTTTTCACCGTATTGGCACACTGTTCCATCAGCAACTTACCGACTCGCGTTGAACCCGTGAATGTGAGTTTGCGAACAATTGGGCTGGAAGTCATAACGCCACCAATAGCTTTAGCATCAGTACCTGGAACAATGTTAAACACGCCAGCAGGAATGCCAGCTTCTTCCCCTAACGCTGCCAATGCTAATGCTGATAATGGCGTTTCTGCCGCAGGTTTTAATACCATCGTACAGCCTGCTGCGAGTGCAGGGCCGACTTTGCGGGTGATCATGGCATTTGGGAAGTTCCATGGCGTGATAGCCGCAACCACACCCACGGGCTGTTTTATCGTCACCAGACGACGTCCTGGCAGAGGTGATGGAATGGTTTCCCCATACACTCGTTTACCTTCTTCAGCAAACCACTCAATAAAGCTGGCACCGTAGGCAATTTCTCCCATCGATTCAGTGATCGACTTGCCTTGCTCAGCACTGAGTAATTCGGCCAATTCCTTTTGGTTATCCATCATTAAACGGAACCATTTGTTTAAAATTTGGCTGCGCTCTTTGGCGGTTTTAGCACGCCATGCCGGCAGGGCTTTTTCTGCGGCTTCGATAGCTTGTTGAGTTTCTAAAGCACCGACATTGCTGACGTTAGCGATAACCTCGTTGTTTGCTGGGTTAGTGACCTCAAATACACTTTTATTTTGGGCATCAACCCATTGGCCGTTGATATAAGCTTGTTGGCGAAATAATGTAGAATTGGTATTTATGCTCATTTTTCGTTGTTCTCCGAAGACACTGATTGGACTTGTGGGCGGATATTTTTAGCTGATAGCTGTTGGCTAGCAAAACTTAACCCGGCACAAAGCGCCATAACAAGTGCCATAGCGAATGGGGATTCATCTTGTAATACAGAAACTGCAACGCTGGCGACAGCCGCTAAGGCAAACTGAATAGAAATGGCAAGTGCACTGGCACTTCCTGCAATTTTCCCGCGATGTTGCAGTAATAGTGACAAACTGTTCGTGCCGATAGCATTGACCATCGATAAGAACAGTACGACTAGAATAACAATTATGGGCAAACTTTGTTGGTAAAATATGAGTAACAGCAGACCAAACGCTAATTGAAACCCACTTTGCATAGTCAGTATGCGCGTTAAACTATAGGTTTTTAGTAGTTTAACGTTCAACAACAGCATGACAATCATCCCCAAGATGTTACAGCCGAACAGCAAACCATAATGTTGTTCAGAAACACCGAAATAATTGATGTACACAAACGGTGAACCACTGATAAAGGCAAACATACCGGCAAAGGAGAAAGCCATGGTGCCAATAATACTCAGTGCTTCTCGGTCTGTGAGCACCTGTGCATAATTCTTGAAAGCGACACAAAGTATATTTTCAGAACCGCGCTGGTGGGTTAACGTTTCAGGGAGTAAGAAAAAAATTGCACACACCGAAGCCAAGCCAATCACTGCCAGCAAATAGAAAATCACTTGCCACTGAAAATGAACGAGTAAAAAACCACCCAATAGCGGTGCCAGTAATGGCGCTATCATGGTCACAAGTGTCATTAATGACAGTACTTTAGGTAACTCATGAGCAGGGTAAACATCCCTAGCGATAGCCCTTGCCATCACAATGGCCGCTCCACTGCCAAAAGCTTGCAGCGCTCGGAATACAATCAAAGTATTTGCATTGGTGGCTTGGGCGCACAACAAACTGGCGACAGTAAAAATGGCAAGGCCACTTAACAACATTTTCCGACGACCTAGAAGGTCACTTAGTGGGCCATAAAACAGCATTCCAATGCAGAATCCGGCAAAAAAGGCGCCAAGAGTGTACTGCATTTGCCCTTGAGTGGCGTGTAACGCAATACCCATTTGAGGGAGGGCAGGAAGGTACATATCGATAGACAATGGACCGAATGCCACTAATGACCCTAGTAATGGGATCAAATAGCGCGGTATGTGTTTATCGAAATTTTTAACCATCTTGCCCTCTCAATAAAACGCTAAATAAAGATTTAAACCATTAACCTTTAAACTGTTAACCCTTAAATAAGGCATGAACATTGTTTTGCTTATAATTTAAAACTGGATCAAGCTCTTCCATGGTAAAAGATAATGCGAGGTAGCGTTTTGCCATCAAATCGGCAAAATGTTTTTTGATCAGCTCAAAAATCATTTCCCCCGTTTTTTGCCTATCTTCAAGAGAACGCCCAGTACCTATCTTCAACGTCATATGGACAAAAGCATAATCGTGCTTGCCATCGGCCATTTGCCAAGTATCTAGCCAAATAGCACGACTACGAATGCCACCTAATGGGAAGATACCTGTTCCCGCAAGGGCTTCATTCACTTTGGCGAAGAGCTCAGGTAGCTGAGCGTCATCACGAATGTTTTCTGTACATTCTGCATAAAAATGAGGCATAACAACTCCTTACGCAGTGGTGGCTTGTTTGTCAGTAATATAACTAGGCAGAGGGAATACCGCGTTTAATTGCCCTGTTCCAGAGCTTGCGAACAAGTCAGTTAAAATTTCCACTTTTTCGGCGTATTTATCCCAACCCAGCATACCTAATAGCATCACGGTGTCGTGCATATGGCCTTCGCCATAGCAGTAGTCGGCATATTCAGGTAACATTTTGCAGAATTCTTCAAAACGTCCTTCACGCCAAAGTTTGACGACGCGTTTATCCATTTGCTCATCAAATTCACGTGTGTAGCTGTTCATGCCATCTTCAGCACGTTGGTCATCAATAAAGCGGTGAGATAATGAACCACTTGCTAGTACCGCCACAGTTCCATCGTATTTTTCAATCGCAGTCAGTACGGCTTCGCCTAACTTACGGCTGTCTTCAAAACTATGAGAAGTACAGAAGGCTGAAATCGAGATGACTTTAAAGTGACGATCGCTATTCATATAGCGCATAGGGACTAATGTGGCGTATTCGAGGGTTAAGCTTGGAATTTCATGTGCTTGAGCACGAACGCCTAATTTACGTGCTTCCTCACCGATCATTTGGCCCAATACGGAGTTCCCATCATATTCATATTCCATATCACGAATAAAATGTGGAAGCTCATTACTGGTATAAATACCTTTGAAGTGGTCAGCACAGTTAATATGATAGGCGCTGTTAACTAACCAGTGTGTATCAAAAACAATAATAGTATCAACGCCCAACTCACGGCAGCGGCGACTGATTTCTTTGTGCCCATCGATAGCGGCTTGGCGACATCCAAAGTTTTTACCTGGTAGTTCTGATAGGTACATGGATGGGACGTGTGTTATTTTTGCTGCGAGTGCCAACTTACCCATTTCCTTCCTCCTTCGCTTATCCGTCATACTTCGCGCCGTAGCGTTGTTGGCTTCATAAAGTTACCCTAGTCACATACTTCAGTATGCTCCTAGGGATAACTTCACTTGCCGCCTAGCTACAACACGAATTATTTAGGATAAGTAGCCAAATTAATTATCATTGATTCAAAATTACTTAGAATAAAGAATGGTGTAGCTTGCTACGGAATAATTTTGCTTTTTATTACACACCCCAGCGAGGGATGTTGTGGTCTCCGTAGGAGATACAGACGTTCTTCATTTCCGCGAAGACTTCGAAGCTATACTCGCCACCTTCACGGCCTACACCCGAAGCTTTTACACCACCAAAAGGCTGGCGCAGGTCACGTACGTTTTGTGTATTAACAAACACCATGCCTGCTTCGATACTGCGTGACAAACGTAAAATCTTGCTGACATCTTGTGTCCAAATATACGAAGCAAGACCGTACTCAATATCATTTGCCATGCGTAAACCGTCTTCTTCAGACTTAAACGGAATTAAACAAGCAACAGGCCCAAAGATCTCTTCTTGGGCGACACGCATGCGGTTATCGACATCAGCCAGTACGGTAGGACGCAAGAAATTACCACCTTTGAGGTGATCAGGTAGATCAGTCGGTTTGTCTGGGCCACCCGCTAACAAGGTTGCGCCTTCTTCCATACCTAAGCGAATATAACCCGAAACTTTGTTCCAGTGCTGCTGGCTGATCAATGCACCCACTTGGGTTTTGGGATCGTTCGGGTCACCGACGATCAGGCGATTTGCCCGCTCAGCAAAGCGTTTAACAAACTCAGGGTAGATGCTTTCTTGAATGAAAATACGTGAGCCAGCTGTACAGCGTTCACCATTAATGGAGAAAATAGTAAACAGAGCTGCGTCTAGTGCACGCTCAATATCGGCATCTTCAAACACCAACACAGGTGATTTACCACCTAATTCCATGGAATATTTTTTTAAACCAGCATTTTGCATAATGGTGCGGCCTGTTGCCGTACCACCAGTGAATGATACTGCACGCACATCGTGATGTTTGACTAAGGCATCTCCCGCAGTGCTACCGTAGCCTTGAACCACGTTCAAAACACCCGCTGGAATACCCGCTTCCAGCGCCAGTTCACCAAGGCGATTCGCTGATAATGGAGATAATTCAGACATTTTCAGAACCGCAGTATTACCCAGTGCTAAACAAGGGGCGGTTTTCCATGTGGCGGTCATAAATGGCACGTTCCATGGGGAAATCAGTGCACAGACACCCACAGGTTGAACCAAGGTGTAGTTCATCATCTTGTCATCAACAGGGTATGTACGGCCGTTCATTTGCTGGCAAATTTCAGCAAAAAATTCAAAGTTATGTGAAGCACGTGGGATCAACACGTTTTTAGTTTGGTGAATAGGTAAACCAGTATCTTTGGTTTCCATTTCCGCGATTTGCGGGACGTTTTCGTCGATCAATTCACCAAGGCGACGCATTAAGCGAGCACGCTCTTTCATTGGGGTGTTAGCCCACTTTGGAAAAGCGTCTTTCGCTGCGGCAACGGCTTGGTTGATTTCATCTTGTCCACCCGCGGCGACTTCTGCTAATACTTCACCCGTTGCAGGGTTGGTGGTTTCGAAATAGTCTTTGCTGGCAACGTTTTTACCGTTGATCCAATGATTAATCTTAGTCATTACACTCGTTCCTCATAGTCTTTTTCGCTGATAATGGTGTTGACCAGTCGGCCAACGCCTTCAACTTCAACAATGACTTCGTCGCCCGGTACCACGTCAGACAGCCCTTTTGGTGTCCCTGTAGCAATCATGTCTCCCGGTTGCAATGTCATAAAGTCACTGAGGTAAGCAATTAAAAAAGGAATATCGAAAATTAGATCGGCAGTGGTGCCTTTTTGGCGTAATTCACCATTAACATAGGTGTACAAAGCCAAATTATGCGGATCTTTAATGGCATCTTTATCGACAATCCAAGGGCCAATCGGCGTTAAGGTATCACGGCTCTTAACACGTAAATTTGGGCGATAATAGTTCTCTAAATAGTCACGGATCGCATAGTCATTACACACGGTGTAACCTGCGACATAGTCCATGGCATCTTCCCTTGAAACCTTGTGAGCTGTTTTACCAATCACCACCACTAATTCAGACTCATAATGCATATATTCCACATTATCAGGGCGAACAGAAACTTGGCGATGACCCGTTAAACTGCTTTCCGCTTTTAAGAAAATTAAAGGCTCTTCAGGTGGCTTAAATTCTAATTCGGCAGCGTGGTCGGCATAGTTCAGGCCTAGGGCAAACAAGGTTCCTTGCGCAGGAGGTAACCATTCAACATCAGGAGAATCACCCGCAATCACGTCCCCATTAGGTAACGTAATGCCTTCGTTATCACCGACGGTGACGGAATATTCAGTGCCTTTAAAAAGGATTTTGGCGTGTTTTGTAATCGTAGACATTATTTTCCTCCTGCTGCCACAACGGTATTTTTCAGGCTAGGAAAGCCTTCCGCTTGGATAACCACTTCGTCACCGGGTTTGATGGTGACACGTTGTTGTGGTGTGCCGAGCAGGATCACATCCCCTTGCTTTAAGGTGGCGAAGTCACTTAATGCAGCAACTAACTCACTCGCATCACGGATCAGATCTTTTGTTGACCAGCGATCCACTTCTTTACCATTTACTAGGGTGATGATATCGACAGGATTATTTAGCGAAGTTGCAACCATTTCACCAATTGGACAAAACGTGTCGCGGCATTTTGCTTTAATGGCAGGGCGATAGAAGGTGTCTTCTGGCAAGCTCACTTCATTTGCCAGCGCAAACCCAGCAATAAACTGATGTGCATCTGTCTTACTGACTTTACGTGCATTTTTACCGATCACCAAAGCAAGCGTAGCGCCACTTTGCACTTCTTCACCAGCGGGATGCAAAATTTTTTCACCTGAATTGATACGCGTATTACGCGGCTTAATAAACCACACTGGGGTTTTTGGTGGGGTTTTATAAGGGGCTTGCTGGAATGCCTCAAGCCAGTGGCTAAGCTGGCTTTGATGATTGAGGGCAACGGCAAATACAGTGCCTTTCATTGACAACTCCTTAATGAAAAGAATTCAACTTTCGAGTAATTATTAATATATTAATAAAGTATAATTTTGAAATTAGCAATAGGTTTATGGAAATGTTAATTTTAATTGTGATCCCATTAACATAATTAAGCTGTCTTTCTGTAAGGTTATGTTATAAAAGAAATTATTATTTTTTCAATTTTTTTTGATTTACAAAAAATTAACTTAAAAATGAGTTTTTAAATTATTTACTCATTAATATTTTAGGGTTTTTCTTTGAGATTGTTATTTGACCGTGCTACTCTTAAATAAGGCAAACTGGTGATGTGAAAGCTCATAGTTATGGTATGTGATTTCATCAAAGTACAGGGCCAACAAAGCGAAATGGCAACTGCCATAAAATGCCAAAATTGGGTTAAGTAACGTTAATTAAGTGGTGAGTTTTAATCTTATGCATGAATCATTGACAATTGCATTATTGCAGGCAAGAGAAACCGCAATGGGTTTTTTCCGGCCGATATTAAAGTCGTATAATTTGACTGAACAGCAATGGCGTATCATTCGAGTTTTAGCTGATAAGCGTTCAATTGATTTTCATGAATTATCAGTTCAAACCTGTATTTTGCGCCCAAGTTTAACGGGGATCCTAACCCGTATGGAGCGCGAAGGTTTAATTTTCCGCTTAAAACCGTTGAATGACCAACGTAAATTATATGTCTCTTTGACACCAGCAGGGCAAGAGCTCTATGACAAAGCACGGCAGGAAGTGGAAGAAGGTTATCAAAAAATAGAGTTGGCATTTTCACCAGAGAAAATGCAGCAATTAACCGCGTTGTTGGATGAGCTAATCGCGTTAGAGAGCCCAGATTATAGTAATATCGCTGCTGATAAGAGAAAGAGCGCCTAAATTTTCGTCATATTTCGAGCTCTAGCTGTGTTGGCTTCTTTCGGCTATTTGGGTCACATACTGGTGTATGCTTCCCAAACTATCCTCAATTGCTGCCTTGCTAGAGTTCGAACTATTTAGCAAATTAATTTGCCTTGGTCATATTTCGCATGGTGACGTTGTTGCTGGCATTCGGTGACTTACTCACATGTTGATGTATGTTCATCGAGTTATCTTCAATTGTTTCCTTCCTGCAATTCGAATTATTTAGAGTATGGCTATTACTTAAATGATTCACTTTTCCCTGTAGATTTACTGCAATCGAACTTCACTTATACTCATTAGATAAGTTCTAAATTCCCCACTGTCATATCCTTTTTTACAATTGCGAAATTACCTGCAGGGCTACTTGTGACAAATTCTTCAGTAAATTATTTTCTAATAAAATCAATCGATTGATTTTTGGTATGTAATATTAAATTTTATCGTTAATGAAGCATTAACCGAAATAATGGAATGAAATAAACACAAAAAACCGCATTAGACATGAAACTATTAAATTTTAGTCATGGTGAATATTTTTTATCTAAAAACAGTTAATGAGAATAAGTTACATTACGGTAAATTTACTGTTCGTGACGAAAATTTAAATAATATGACAAATTATCGTATTCTATGGCGTTTATTATATTTATCGTTATTCATAATTTCGCCCTATGGCTACACAGAAAATCAATTACTCCCCTCTGCACAGGAAAGTGTTCAATTTGAACAAAAACAACGGTTAGAGTCAGAGTTAATCCAACGTAATCTATTGGAAAAACAAAGCACTATTTCCATTGAAGATGCATTGCCATCTCCTTCCCAAAATGAAATATGTTTCCTTATCAGTGAGATCCAATTTGTCGGCGCCACACAGCTCACGACTAAAACTCAAACTCAGTTAACCTCACCTTATTTAAAACGCTGCCTCACACTGAGTGAAATACAAAAGCTCACTAAGCATGTGACTAATTACTATATGGAACAGGGGTTTATCACCTCTCAGGCCATCATTCCAGAGCAAGATTTATCCTCGCATCAATTGTTATTACAAGTGATTGAAGGGCATATTGAAACTATCGAGATTGAGAACTCCCCTGATCGCTTAGTTCACCAAATATTTCCTCATCAACAAGGCAAAATATTAAATCTACGGCATATTGAACAAGGGTTGGAGCAACTCAACCGATTATCATCCGCTAAGAACACTATCGATATCCAACCAGGAAGCCAAAATGGCTATTCTCGAATTATTATTCATCAGCAAGGGAAAAAATGGCCTATCACGAGCCAGCTAAACCTCGATAACACGGGTATGAAGGCAACGGGAAAACAGTTGCTAACGGGCAGTTTAACGGTAGATTCCCCCTTAGGGTTTGGTGAGCAGTGGTCAGTCTCGGGCAATACCGATATGGATGGAAGTGCATCCCATCATAGTCGTTATATCGTTGCGAATCTGAATGTGCCTTATGGTTATTGGTCATACCGTTACCAATTTTACCGTAACAGTACGCTACAGCCGTTTTATACATCGGGGCAGCAATATCGCTATGAAGGCAAAAATACCAATCAGCAGCTTGATATCAGCCGCTTAATTTATCGCGATGGAAAGCAACGGCTAACACTACAAAGTAGCTTAAAACATAAAAATGCCAACACCCAGTTAGCTTCCCAAACCCTGAGTATCAGCAGCCCAACCTTAACCTCCCTCTCATTTACCCCGCAATACAGCACCACGCTCGGACAAGGTTACTTCACGTTTAACCCTGCCGCTGAATGGGGGATATCTGCCTTTGGCGCCTCACCGGATACCCTCGCGAAAGATTCACCGCGCAGCCATTACCGCAAATTCAGTCTAAGCAGCAGTTATCAGTATTTTTTCTCTAATGGTGTGACCTATTTAACCTCATTTTACGGTCAATATTCGCCCGATAATTTATACGGCATTGAACGCATCAGCATCGGTGGTCAGTACTCTGTCCGTGGCTACCACGAGCAGTCTTTAAGTGGTAACCGAGGTGGCTATTGGCGTAATGAAATCAATAAAGACATCGCCAATATGGCAATTGGGCAACTGCGTTTTATCGGCGCGTTAGATTACGGGTTTATTGCCTCAGATAAATACCTCGTTGAACCTGACACTTTAGCAGGTGGAGCCGTTGGCCTCTCTTTTATTGGTAATAGCCTGTTTTATTCTCAGTTTTTACTCAGTAAGCCTTTGCATTATCCCTCACAACTTAAACCAGACAATTGGTCGGCTTATTGGTCGGTCTCATTCTCTCTGTAGCTTTACGTTTTTAAAGGATTATTTATGCTAAATGAACAATTGCCTTCACGGCCTAAACGGTTATTAAGTTATACCCTTATTTTCTTAACCGTTGTCTACCCCTTACACCCCGCTTGGGGAGCAGCCATGACGGCGGCCGATAAAAACACCCAAATCAGCCAACAAAATAACGTCCCGATTATTAATATTGCCACGCCGAATGGGGCGGGAATATCGCACAATAAATTTCAACAATTTAATGTGGATAAACAAGGTGCGGTACTCAATAACGCCACCACTAATGTGAATTCCCAAATTGCAGGGCAAATCAAAACCAATGCCAATTTAAAAGGAAATGCTGCCAATCTGATTATCAACGAAGTCACGGGCAGTAGCCGCTCAGAATTACAAGGTAAGTTGGAAGTGGCAGGCAAAGGCGCAAATGTTGTCATTGCCAACCCGAATGGGATTACCTGTAATGGCTGTAGTTTTGTGAACACTCCAGCAATTACTTTGACCACAGGGAAACCTATTCTGGACAACAAGGGCGCATTGTCTGCGGTTGAGGTGAAAAAAGGCAGTGTGGTTATCGGCGAAAATGGCATGAATGCCGAAGCACAAACCTATGCCGATATTATCAGCCGCGCCACCGAACTAAATGGGCAAATCAAAGCCAAGAATCTGACCTTAATGCAAGGCACCAACCGTGTTGATTTTCAAAAAGGCACCGTGACACCGATTGCAGGCGAAGGGACAAAACCCAGTATTTCCGTAGATACCAAAGCACTGGGTGGAATGTATGCCAATCAAGTGAAATTGGTCAGTACGGAATCAGGGGTTGGGATTAACCTCAGCAATGTGCAAACCAACCAAAATGACCTGACGTTAACCGTCGATGGCAAAATTACCCTTGCAGGCAATATTCAAGGGAAAAAAGACATCAATATCAGCACCAAAAACCTGCACATTAACGCTAATGTCAACGTGAATGCTGCCAAAGACATCACATTGGCCACCAACACCCTCACCAATAACGGGAAAGTTATCGCTGGTAAGGACATGCGAGTCTTTGCCGAGTCAGTAAGCAATACGGGCAATAACGCACTCATTCAGGCACAAGATAATCTGTGGATGCAAAAAAATGCCAAGGGGGATTTGAGTACCCTGATTGAGAATAAATCAGGAACGATAAAGACCAATACGGGGGATTTGGTGGTTCGGACGAAGAAACTGACAAATACGGTGAATGCATCTCCCATAAAAACTTCTAATATCAATGCAACAACTAACTATAGTGAAGATTTTGTCTCATCTTACTTTGGAAAAAGGCAAGGTGTTGTCTCGATTATTTCACTCTATCCTCGATTAGAGAGCTTCTCCTATAAAAAATGGTTCGGAAAAATTGATTTAATCAACAGTGACAGCATTAATGTTGAGCGGAAACAATATCTAAATCAAGGGGGGATTGGCGTTATAGCATCAGGGAAAAACGCCTATATTAATGCAAATGATTTAGTGAGTGATTTTGGACAAATCACTGCAAAAAATAATGTGATATTGACGGGACAAAATGCATCAATATCCTCTTTTAACTCAGGCAAGTTAGATCTTTGGTATAAATATGATAGATCTAATGCAGATTTAGGAAAATTTGCAGATGAAAGCGATGATGATGGAACTTATGATATTTTTTATGTTAGTGAGCCGATAGATTTTAAATTAATCGATAAACTTTATTCTTGGGCTCCCGAAGCCTTAAATTATAAAACGATATCGGCAGGAAATAATGTTGTCCTTGATTTTAAAAACGCCATTAATCTTGAAAGTAAGCTTCCTAGCACTGAAAAACCTATAGCAAAAATAGTACAAGTAGGTAATCCATCTTTTGCCGTTACTGCAAAAAATATTATCTTAAATTCTAATAATATAAATATTTCTACCAACTTACAGTCTGAAAATGATCTGTCTATTATCGCTGGTCAAAACATCAATATCCATGATGCACAGCTCGTTGCAAAACAATCCCAAAGCCTAATTGCCAACAACGACCTTAATCTTAAACAGGTTAATTTAACGGCTAAAGACAGTACCTTAATTTCGAAAAATGGCAATCTTCAATACAGCTTAAATCCTGTCTCTGCGTTTAAGGATAATGTCTTATCTCCTCCGGTTATCAACGCCGCAAACTCGTTACATATCCAAGCGGGTAAAAACATCTCTTTTGATAATGCGCAATTAACCAAAACCAATAAACTCACCTTCAGTGCCAATGACAATATTGTTATTCGTCGCGATGAACTCAACTTAATGAAACTCGCGGCCTCAGAGCCTGCTGCCAATATCAATGCGTTACTTACCAAAACAGGAAATTGGGCAAGTTCAGGGGAAATAAACCTCACCGCAGGCAAAAGTATTGAAGCGCATGGCATTGCCTTCAACAGTGGAAAATCACTGATGTTCAATGCAGGCCAAGATATTTTGTTAGGTTCAAAAGCGATTAAAGATGTCGACAATGTATTTAAAACTCATCGCTACCCAGAGCTGCGCTCTCAACTCATCGCAAATGGCAATATTACGTTAAATGCAGCTCGCGATATTGATTTGCAATCTGCCAATCTTCAATCCAAAGACAAAATTATCGCGCTCTCAGGTCGTGATATTAAATTAACCGCGACTGCCTACTCTGCCATTCCAAACTCCAATGAAGATAACCAAGATGTACGTTATGTCACTTCGACACTTTCCGGTGATAAAGGCGTCACGCTGGCCTCCAATGGCGCACTTACCGCACAAGGTAGCACAATCAAATCCCTAAATGACATCACACTCTCAAGCGGGGGAAATGTACGGTTAGAGTCGGTTAAAACGAATTATCGAAAACAGTCAGGGAAAACATATGAAGAGTTATATCGCCAAATTGGCACTGAAATTAACAGTGGTAAAACGCTGACCATTTTGTCTGAGGGGAGCATTCTTTTCCAAGCGTCTCGTCTCATTGCCAAAGGCGCGATGGATATTGCGGCAAAAGGTGGGTATCTCTATGCCCAAGCCATGGAGGAAAGCAGTTACTTCGAAGAGTATAAAAAGAAATGCAATAGATGGACGCTTTGTATCACGAAAAAGGAAGTGAGAAAAACACGCAGTGATAAAACCAATAAAGTCACTGAATTTACCGCAGGTGGTGATATTAACCTATATGCCAAGGATGATGTCACCTTAGAAGCCACCAAAATTAATACGGGCAAGAATGCCAAAATCACCAGTCAAACCGGTAAGGTGAATTTTAAGGCTGTCAAAAACTCGCAATTTGAACAGGTGATTACAAATTCTAACGGGTTTTATATTACACAGCGCAATAAAGGGTATACCTCAGATAAATGGATTCTACCCAGCCTTCATATTGGTGGCAAGTTGACGGTTGATGCGAATAAAGGGATCACTGCGGATGTCAAAACCAAAGAAGGACAGTCATTCGAGCAGGCGCTAGCCATATTAAGTCGCACTCCGGGGTATGAGTGGCTCGGGGACGTTAAAAATAACAAAAACATCAATTGGGCTGTTGTAAAAGATGCTTATAGCCAGTGGGATATAAAAACTGAAAGCCTTAATCCAGTCGTAGGTGCTGTGATTGCCATTGCTGTGGCGGCTGCTACTTATGGAACCTCTACAGCCGCCAGTGTTGGTGGACTTGCGAGCTCGACTGCCACAAGCATGGGGGCTTCAGCGACGACAGCGTCAATGGCTTCTGCTGCGGCACAGGCGGGGTTTGCCTCACTCGTTTCTCAAGCTTCTGTCGCGTTAGTTGAGAACAAAGGAAACCTGTCAAAAACCTTATCCAGCCTAGGGCAAAGTGATACTGCAAAATCAATTGTAACCAGTATGATTATTGCGGGTTCACTTGAAGGGTTTGATATTGCGTTATATGGCAAAGTCACTGATCCCGCCAAAGTGACCTTACCAAAGCTCAGTGACGGGAATTGGACTCAAGTCGCGCAGCGTGTGGTAGGGCAAAGTGCTATCAGCTCAACCATCGGAACAGCGATTCAAGGTGGGAGCTTCACGGACAACTTTAAAACAGCTCTACTCAGTAATGTGGCTGGGCAAATTCAAGCAGAAGGGGCTAACCTGATAGGCGATAAATTCCAGTATTTATATGTAGATAAACAGGGAAAAATCATCGGTCATGCTGGAAAGACACTTAGCCATATGGCATTGGCAGGATTGAGTGCCGAAATATCTGGGGCTAATGTCAAAGGCGCCGTTGTTGGTGCATTAGCGGCAGAGTTAGCTGCAATAACATTGAACAGTAAATTGTTTGAGCCTAAATATCTCAATGAGCAAGAAAGACAACTTGCATTGGTACAAGATGCTATCAAAGGTAATGAAGCCAAAACTCAATTCACTAAAGTCTTAGGTGGACTTGCAGGGGCATTAATTACCCATAAGCCGGAAGGCGCTTTTTCTGCCGCTAATTCTGCTGAATTGGTTTATACATATAATTATACAGAGCATCAACTCCAGCAAATAATTATAGAGAACAATCTCGATATGATGGCGGCAGCTAAGGGAGATAAAGCCGCCGCGAAACGTGTTACTGCGCGCCAAGAAGCGGCAATATTTGTTGGTTTTGTTGCAGCAGGTGGATATGTCGCAGTTATTGGCGGTGAAATTGTTCTAGCAGCATCTCCTGAAATATTAGCTGCAGCAAAATTAGGAATGCAGGGATGTAAAGCAGGGCTAGTGCTCTGCATTAATAAACTAGCCATTAGTTCAGCTGAGGTTATTGCACCAGAAACCGCTATTTCTAGCGGGGCAGCTTTAGGAGCAGGTTATAAATTATTAGCAAGCTCAGAGGAGGCGGCAAAAGCACTCGCAAGTACCACCATGAACAGCTCAAAGCATATGCTAATGGCTGGAAAACAAGATGCGAGTAAACTAAAGTCTCTCCTAGACGCTGAAAAACTACGTGTTGAGGCTAATAAAAAAGTTATTGAGGAAATTAATAAATTTTCGTCAAAAAATAAAGCTAGAGATACAGCAACCATGGTTGCTGCATATGATATAAAAAGTGGCACTATCATTGTCAAAGGTAGCGTAGGTAATAAAATTGAGGCCGATATGCTTCATAAAGATACAATAACTCTTCTCAAGAAAAAGTTGGGGGGAGCTGATGTTGGGACTAAAACTATTTATTGTAATAATATTGTTGGGGGATGTGGAGAGGTATTAGCTGCCGACCAGCTAATAAGGCAAGGAGTTAAACCAACAGACATAAGGATTTCACAAGCGTATAGACCTAGAGATGCTCATGGATTCGATATATCAGAAGTTCCGCCGGAAGCACTAGTATCTACTTGTAAAAATTGTATTAAAGTATTTGTCGAATAATAAGGATATCTATGGAATTACAGTTAGATAATAATTGGTCACCCGATTTTGCTTGTAATTATACTTGGGTCGCCAGAGATAAAAATGGATTGCTATCCTTGATGTTAAGTAATGGTTATGGTTGGCTACCTAGAGTTTTACTTAACTCATCTATTAGCCAAAATGATGTTAACCTTTTATGTGAATATATAGATGGAGACTCAACAGAATATATTAACGAAATAAATTTGAATGGTAGTTATACAATCGATTTATATTCAATCTACTCTTATGAATCATACCGAGATAAGAATGAATTAATAAAAAGTTTTAATTCTAGACTTGAAAATAATAAAAATTGTATTGCTTCTTTAGCTACCAAAATGGGAATGTTTTGTTATGAGGCTTTAGAGTTACCTTCAGAAGGTGATAACTACCCAATTGGTTATGATGGTGAAACAAAAATGGGAGATTATTATCGTTTTATTGTTCCGACAGTATTTTTAACAATAGATGACATCCCTGTCCCTCTTCGAAATTATATTGTTGTCTCAGACACGCTTGATTTTACAAAAGATAGGCTACTGGATAACGATAAAATTAGTGAGTATTTTCCGCGTATGTACCATGACTAAGGTTATGGGCTATTAAGCGAAAAAATAAAACAAGGCAAAGCTAGGAAAGAATCATAAATAACCGCCATCTTTACGTAACGATGGCGGTTACTACTGTGTAAACTTCAGTCTTTAATATTCAATCTCACTCTTTTTGGGCTACTTCCCCAACAAGTGTAAAAAGTGAATATGTTTTTCGTACTGATCAAGAATATCGTGAATGATCTGCTCTTTTGCCCAGCCCATCACATCGTAGTCTTGCCCACCTTCTTTTAAGTGAATTTCAGCGCGGTAGTAGCGTTGCTCTTCACTCTTTTCATCATCACTTTCTGTGCCCATACCCGCTAAGGCAAATGACGGTTGAATATAGTAACGGAGGCGAACTTCGTATAAAAAGTTCATATCTTCGCCTAAATCGACCTCAAAACCTATTCGGTCATCTTTATCGGTATGGATATGGCATACAGTACCTTGTTTAGCCAGTTCTTCAGAGACCATTTCCATTGATGGCTTCACAGATTCTTCCATAAAGCGCTTAACATGTGCGCGTTTAGGGAAATATACGATGTTGCGTAAACGCCTTTGCCATGGAATAGGGTTACGACTGGCGGTTGGGGCGATGGTCGCTAATTGCTGGCTATCGCGTTTATACGCATCAACTCGAAGTGCTTTAAATAACCCATAAATAGAGGCCAGTAACACCATCGCAAACGGTAGCGCACTGGCTATTGTCAGTGTTTGCAAGGCTTGCAAACCACCGGCTAACAGCATGGTAATGGCAACGACACCCATTAACCCAGCCCAAAAAATACGCTGCCAAATTGGGGTATTTGAGTCACCACCAGAGGCTAGGGTATCAACGACCATAGCGCCTGAATCTGCTGAAGTAACAAAGAATACAATTACCATCAACATAGCAAAAAAGGAGAGCACAGAAGAAAATGGGAAGTAATTAAGAAACTCAAATAAAGCGAGAGACACATCAGCTTGTACCGTATCTGCTAATAGTGTTGCGCCTTTATTTTTGATTAAATCTATCGCCGTGTTACCAAAGAACGTCATCCACATCAATGTGAACCCTGCAGGGACGAATAATACGCCCATGACAAATTCACGGATGGTGCGGCCGCGGGAGATACGTGCAATAAACATCCCGACAAATGGTGACCATGATAACCACCAACCCCAATACAGTAAGGTCCAACCCCCTAACCAGCCACTGGACTTAGGTTCATACGCATATAAATTAAAGGTTTTAGTGACGATCTCTGATAGATAACCCCCCGTATTTTCAACGAAAGATTTAAGCAGAAGCACTGTTGGCCCTAAAGCAACAATAAGTACCAGTAATAAGAAAGCAAGGCCAAGGTTGAGTTCAGATAAAATACGGATACCTTTATCAAGGCCTGAAACCACAGAAAGTGTCGCTAAACCCGTAAAGGTGATAATTAAGATCACCTGTACAGTTTCATTCACAGGCCAACCAAACAAATGGTTTAAACCTGCGTTTACTTGTAGCACACCGAACCCGAGAGAAGTGGCAACACCAAATACGGTACCGACAACGGCAAAGACATCAACCGCATGACCAATAGGGCCATAAATTCGCTCACCAATAATTGGGTAAAGGGCGGAGCGTAATGTGAGAGGGAGGCCGTGGCGATAGCTAAAAAACGCTAAAATTAATGCGACAATGGCGTAAATCGCCCAAGCATGTAACCCCCAGTGGAAGAACGTTAAGCGCATAGCCTCTTTAGCGGCTTCAACCGTTTGTGCTTCACCGACCGGTGGGTTGAGGTAGTGCATTACGGGTTCTGCAACCCCAAAGAACATTAAGCCGATCCCCATACCTGCGGAGAACAGCATCGCAAACCATGACACATAGCTAAAATTTGGCAGGGCATGGTCTGGGCCCAATTTTATTTGCCCGTAACGGGAGAGTCCCAGATAAGTCACACTCAAAAGAATAATTGCGACAGCAAGAATGTAGAACCAACTTGCGTTATTGAATAAATTTTGTTGAAGATGACTTAGATGAGATTCTGCGACTTCTGGCATCAAAGCGGCAAAGCCAACGATAACCAAAATAATAATGGCAGAGCTATAAAACACAGGGGGACTAATTTTAGAACGAACTTTTTTAGAATCAGTAGCAATTTGACTCATAACAACCTTCTTTTGTTTTATTTTATTTTTGGCATACCGAAATCGACAAAGTATGCAGCGAGCTGTCCTTCTTAATGAAACAATGAATAATTGCGAAAAGGTTCCCTAAGGAAACAAGATAGAAAGAACAATAATATGGTGTTGATGACAGGCTAAACTGCCTAAAGTAGTAATGAAATCCGAGTCTTTGCCACCTTCATAAGTTAAAAAATAGGCGGTTATACTGCCATGATATAGATGAATGATCAACAAAAGTGGGAAATAAGATTAAATAAGGGATGAAAATATCATGTTAATTATCATTAAATTAATAGTTAATGATGCACTATTTACATGTTTTACCAATAAGTTAACGCAAATACGTGAAAGTAAGTGCTAGGTAAGTAAAAAGCACAGATAAATTGGGATGAAAATGTAACTAACGTAATTGGCTATCCTTACTGGCACGTCGATTATAGCCGCTAAACGTAGATTGTTTTTTATCTAATTCATTTTGGCAGTTAACACAGAATTTAACGCCGGGTAATGCTAAGCGGCGGGCTTCAGGAATGGCTTCACCACACTCCTCACAAAACTCGGCGCTTTCACCGGAGTGTAATTGCCGTCGCGCTTTTGCTACCGCATCATCAAGAGTGGCATCAATTTGTTCTTGAACGGCATCTTCATTTGCCCAACCATTTGCCATTATTCACCTCTATTTGATTAAATCTTGACCTTCTATCAATATAGGGACGAGAGAATTTAATTCAAGGGCAATTATTACTCTAAAGATAATGTCATGTAAATGTGGTCCATTCCGTCTTCATCATACATTTCGCCTTCAGTTTGATACCCAAGGGTATGGTAAAAATCAATGGCCGTATGTTGTGCTGAAAGAGCAATCTTAGGGTAATGGTGGGAGCGACCATATTGTTCTACAAATTTCATTAGTTCACGTCCAAGCCCTTTGCCGCGGTGTGGCTTTTGTACTGCGACACGACCAACTTTGATGAGAGTGTCTTCAAGTAGTACGCAGCGTAATACAGCTGCTGGCTGATCATTTAAATACAAAACCACATGTAATGCGGATTCATCATATTCATCGACATCGATATCAGCGGGGAACCCCTGCTCTTGAGTAAAAACTTGTTGGCGCAGACTGAAAGCATCGGTAAGGAGTTCTGGGTTTGCGTACCCAATACTGTGTTTAATTTGCATTAGTTTTCCTAATTGCTAATGAATAAGAAGTGTAATTATATCGTGGAATGGCGAACTAGTTAGGCGGGTTTTGTTGTTTTTTTTTGCACCAAATAAGAATGCAGGCATTTAAAGCCCACATTCTTGAAGAGAACTGAGGAGAAAATTATTTTTTATCAGTTTCAGCGTCATTTTCTGCTTTGAGCGATTCCGTTTTTTCTTTCATATCGGTTGCTACTTCATCGGCTTTATTAATCGCATCTGTTTTGACTTCTTGGCTTAGCTCTGACGCGTTTTGTTTCAACTCTTCAGCTTTATTTTTTGCATCTTCAGTCAGTTCATTGGCTTTTTTTTCACCATCTTCTTTTAATTGCTGTGCTTTTTCTTCTGCTTGTTTAACGGTATCACTTGGTTTTGGGGAGTCATCACAACCAGCGATAACAGTAACAAGACCCGCGAAAAGAAGTGAAGTAATGAGTTTTATATTCATAAACATATCCTTAGCACGATGTAGGTAAAAACATTATTAAATCCCGATATTGGCATGATTGCCAATGTGTATATTTAACTATAGTTGAAATTAAGAGTATTATAAACCAAATATCTAACGCACTGAAATGTAAAGATGTTTTTAGAATTTGGATTCGGATTGAAACCTATTTTTTGGGAAAATAATCGTTTGTTCCATGCTATAGCGCTATAAAAGGTAGATAATCAAGCTAAACTGATCGAAACTTAATAGTTAAATAAATAATGAAAACAAATGTATGTTTTAGATAACAAAGGAATAGCAATATGGCGTACTATTATTCGTTGATTATTTTAAAGTTTATTATCGGTTTTGCCATTGTTATCATTCATATGAATCTATCGGGAAAAACGCAGCTTTCTCAAATGACTCCTATTGATTTCATTGGTAATTTCGTCTTAGGGGGCATTATTGGCGGGGTGATTTACAGTGATACTATCCCATTGTACCAGTATGTGACTATTTTAATTATTGGTGTTTTGTTTATTAGCTTTTTAAACTTTTTAACAAAAAGATTTAATTTTTTTCGTAATGTGGCGATTGGTAATCCCATACCCATCATTAAAAAAGGCCAATTTATAATGGAAAACATTTTAGAGAAAGCCAATAAGATAGACCTTATCAATATTTCATCTCGAATTCATGCGCAAGGAATTCACTCTTTTCAAGAGATTTATTATGCACAAATAGAGCCCGATGGGCAGTTAACTATTATTTGCGATGAAAAAAATATGCCATCAGTGATCCTGATAAAAGAAGGGGTTATTAGAAGCTATGGTTTGGAGTCCATCGAAAGAGATGAAAGCTGGTTAATGCAGCAAATTGAATTACAAGGCATTGAATCAATAAGTGATATTTTCTTGGCTGAATTTTGGCGCGGTGAAGTCACGTTTATTTTGCGAGATGGTAAAATAAACCGCAAAAATGCACAGCATCTAAAAGTTATTGCTTAAATGAATAGGTCGGTGAAATACAAAAAATATTTCACCGACAGAGGCTTAATTATTTTTTCAAATCATCATAGAGCATTAATGAGGATTTATTATCTGGGTCACCAATATATCGAGGCTGAGGCTTAAATGATTCATTAAATAGGCTTTTTTCAGGTTCAAATCCAGTATAGTTTAAACCCGCTAAATCAGACCAAGCATAGATAAAGTCCATATTACTGAACGGTCGAGTTGTTTTATCATTCAAATCAAATTGATGAGTTGATAACCACTCGGGTGATTGCCAAACTAGGAAAGGCACATTATAAATGACTTTACTCGGCTTACCTTCACTACGCCCTAACATTTCATGGGGCGGGGTATCATAAACATCTTCACCGTGGTCCGAGAAAAATACCAAAAAACCATTTTCTTTTGAAGAATCAAAGTCTTTGATTAATGTTGAAACAACATAGTCATTATAATGTTGTGCGTTATCATACGCATTATAATCTTTTACTTCGTCCTCATTTAAATTAGCGGGAACTACGCTATCTTTGTCTTTGAAAATAGCTTTATCTTCAGGATAGCGGAATTCATAGCGCATATGAGTCCCTAACAGATGAACAACGATAAATTTCTTTTCAGCAGGGTCTGCAAGTGCTTCTTTGAATGGAGAAAAAACCACGTCATCATAGATACGTGAGCTTTGAGCCATATCATTATTCAAATAATATTGCTTATCTGTTTGGCGAGAGAACGCAGTTAATAAGGTATTACGTTCAGTCATTGTCTGCTGGTTGGTGATCCAAAACGTTTTAAAGCCCGCTTGCTTCATCATATTCATTATAGAAGGGCGTGAATTGAACAGTTCAGGTTCAGTTTGTGTCGCAAACGTCAGAATTTGCTGTAGCGCTTCAATGGTATAAGGTCGTGATGTCACAACATCATTGAATACTGATAAGTTGTTAGGATAATCCCTTGCAAGTTCTTCTAACTCAGGCGTGGTTGGGCGTGAATAACCATACAGGCTCATTCTATCGCGGCTGGTGGACTCACCAATCACTAATACAAATGTACGTGGTGTATCACCGTTTGCATCGACGAAGTTTTCTAGTGGCGGAATTTTACTGTTGTCACGGATTAGCTCTTCCATGTTTGCCAACTGGTTTTTATATAAAAAGTAACCGCTAACAAATTGCCATGGTGCAGCATAGGCGAGTTTACTATTCAAATAAGACGCAACATTAGCCATTGGTCGGTCTTGTTTTATCCCTTTGTTATAATAAGGAATTCCGAATAAAATAACTAAAATCAGTAATGAAATACCAATTCGCCCTGGTTTGGGTAATGTGACAGGTTTTAGACGCGTCCAAAGGAAAATCGCCACGACAGTATAGGCGAGTATGACGCCTAGGACTTTGAAGCTAAAATATTGCTTAAGAAATTCACCAGCTTCATTGGTATTAGTTTCAAACATGACGAACATGACACTTTGCGATATTTGGTGGCCATAAACCACAAAATAGGCGAGTGCGACAACAGAGGATAGCCAAAGAACAATACCTATCATCCCAGCAACTAATTTGATTCTTTTTGGGAACAATAAAGCAGGGATTAGCCAAAGGGAACTATAAAGTAGTGAGTCTCTAAGGCCAATGGAGTTACTTTGCCCTGTTACGAGCACATACAGCTGTAATAACGATGAAAAATACCAAAAGTAGATTAGTAACCAGAACAGAGAGATCCAGCTAAACTTTTCCGAGTGTGTAGTGTTACTCATAGGTTTTTAAACTCTTGTTTTCTATTATTGTTAAGTCGAATTGAAAAATAATTGAGAAATCGATTTTTAGATATGAAGATGTAATTTAAGTTCCCCATACTCGTCATCTTTCAAGATGCAGGGGTGTTAACTGCACTCCGCTCGCCAAGTCACATAGTTTACCTATGCTCCTTGCCTATTGTCATTTGTCGCCTACCTGCCTCTTGAAATATTTAGAGTATGAATCGTCATCTTTCAAGATGCAGGGGGTTAACTGCACTTCTGAGCCAAGTTACAGCTCGAAACTGTTTCTATGATATTGCATTATAGACAATGTTTTATACGTTGATACTAAAACAGTAAAATCTTGAATTATTGTTTAATAATATTTCATTCAGTTGATATTATCTTTTAACCTATTTATGGTGTATAAAAATTTGACCAACATTATCAATAAAGGGTGAGAGCAACTTATGTTAGACAACTCATTTGTGGCTTTTTTGAAATCATCCTTATCAATCAGGGTGCTGCTCTCATTATTAATTATTATTGATGGCACAATGATTCTAAAGCCTGTGTTAAGTGCTTATACCGACTATATTGATTGGCGTGAGTCTGGGCTGACACAGTGGTTGAAATCACTCGGTTTTATGAAACTGCTGGATATTCCTCGTTTTCTATTGGGGATTTCGCTTATCTTCCTATCGCTATTTATGGTTAATGGAGCCCGTATCGCCTGGGTGTTCTCATTATTTTTACTTGGAATTATTTCATTTGTTGATTTGAGGTTAGCGCAAGAAAACATTCACCAAGGTTATTTCTCGCTCTTTTTATTAATTGCATTGTGTGTGTTTTGGAAGCTATATCATCATCATAGCTTAACTAGTGCAGGGTTTGTGGCGATCACGTGTATTATCGCATTGTTGCTTTACTCCATTTTTGGCACTTTATACATTGGTAATGAATTTTCGCCAGTGGTTAAAGATGGCACTACGGCCTTTTATTTTGCTTTAGTATGCATGACGACGGTCGGGTTTGGTGACATTGTACCGGTCACCGTGGATGCGCGTGTGTTCACGGTGACAGTGATTATTTTAGGGATCACAATTTTTACCACTTCAGTGGTTTATATTGTTGGGGTGTTAGCAAAAGGCACGAAAGAAATTGTGCGTAAGAGGTTTTCTTATATGAAAAATCATTATGTGGTGATTGGTAGCACACCGATGGCCGTCAATGTTTATCAAGGGCTGAAAAAACGAGAGCTACCTGTAGCCGTGATTTGCCAAGAAAACCATCGTAGCCATTATCCAGAAAAAGATAACATTGTAACGGGCGACCCCACCAGTTCGGAATTGCTTGCAGCAGCAAACGTAAAACATGCTAAGTGCGTACTGGTGATGACGGATAGCGATTCGCTCAGCACTTTTGCCCTATTGGGCGTGAAAGAACAAGCGGGTGTTGAGGGCACTGTGAAAACCGTGGTGTTAATTAACCAAGAAAGTAATATGGATAAAGTTCGCTTACTTAAACCTGATATGTTGTTTTCATTATCGACCTTAGGTTCAGAGGTTTTGATGCAAGTGCTTTGCGGTGAAGCAATATCGAGTGACTCTATTAGTGATATGCTGTTGAACAAAGTTGCAAAAAGCTAACCTCAAAATAAAAACAACAGGAATTGTGCTTCATGCTAAGTGCTCAACAAGTGAGTTGCCATCGGCAAAATAGGGTGTTATTCCATCAACTTGATTTTATTGTGCAGCCCAGTGAAATCTTACAAGTTGAAGGGCCTAATGGAGCGGGAAAAACAACCCTGCTACGTATGATGGCTGGGTTATTAAAACCCGATGAAGGTGCGGTCTGTTGGAATAATCAATCGATTGATAAGCTAAAAGAAGAATTCACTCGCCATTTACTTTATTTAGGCCACAAACCTGCGGTTAAATCGTTACTGACACCTTATGAAAACCTCAAGTTTTATTATCAAATGCACCATAAAGGGCATGAAGGCGAGCGGATTTGGTCTGCTTTAGAGGAAGTTTCATTAATCGGTTATGAAGATATTCCTGTTAGTCAACTTTCTGCAGGGCAACAACGGCGCGTTAATTTAGCCAGGCTATGGCTAAGCGAAGCCCCTCTGTGGATACTTGATGAGCCTTTCACCGCAATTGATGTGGCGGGAGTCGCTCGTTTAACAGAACGTTTTCATCAGCATGCAGAGCAGGGGGGTATTATTTTGTTTACCTCTCACCAAGCGATGTCAGGGCAATTTGGTTCACTAAAACTGACGGGTGGGGTTGAATCATGTTTTGGTTATTAATTAAACGGGAGCTTAAAATTGCTTTCCGAGGTTTTTCTGAGCTCGTTAACCCGTTGTGGTTTTTCTTAATTGTTATCACATTATTTCCGCTTAGTATCGGTCCTGAGCCTCAATTATTAGCGCGTATTGCCGTTGGGGTATTTTGGGTCGCGGCTATTTTGTCTTCACTATTATCACTAGAGCGTTTATTTAAGGATGACTATCTTGATGGCTCCCTTGAGCAATTGTTACTTGCGCCACATCCTTTATTTATAACCGTATTTGCTAAGGTGATCGCCCACTGGCTAGTAACTGGGTTGCCATTGATCTTGTTATCTCCGGTTGCGGCATTAATGTTGTCTTTTAGTGCAGACACGCTATTGGTGTTGGCGGGTACTTTATTACTAGGGACGCCGGTATTAAGTTTTATTGGCGCGATTGGTGCGGCATTAACGGTTTCCTTAAAAAAAGGCGGGGTTTTAGTTAGTCTGCTCGTTTTGCCGCTTTATATTCCAGTGCTTATTTATGCAACGGGTACGATGGAGGCACATAGCTTTAAAATGCCTCTCGATGGCTATTTTGCCATTCTTGCCGCGTTATTTGCAGCGAGCATTACCTTTTCTCCTCTCGCTATCGCCGCTGCATTGAAACTGAATATAAGTAATAGTTAGATATTTTTCCTTTCACAGAATATAAGGGCAAAGTAAAACTGCCCTTGAGGTTGTTGACAAAGCGGGATAAAGCGTATTTTTTCCCGCTTTGTGTTATCAGCCGAAAATCAATAAATTGTTTTTCCTTGTTTATTTTCTAGCCTTGGCGAACTGGCTTTAAACACAACGACCGTTATTAATCAACTTTCAGGTGAGATCAGTGGACAAAATACCCGGATAACTGCCAAAAATGATATCAACCTGACCAGTGCGACGAATACGCAAACGGTGGATGGCAAAAATGAAAGTAAAGGTGGCTCAATCGGTGCGGGTATCAGTACAGGCGGTTGGAATGTCAATGCGAGTGTGAATAAAGGCAGCGGATTTGAAAAGAGTGACAGCCAGTTTTATACCGACACAGAAGTGACCGCTGGCATTCACGCCCAGCTCGATGGTGCGGTCATTAGCAGTTAGGCAAACAAATCACGGATATTGCGGGACGGATGCAAGTCTTAGAAAATACTGGGACTTGCATTAATAAACTTATCTCTCACCAGCCAAATAGCAAATTAGAAATTTGGGTGTTAAGTGATTTTGTAATAAATTTCTAGTTAAAATAAAATCTGTTTGGATATTATTAAAAATAAAGGAAAAAATTTATTCTTTTATATGCTTTATTTTAAAATAATTATTTTCGTAGGTTCTTATTATTATCTATTACATGGCTTATTAAAGACTCACCAGGAAAATCAGCCATAATTATCCCGACAGAGCGTTTCATATTTAGGCTATTATAATATTTTAATTTATCTCGAGTTAGAATATTTGTACCTTCAAAGGAAATTGTACAAATACCAGCACAAGATGTTCTAGGGAAATCCGGATAACTATCTTTCCATCCTGGAGTGGTTAAGCCGGTAGAAAGACGGGGTGCTGAGGTACCTGGAGATGAATGCCCGCTTGCAACAAAATAAGGAAACGAACCGCCAGAGCCACTCAAGTAATTGATATAGATTCTATTATTATTTCCATTACTTGCACGGTCTAATTGTGTTTTTACTGCCTCCCATTTTGAATATAAATGCCAATTGGTTTTTAAATGGAAATTATCTTGTATACTTGTAAGTTCGTAAGCTAAACCATAATTATGAAAAGCAGCATTATTGCTAAGTATCATATATTTTCCCCTAACATCACCTAATTTTGTATCCATAGACTGTAAATTAAAATATTTATCTTTATATAATTCAATGTAATACTCTAATGTTTTATTCATGGGGCGAGTGTTATTATTGTCAGGGGCTATTTCTTGTTTTAACCTAAAAATAATGGTTTCAGAAGGGTTTTTTGATAAAAAAATATTAATGGAATTCATAAAATCACCAAACATAACATCAAGAAATATACTACCATGATGTAGGGCAAATGCATTACTCGTATGCCTCACCCTGATATCAAATACTCTAATACCATATTCTAATTGTTGGTCAAAATTTAATGCTTGTGTTGACACACTATCCACAAAATTTTTATATGCAGCACTATCATGAGTCCCAGGTAATGCTATTTCGGAAAGCATTATATCATCTCTAAGAGTATCCATCCATTTAGGCTTCGCCGTAAATCCATCAGAAGCGCTTCTGTAATAAGCAGAATCTAAATGAGCAAAAATTGAAGGGCTAAATATTAATAAGAGTAAAAGATATAGTCTATTTTTCATTATGAACACCTTTAAGTTATATTAAACGACGTCGTTACTATAACGACAAGAATATTCACAAATAAAAAATTAATGCATAATAAAAAATAAAAGTAGCGTATATATATTGTATGGTTATTTTTTGTTAAATGAATACAGATTTTATTTTAACTACTTATTATTTTTCACGCGTGTATTTTTTTATGATTAAATTTAACTCAACCAATTGATTTTTAGGTAATATTTAATTTATCAATAATATTGAACAACTAATGGATAAGAGGTGATATATTATCTGAAGTATCACTTCAGTATGTTAGTTTAAGAAAAAATGTATAAAAAGGTAGCGTATAATGCCTCATATCTTACAGTTAGATAGTGATAATTTCTCAAGCACACTTTACCCTCTAGGTCAGGAAGAGCATCAAACGGTAGTTGTTTATTTTTCGGCATCTTGGTGTTTGCCTTGTAAAAGCATGCACCCTATTTTCATTAAACTTTCTGAGCATTTTCAACAAAATAATATTGTTTTTGGTCTTGTGGATATTGCTCAGTCACCCATTTTGGCTCCTAAATATGGTATAAAATCAGTGCCGACAATTGCGATTTTCCAAGATACTCGTTTAATCGATATTATTGCTGGAGAAGTGTCATTTAATTGTGCATTAATGGTATTGAATAAAGTACTTGGGAAGCGTTAATGCTCAGCGAATATATTTGAAAATAATGATAAGTCATTCACAATGCTGATACTGATATTAGAAGGGTTATTGATAGGTTGCCTACTTGGTTTAACGGGAGCCGGTGGTGGTATTCTTGCTGTTCCAGCGTTAATGGCAAGCCAAAATTGGAGTGTGGCATTAGCGGCACCCGTTGGTCTTTTAGCGGTTACAATTGCTGCATTTATTGGTGTTGTTCAGGGCCTTATAAAAAATAACATTCGCTATAAAGCGGCTATTTGGATAGCATTATTGAGCATTCCTTCCGCTAAATATGGTGTTTATCTTGCCCATGTTACCCCACCAGTTTGGTTAACGCTTGCTTTTAGTTTCGTTATGATTTATGTCGGATGCCGTATATTTTTCAATCGAGCATATGTGCAGAATGATGCTCATTGTATAATTAATAAAGACACTGGAAAATTTATTTGGAATACTAAAACTGCTTTAATCTTGGGGGGCATTGGTGTTGTTACTGGGTTACTTACTGGGCTGTTAGGTGTGGGAGGTGGTTTTATTATTGTTCCTGCATTGCGAAAATTCACTAATTTAAATATGAAGAGTATTATTGCAACATCATTAATGGTCATTTTTTGTATTGGTAGTATTAGTATTTTCATTAATGTCTGGAATGGGTTCCAGTACCCTAAAGAAATTAGTCTTGTTTTCATTGCTTCTTGTGTTATTGGTTTATTAATTGGTCGATTAATAACACATTATATTTCCAATAAGGCTATCCAAATATTATTTTCAAGTGTTGTTATCTTTGTTGCTCTATGGTTGATTTTATCAGTACTGATTGAATTAAATGTTATTTAACATAGATATTAAATATCAAACAATTAAGTGGTTTTTTATAATTCATGCGGCATGTGTCACTATTTTGAATTATCAGTCATTTATTCTCCTTAATGAAAGTGAAATTGATTTATCTTCAAGCTCAAAGAGGTATAATGAATAATCGCATTTTTTCTACCCAGATAATAGCAAAATGGATTGCTAATATATTCTTCCGGGTAATCATTAAAGGTTGACTAGTATAATTATGACAAAACAAGATAGCTCAACAACGATAATTGATATAGCAAAACGTGCTAATGTAACTGATATTACAGTTTCTAGAGCATTTAATCATCCTGAGATGGTAAAGAAAGAAACTCGAGATAAAATATTAGCTATTGCGCAAGAACTCAATTATGTCCCAAACCTTTTTGCGCGTAATCTGAAAAATAAAAATAGCCGTATAATAGGTGTGGTCACTGACAGTACATTTAACCCATTTTATGTGGTGCTTATTCAAACAGTTTCACGCTTAGCGAAAGAAAAAGGCTATCAAGTCATGATTTTTGATTCAGATAGCGATGAAAAAGCAGAAAAAACAGCAATTGAAACGTTAGTCAGTTACAAGGCGAGCGGTATTCTACTATCGCCAGTTCGTGATGATAAAGACTATCAACCAAGTTACTTATCATTAATTGACCAACACAATGTGCCTTTGGTTTTTGTTGACCGTTCAATTTATGGTTATCAAAATAAGTATTCGGGTTTATTCTTGAAAAACTTTGAAATAGGTGCTTTAACAGGAAAATTTCTTAACCAACAAAATAGTGAGAATACACTTATTGTTTCAGGGCCAGAAGGCTCCGAAATTAGTTTATCCCGTTTAGCGGGGATATATGAAAATTTTCCAAATAGAAAAAGCATCAATGTCTTATACAGTAGCTATATGTTTAATAAGAATGATGAAGATTATTTAAGGAAAAAAGTCCAAGAGCTGTACACACCTAATATGTATATAGTTGGGTTGAATGGAATTATTACAGCTGGAATGTATAAAATCATTTTAGAATTAGGCCTTTCTTGCCGCTATTTTTCTGTTGATTTACCTCCCTATGCAGATACTTACCATTTATCTATTTCTGGTGTACACCATGATTCGGTATATCTTGGTGAATTAACAACTGAGTTATTGTTTTCTGAGATAGAACGAGATTCACATAAAGATCATAAAACAAAACAAATATTTGTTGATGGGAAACTTGTTGTTTATTAATAAGAATCAGAAATAAAGTACGTTATGATTTTTATATGTACTCTAAAGAATTTGAGTTGCATATGAGCACAGTTAACATACATGTAATTTAATGTATGAAAAATATAAATAGGCAGGTAACGATACCTGCCTATTTTAATGGTTATGAGAAACTATTCATTTAGCGTTTCATTGAACTAATTAAGGTCGCCCCCCAAATAATTAGGCCTTTTACAATATATTGAACATAAGGTGAAATACCTAATAAATTTAAACCATTATTGAGTACACCTAAGATCATTGCGCCAATGAGTGTGCCAATGATCATACCACGGCCCCCTGCGATTGAAGCACCGCCGAGTACGACTGCAGCAATTGCATCTAACTCAAAGCCTACGCCTGCATTGGGTTGCCCGCTCATGACTCGAGAGGTAAATATTAACCCAGCGAAAGCCGCAGTAAAACCGCTAATGACGTAAACTAACATTTTATAACGTTCAACGCGGATACCACTTAGACGAGCGGCTTCTTCATTACCGCCTATCGCGTAAATATAGCGGCCAAAAGAGACATGATTTAGTACAACATAGAAAATAAGATAAAGGCCAAGCATTAATAAAATAGGAACTTGGATCCCCATTAATTCTTCTCGTCCCCAAAACGCAAACTCTTGAGGTAATCCTGAAACTGGGTAGCCACCGGTATAAATTAAGGCGAGGCCTTTAGCAATGATCATGGCACCCAAGGTGACAATGATGGGCGGCATTTTACCATAAGCCGCTAAAATCCCATTAATAAAGCCAAAAGCAACACCGGATAATAACCCCAGAGCAATGGCTGCATAAGGATCCATTCCATAATATTTCATTAAGCCAGCCATCAAGGTTCCAGAAAGTGCCATAACAGCACCAACGGATAAGTCAATTCCACCAGTTAAGATAGCAAATGTCATACCGATAGCGATAATGGCATTGATAGAAACCTGACGAGCAATAGTAGAAAGGTTATTTACAGTTAAAAAATGTTCATTAAAAATGGACATGCAGACAAATAAAAGAATTAAACCAACAAGTGGTAAAAATGCAGGTATTTTAGTTAACTTAGAAAAACTAAACTTATTTTTAGTTAATGGAATTGCACTTTGATTAGACATAGTCGTTATCCTATATAATATTGCCGGCCGCATGTACCATGATCTGAGTTGAGTTTATTTCATCTCCAGTTAACTCAGCGGCAATTTCGCCATCTCGAAAAACCAAAACTCTATCACTGACACCAATAACTTCTGGTAGCTCCGATGAAATCATAATAATGGAAATTCCTTTTTCAGTTAGAGAGCGCATTAACTGATAAATTTCTGATTTTGCCCCGACATCAATTCCTCGAGTGGGTTCGTCGAAAATAAGAATTTTGGCTTGTTTATTTAGCCAGCGAGCAATAACAACCTTTTGTTGATTTCCACCACTTAAAGTAGAAACCGCAGTGTGAGGCTCTGGTGTTTTAACTTTTACTTGGGAAATTAGATCAATAGATAAAGTGAGTTCTTTTTTATTTTGAATTAAAAATAATTTTTGAGCGTGATTGTTTAACCATATATTTTCTTTAACGGAGAAGGGTAATACAAGACCTTGGGTTTTTCGGCTTTCGGGTAATAAACCGATACCTAATTGCAGCGCAGCCGCAGCCGATTTAACTTTAACTTCTTTGCCTTCTAAAATAACTTTTTTCTTGTATGCTTTGTCAGCACCAATCATGGCAAGAATAGTCTCTGTACGACCGGAACCGACCAACCCCGCAAGCCCCAGAATTTCACCTTTTTTTAATTGAAGGTGGTTAGTTGGGCTATATGAGAAGCGCTGAATTTCAGCATCTAAGATGACTTCTTGCTCGTTGAATTGGCGTTTATGAGGATAAATATTTTCAACTTCACGGCCAACCATCATTTCGATGATAACGTCTAAATCTGTTTCATCAACCTTACGTGACCCAATATATTGTCCATCACGCAGTACACTGATTGTGTCACAGATTTCATAAATTTCTTCTAAATGATGTGAAATAAAAAACATTCCAACCCCTTTAGCTTTTAAATCACGCATTACATCGAATAAATGATTTGCTTCATTGGGGGTTAATGTTGCAGTTGGTTCATCTAATACTAAAATTTTAGCGTCTAAAGATAATGCCTTTGCGATTTCAACAAACTGCTGTTCAGCGATACTTAAATGGCTAATAGGTTCATCAATATTAATGTTGACACCCAGCTCAACTAAGATTTCCTGTGATTTTTTTCGCATTAATTTTCTATCTAATAAACCAAACTTATTTTTTAACTCTCGATTTAAAAATATATTTTCAAAAGCATTTAAATAAGGAATAAGAGAAAATTCTTGGAAAATAATACCTACGCCAGCTTTGATTGCATCTCTGTAGTTATGAAAGGTGTGCTCTTTGCCTTCAATCAGGATTTGTCCGCTGTCAGGTTTATGTATTCCACATAACACTTTCATTAGCGTTGATTTACCTGCGCCGTTTTCACCTAATAATGCGTGAACCTCTCCTTTTTCGAGGGAAAGATTAATATTATCTAACGCCTTAACCCCAGGGAAAGTTTTGCTGACATCTTTTAATGCTAATAATTGCATCATATTGCTTCCCTATATTTCTCAACTGCTTAAAAATGGGTAACAAAGCCATTTGGAATTTTTATTCCAATATGCATTTAATAATTAATATTTATGAAAATGTATTGCACCGAACATCAGAAATACAGGTGCAATACATCGGTTATTGATAACTAGCGATTACCAGTGGAAATCTTTTGCATTGGTTTTATCGATCAATTTAACATCAATTGGGACTTCTTTAGGAACATTGGCACCCCAGTATTTTGCTAAACCCATTGCTAAACCAATACGCACTTGATCACGAGGGAATTGCGCTGAAGTTGCAATAAATGGAGAGTTGCCTTTGGCAATTTCAGCAACAGCTTCAGGAGAACCGTCAACACTCACTAATTTGACATCACGACCAGAAGACTCAATCGCTGCTAGTGCACCTAAAGAACCGACATCGTTAACACTGAAGATCCCATTGAGAGTTGGATTCGCTTGCAGCATATTTTCGGTAACGTTCATCGCAGTATCACGTTCTTGTTTACCGTTTAATTTAGTTACGATTTTAATATTTGGGTATTCTTTCATCGCCGCTTCAAAGCCGCGAACACGCTCAAGAATTGGTACGACAGGAATACCATCTAAAATGGCCACTTCACCTTTACCGCCTAATGCTTCACCTAAACGTTTACCCGCCATTAAGCCAGCATCATAGTTTTTAGAACCGACGAAAGAGTCAATTGGGCCATTTGCTTGTGCATCAATAGCGATAACCACAACGCCCGCTTTTTTCGCAGCCAGTACAGCCGTTTCTGCACCAACGCTATCGGCCGGATTAATTAGTAGAATATCGATTTTTTTCTGTAACATATCTTCGATATCACTGGTTTGTTTTGATACATCATGAGCCGCATCAGAGATGTATAGTTGTGCACCCATATCACCTGTTGCGCTCTCTAAGGCTTCCTTCATGGTGACAAAATATTCATTGTTTAATTCTTGAAATGACATACCCACTGAAACTGGCTTAGCGGTAGCGTTAAAAGCCATACCTAAAGTCAGTACACTTGCTGCTACAGCCAACTTTTTAAATTTACTCAGCATAAGATGTTCTCCTAAAAGAGCGTTTAATTATATGTAGGGTTTTTACTTATTTAGTGTTTATTTGAATTATCAATTATTACTACCAGTTAAAAATATGTTTATGGCTTGATGACGACTTTAATTGAGTCTGCCGATTTAGCCATGACAAAAGCTTCTTCCCAATCATCGATGGAATAGAAGTGGGTAACGATATCATCAGCGCTAACTAAGCCACGGCTAAATAGGTCAATAGCGACTTCATAACTATATGGGCCTAAGTGAGCTCCGCGGATATCAAGTTCTTTGCGGTCACCAATGATTGACCAGTCAACGGTTGTTTCTTTACCAAACACGCTAAACTCAACGAAACGACCAAGCTTACGGATCATTTCTAGCCCTTGAGTAACGCCAATTGGGGCGCCAGTTGCTTCAATATAAACATCGCAACCATAGCCTTCCGTCATATCTTTGACTAATTTGATGGCATCTTCTTTCAGTGGATTGATAACAACATCTGCACCAAATTTTTTCGCTAATTCAAGACGTTCATCAATCGCATCAATAACAACCAATTTTTTCGGTGTTTTTAATTTGGCGACTTGGATCATGCATAGCCCAAGTGGGCCTGCACCAGCAATGACGACGACGTCATTTAAATCGATATCACCACGGCGTACGGTGTGGATAGCACAAGCCATCGGTTCAATTAATGCGGCATCTTTATCAGATAGTTCATCAGGGATTTTGTGGATAATGGCACGCTCTGAAAAACGCATATATTCAGCCATACCACCATCGGCAACTTCTTTTTGGAAACCGTAAATATCATGGGTTTCACACATCCAATATTTGCCTGATTTACAGAAACGGCATTCCCAACACGGGACAATTTGCTCAGCTAAGATGCGGTCGCCTACCTTTAATTTGAATTTTTCAGCGGAACCTTTACCGAGTTCAGCAACGCGCCCATAAAATTCATGGCCAGGAACTACAGGTGCTTTAATCCATGGGTCATCACCCCAGAACATTTGAGCGCCATCATTGGCTTTACAGTCGCCAGCACAGATCCCACATCCATCAACTTTGATGACAACTTCTCTAAATCCTGGCGTCGGTCTTTTAATGTTTTCAAAGCGATAATCATGCGGTCCATGACAAACAACAGCTTTCATTTTTTCAGGTAGGTTACTCATGTTCTAAAACCTCTTTCTAGTTGTTAACCCTAATGTTGACGTCAACATTAAGCGTTTTTTTATAACGCATTTGCTTTAGTTTTTTAACGCTTAACTATCAATAATGATATGTATGTAAGAAAAATGGTTGTTTAATGTTATAGATAAAATAAATTCTTTTTAATATGACGACGTCGTCATTTTTGAAAATATGAATGTAAAAAACTAAAATTTGTGATTTAACCCCTAATTTTAGTCACCTAATTGAGTACTTTCATTGGAAAATGAGACTGTCAAAAATGATTTTGTAACACAATGAAAATTATAATAAAAATCTTATTTCATTCCTTTTTTTAGTTTTTCAAGAAATGAATATGAAGCCGAGTATAATTATTTTAACTATTTTCAGAAGTGGATAATTTATGCAAAAACATTTCAGCTCACATTTTTATATGAAAACAAATTAAATTTACATTAAATAAAGAGACGTAAAATGGTTAATAGAACGTTATTTTTAATTTATAAAATTTAATTTAAAAAATTGAATAGAGTAATGGGGTATTTTTACGTGCTGTTAATTATATTTTCTTTGCAGATGTACCTAATGAACATTGAAGAAGGCATAAAAAAACAGCTTTATACTTTGTTATTGTATTTTGCCAATCTTGCAAAGTATAAAGCCAAATAGAGCCAAAGTTTAACTTCATTTTGTCAATAAAATCATTTTGTTATCTTGTTATAAATATGTGGAAGCCTCACGTCTTTATGTTAGACAATCATTGGTGCAATGATAAAACCGAAGGCGACACCTGCAATAATTCCACCTAGGCCTGGTAACATAAAGGGATGATTTAAAATATATTTTCCAACCCGAGTAGACCCTGTTGAGTCGAATTCAATTGCTGCTAATGATGTTGGGTAAGTGGGTAAGACAAATACTCCGGTGACGGCGACAAAAGAGGCCAAAATTGCCCATGTGGGAACATCTAAGGCAATAGCTAACGGAATAATTAATGGTGTTGTGGCACCTTGTGAATATAACAATGCACAGGTAAAAAACAGAACTAAAGCTAATAAAATAGGATATGCAGATAACACATCTCCAGCTATCGCTTTAATTTGGTCCATGTGTGCATCAACAAATGTCGTCCCTAAGGTAACAATACCCAATATCACTGCAAGTGAACTCATTCCTGAACGGAAAGTGGGTGCTAGAACGATTGAGTTTGGTGATGTTTTACAGAATATCACCATCAAACATGCAGCACTTAACATGCAGATGATAATAATATCGCGAGTGCCCATAGGTTTACCGATATCAAAGCCGGGACGCAATTGCGGAAAGGCAGCAAGGATGACAATCGCGACAGTGGCAATGATAAACAAGACAACTGAAAACTTTTCTCTGGTGGTGCTTTCACCTGTTTTTTCTTCGTATTTATGGACTAAGCCCTTTTGTAAGCGCTCAAGATAAACTTCATCGTCTTCTAGTTCACAGCCTTGGCGTGATGCGATAAATGCCGCAACCATGGCTGCAACAAAAGAGGCAGGTAAGCAGACTGACATGACAACGATGAAAGTAACGCCATTACCTTCCATTATTGTCAACATTGCTGCCATTGCGGCGCTGATTGGCGAACCTGAAATAGCAATTTGTGATGCAACCACTGAGCCTGCTAATGTTCGGGATGGGCGAATGCCTGAATCTTTTGCGATTTCGGCTATCACTGGTAGCATAGAGAAAACAATGAAGCCTGTACCAGCCATGATAGTCATCACCCAAGTGATGATTGGCGCTATAATATTCAGGTACTTAGGTTTTTTACGCATAAACTTACTGGCGAGGCGTACGAGATAATCCATTCCACCTGCAGCTTGTAATGCAGATGCTGCTACCACGACGGTCATAATAATTAAAATAACATCAACAGGTGGGGAGCCAATAGGTAAACCAAACCCAATGGTTAGAACTGCTAATCCTAATCCACCGCAGAGTCCTATACCAATTCCCCCCATCCGTATACCGAAGAATATTGCACCTAATACAACAATGATTTCTAGCCAAACCATAATCGTCTCCAATAGACAATATATTGTCATTAGTAATATTAAAAATTAATTTTTGATATTTGATATAAAATTAAATATTTTTATTTATCATTAAATTTTGTTTCCCGACTCTACTTTCATACCAGTGAATACTTGCTCTGACTAAGGTACTGGTTGAGTCGATATATTTATCTGGATAATTATTTATTTCATTTTCAAGAATGACGGGAACTTCAGTGCAGCCAAGAACAATAATTTCTGCACCTCGGGAGAATAATGCCTCAGCTTGTTTTTTCATAATGGCCTCAGCCATTTTTTTATTTCCTGATTTTAATAAATAAATGCTTTCCATAACTTTGTCTTGGCTTTCTTTATCAGGCGTGATGCAGTTTAAATATTTATTTTCTATATTTTTTTGATACAACCCCATATACATAGTGGCATTTGTTGCAAGTAATCCGATATTTTTTTTCTTGGTTGCTAGCACTTCTTTCATTGTTGTCTCAACAATACTTAGCATATCGACGTGGCAAATATCTTTCAGTTCACTAAACCAATAATGTGCTGTGTTACAAGGAATAACAATACATTCAGCACCTGCATTTTCTAGTTTTTTTAGATAGTCAGTCATTAAAGGTAGAGGAGATTCACCATGGTTTAATAGCGCCTCTGTTCGATCTGGTATATCAGGAATAGATGATATAATTAAAGGGATATGCTCTTGGTCTCTATTTGCTACGGTATAATTAACGAATTTATTAAATAAATCGACAGTAGCGGCAGGTCCCATACCACCTAATACACCAATTAAACCTTTCATTTTAATACCCCTGCATTTCATTAGCCTTTTTATAAAATAAAAATCAATAAATGCTTATCTTTCTTCATTTATTTAACATATAGGTTGGCATTCAAATAATCATTGAATTAAATATCACTGCCATAACCTATGGTTAATATTTATCAATGTTTATCTAGAATGAGAAATGCAAGTAAGTATGGGTTGATGCAAGATATGCATTAAGTTTTTTATTCAAAATAAAATTATTTTAATGAATTGCTCTGAGGGCCTGAATAGACTGGGTTTTATGATGTAAATAAATTAAATAAAATTAATTTTTGATTTTTGTTAATGTTTTAAATAGTAGGGCTATGCATAATACAAATAATGTATCTACAAATTTTGTTTGGTTGCTTAACTAATCATTAACTTAAAATATCAATAAAAACACTTTTAATTTCTTATATTTTAACAGCAAGTCAATTTAAGGCTTAATAAGATGAAGAATATAGAAACAAAATGGCTATATGATTTTTTAACACTAGAGTCGTGCCGACATTTTTCTCATGCCGCAGAACAACGAAATATTTCTCAGCCCGCGTTTAGCCGTCGTATTAAAGCGTTAGAGGAAGCTATTGGTGTTGAATTATTTGATAGAACGACTTCCCCTTTACAGTTATCTGAAGAGGGCAAAATTTTCCATTCCCAAGCACGTAGTTTACTACAACAACTGGAATGTAACTTAAATGAATTATCCGGCCATAATGTATTGAGTCTACCAAATATTAAAATTGCTGCCGCTCATTCGTTGTCATTAACATTACTACCTAAATTAGTCCATGGGCTGTCCGGTTACGGTGAGGAGTTTGTTTACCATGTTGAAGCCATTGATGTCGTACAAGTTGTCAACGCATTGAGAGAAGGGAAGAGTGACTTTATTATCTCATTTTATGATGAAGATCTCATGCAATCTCCATTTTCCTCATTGAATGTATTTGAATCTGAATTATACCCAATTTGTGCCGCAGATGAGCATGGTAAGCCGCTATTTGACATCTATCAACCTCAAGTGCCGTTGTTGAATTACACAAGTGCTTCATATATGGGAAGGTTAGTTAATCGTCGGTTAAGTGAATTTGGTACGATCAATTCGAAAACACTTTTTATGTCATCAATGAGTGAGTTATTAAAAAATATGGCTTTGGATGGTCATGGCATAGCATGGTTGCCTATTTATTCTGTAGTGAATGAATTGAAAGAAAAGAAACTCGTTTGTCTAGATACGCCTGAATTAACGATACCTATCCAAGCTTATATCTACCGTATGGATACAAGGCTAAATAAAACTGCAGAGGACTTTTGGCGCATTTTAAAAAAGAATATTCCAGAGGATTTACGGCACTTATAGTGTCGATGGGGAATTTATAGATAAATAACCTGCTAAAATAAACAGGTTATTAAAATAATTCACATTTTATTTAGCGAAAATATATCACTTTGAAAAAGAAAGAATTAGTGATCTAAAGAAACAGAGTGGACATACTCCAACTGTTTTAAGGAGCAGTAAAATTCAGGTAAAGTGATTTTTTGGCGTACTAATAGCTTTAAATTTACCTCGACACGCTCTTTCTTGATATCTCTGATGGTGAGATTCTCAATTAAGTCTTTGTGGCTTTTTAGGTACTCAATAAGCAAAGGAACACCTTTTTCATGAGTAAATAGCATTCGAACTTTAATTTTTCCTAGTTTTTGGTTTCTCATCTGAAATAAAGCAACTTGAGGACTGAGTTGTATTGCTAAGAAAAAAAGGATTGTAACGATGACTGCATGCCAGTAGAACCCTGAACCACAGGCAATTCCAACACCGGCTGAAGCCCAAACAATGGCTGCAGTTGTTAGACCTGAAATGGCATCATCACGACGATGCAATATAACCCCAGCGCCTAGAAAGCCGACCCCACTAATTATTTGTGCAGCTAATCTCATTGGGTCGCTACGTATATTGTCAGAGATATTGGCGTAATGCTCCGCTGATTGAATAGAAACGATGGTTAATAAACAGCTGGCAACGGCGATAATGACACAAGTTTTAAAACCAACAGGTTTTCCCTTTGATTCACGTTCTAAGCCAATTAAGCCGCCTAAGATAAAGGCGGCCAGTAGTTTAGCAATACTCGATAGTGATAAAGGGCCAATGGTGTCAACAAACTGTATAAATAAATCCATGGCTTGCTCCTGACGTGACCTTACCCTTTCCTTAATTATTATTGTGCTGTAACGCGATTTGCTGGTTTTTCATTTTCCCCATTTTTCTTTTTAGACACATCGTCTTTAAAGAAGAAGATAAAGAAAACGGTGACAACAGCGGCGACGATAGCCGGGTAATGCCAGAATGTTCCCCATTGTGGTAATGCTGCGCTACCTGTCTCTGTGACAGTTGAATTAAAGATTTCACCACAAATTGTTGAAGCAAATAATAAGCCAAAGCCATTTGAAACAATAAAGCGTAAACCCTGAGCTTGCGCTCTGATCTCAGGTTTTGCTTTACGGTCAACGTAGATATCACCTGCTGTAAAGAAGAAGTCCCAGCATAATCCTTGAAGCATCAATCCGAAAATAATGAAGTAGAAACCGGAATCTACTGCGGCATAGGAAAATAACATTGAACGAATAATCCAACTTACTGCGCCAAGAAGTAAGGTGATTTTGAAACCGAATTTCATTAAGAAGAATGACAGTACAAACATAAATAGGACTTCACATGCAATACCAATTTGCATGATAGATGCTGCATTATCGAATCCAAGTGTTTTAATAAATACAGGGATATAAGCGGAGTAAGCTGTTTTCGGTATCATTAATACAAAGATACTAAACATTAAGATAGCGAAATAACGGTCTTTAAATAATGAAAGTGCATCTAAACATAGAATATCTCTAGCGGAGAAAGGTTTACCTTTCGCTTTTGGTGGTGTATTTGGCAAAGTAAAGCAGTAGAAACCTAGTAATACAGCAACAGCGGATGCGATATACCAAGTCATGGTACTACCCGAGAAGCCCATTTCCCCTAATATAAATCCGATAGCCATAAAACCGAATGTGCCAAATACACGAATAATAGGGAAATATTTCACACCATTAATATGAGAGAAGCTGATGCTATTAGAAAGCGCAGTTGTTGGATAAAACAGTAGCCCAATAATAAAAATCATAAACAGGGTCATGCCGCTATTTTGTGCCTCAATAAATTGAGGCACACATAGAATGACGGCCGCATTAATTAAATGCAGTGCTCCCATTACTTTTTGTGAAGCAAAGAAACGGTCAGCAACCATACCAATGAATAAAGGGGAAATAATGGTTGCTATACCTAATAAAGCGTAAGCATTACCAATGATGTTTGCCATCCCATAAGTACTTAACACAAGTCCCATTGTCATATTCCATGCGCCTTGCATGAAATATTGCACAAACATCATGATCAGTAAGCGAGAGGTTATTTTCATATCCATGATTAGTTTTCCTCTTAATATGCTTCTAGCGTTAATCCGTCATAAGCAACGCGGATATTATAAGGTGCACAAACCGCTTCTAATTCGTCATGAAGTAATTTGCCACTATGGGAAATATGTGAAACAGCAATTTGAGTTTCTGAATGCAGGCAGCCTTGTTGCTGCAGTTTTTCTTTAGCTGCAAAGACGGTTTCTAGGCTCATGTGATTATCTGTACGATTTTTCCCATTGAGCCCGTAAGTGCATTCAAATACGACGATATCAAGTTGTTTATTTTCCAACCATTTCCAGGTTAATTCAGGGAACCAACCTGAATCATGTCCATAAAAAATAGTTTTTCCATTTTTTTCAATATGATAGACATAGCAAAGTTCCCACTTAGCATGGTTTGCAAGTAATGGCGTAATTTTATAACCGTTTCTTTCGATGGTGATAAAAGGGACTAAGCAGTGGAAATCGAAACGCTCTTTACTGTAGCCAGGTAGAACGTCAAGGCAGCCATTAATTGCTCGGTCATTACCAAAAATATGTAATGGATGGTGAATTTCAAAACCATAACCTTCCATGCGGCTGAATAAATCGCCGACATTAAAATGGTCAGGATGAGTATGGGTAAATAGTAAGCTTTCAAACTTAGTTGCATCCATTCCGTCACGCATTAACTGATAGCTAAATGTCGGGGAAACATCGATCAACATAAGATCATCCACAATGGCGGAAGAATGGGTCCTAATATCTTTTCCTCCAAGCTCTCTTGCTTTTTGGCAGTGCTCACAGCGGCAGAAAGGATTTGGTATGCCTTCAGAAGCCGCGGTGCCTAAAAAGTGAAGTTTCATAATAATTACCTGTATTTTATAGTTTTATTTTGGAATTTTTGATCCCTGGTGTTGGTGTTCAAACAAAAAATAAATCAATTTGAACGTTCCAATGGTAATGCTGGGGGTTGTTATTGCCAATAAATGTTATTTAGATCAGTGATCTCATTCAAAGATTATTTTTTATATAATTGATTTTCTTATTATTTAATATTGCCCTGCAAAAGAAAGGCAAGAAAAGTAATCTTTATTTTATTCGTTTGTTTTATAAACTAATTGAGAGTGGAACGTTCAAATCAATTATCGGTAGTCGCGATGAATAATTCAGGTATGCTATTGGCAGCAATAATCAAGGTGAAAAAGACAAATGGCAACAATCAAGGATATCGCAAAATTAGCAGGTGTTTCTCATGGAACCGTTTCTAATGTTTTGAATAAGCGGGGGAATGTGAGTGTTGAGAAAATTGAAGCAGTCTATAAAGCCGCCAAGCAAATGGGGTACCAGTTAAATACACAAGCTCAATTATTGAGAACCAATAAGAGCCAAAAGATAGCAATACTTTTACCGCAATTGGTGTCTGATAAGTATGCAATATTTTTTAATTCATTTAGGCAATCTATGGCTCAGTATCCAGAGATAACTTATGATCTATTCTTGACGGATGATCTGGAAACGACAGAACTCGATGCATTACAAAAAATTGCCGCTGGTGGCTATAAGCAAGTCGTAGCAGTCAGTTGTTTGCAGGATGCCGCTATCTATTTTGACACCTTAAAATTAGCCGCTTCTCAAATTATTTTTATTTATCGTCAGCCTGTAAACGCTTACCACTTTTTCACATTGGATTACTCCCAGGCAGCTGATGCCATTTGCCAACAAATTGCGACAAGTCGAAGCCAGCTAGTGGGTATTTTTAGTGATGATCATGGTGATTTAGAGCACGCCACCTTTGTCAGTGAGTTACAAAATAACCTTAAACAGCAGGCCCCGAATAAAAAATTTATTATTATTCGTGCTTCTAATGATGAATCTTATAAGGCAGCTTTTGATTTTTTCTCTGAGGAGCAAATACCCGATTTATTTGTTGCTGAAGACATTGAAAAAGCTAGTTTTTTAACCCAAGCTAGTTTTTTTGGTAGTGAAGGTGATTGCCCTGCAATTTTTGCTTTAAGTGGTAACATTCCTCCGATACTAAAAGGGTTACATTGTTTCCCAATGAACTATGCACAATTAGGGTTGGAAGTGGTCGATGAACTGATGAGAGAAGATCACGCAAAGAAAACGGTGGGGAAGAATACTGTCTACGTTCGTAATCAAAGTGGTAACCTTTATACGGCAACATCGGCAATAATTACTGACAATAAATCCGATCCAACCTTAAATTTACTCATTTTACCCAGCCCTTCAACAAACGCACTTAAAAAGCTACTGCCACATTTTTATCGACAAACAGGAATTAAGGTTAATTTAGCAGTTTATCCTTATGATGAAGTTTACCAAATTTTAGGGCAGCTCCATTTACATCCTTATTATGATTTACTACGTATCGATATGGCCTGCTTTCCTTGGTTTGCGGAACGCATCTTGCAACCGTTAGATAAAGTCGGGAATGGGGTGACTGATTTATTAAGTAACTTTTCCTTACCAACACAGCAAAAATTTAGTTTGGTGAATGATACTGCTTATGCAATGCCATTTGATGCCAGTGCACAAATGTTATTTTATCGTAAAGATCTCTTTGAAGATCCTATTTTAAAAAGAATGTATTACGAGAAAACAGGACAAGAACTAACAGTACCGACTTCTTTTGATGAATACGATCAGGTAACCCAATTTTTTACAGAGCTACATGAAGAAGGTGAGTTTTTACGGCCTATCGGTGCATCAACGACGTTAGGCAGTGCGGGGTTAATTGCCACTGAGTACTTATTAAGGTATTACGCGGCAGGAGGAAAGTTAATAAGTAATGGTAATATTCCTAGATTAGAAATGCCATTAGCGGGTCAGGTATTAGATGAATACCTCCACCAGGTTTCTATTACAGAAAATATTCATAATAAATGGTGGAGCGAATCAGTCGAACAATTTGAGCAAGGGAAACTTGCTATGCTGATTGCTTATATGAACCTATTTAACGATGTTGCTCACAGTAATATTTTCCCTAAAATTGGTTTTGCCCCTGTACCAGGGGGAGTCCCTCAATTGGGGGGTGGGGCATTAGGGGTATCTCGCTATAGCCAAAAAACACATTATGCAGAACAATTTTATCGTTGGCTTTATTCACCAATAGTAATGGATCACCTCATTTTGTTGGGTGGAAACAGTAATCATCAAGATTTCAGCCATAATCAAGAGGTTTGCTATCGCTACCCATGGATGCCACTGGCTTATCAAGAAATAAATCGAGGTATCCGTGAATCTTCAATTCCAAACGGTAAGTTGTTTAATTTGCGCCAAGCTGAAGTCATTATTGGGCAAGGAATTACTAATGTTGTGAATAAAATCATGACTATAGATGAGGCGATTGAGTATATTAACCAGCGCTTATTGGTTGATACGCAAGGTGAGAGGCAAATAACGGGTTAATTGGTATTTTAAATAAGCGGATAAACAAATGATAAGCTGTTACTAACTTTCAGTGTTATCCGCATAAGCTAGTTGCGATACAGGGCGTTTTGTTTAGTCATTTTTACCGGTAGGTATAAAGCAAAAATAGCTTTTGAAGTAACCCTCAATTGCCCTCTTGGGAGGGTTCTCGGCATTTAGTAGCTGGTTTATGTATCTTTAATTCATTTTTTTATTTCATTTCATTTTATAGGTTTAATAAACTTTCGATTTATCATTCGATTATTATTTAAAAAGAGTTATAGTAGTGATTAATTAATAAGTTAATTAATCATAATATGATAGGTGAGTTATCTTGAGCTTAATTAGAAAATATCGCCATATTATCAGCGTTAGCCTGCTATCCTTATTGTTAATGGGATGCAACCAAGGACATTCCCCATTATTCCCAATGTTAGGCGCTTATTTCCCTTATTGGATGCTATGTGTCTTAATTGGATTGGTTGGCGCTATATTATTGCGTGTTGTTCTCGTTTATTTAGAAATTGATGATAAGTTACCTTTTCCTCTGATGTTTTACTTTGGTGTCTTGTTGACAATCTCTATTACCATATCCTTACTTTATTTTTCTCATTAAATTATGAATATAAAAAATAAAAAAAAGATAGCCGTCATTCTCACAATCGGCATGTTTGCGGCTTTATTACTATTACTATGGAAAAGCCTGCAATCATCGATTCTGAATCCACTAAGTGAAGAGGCCGTGATTGAGGCCAATAAAATTAACATTTCTTCTGTCGTTCCGGGACGGATAAGCCAGTTTTATGTTAAAGAAAATCAGGAAGTCAAAAAAGGCGATCGATTATTTACGATTGACCCGACTATGTATGCTCTACGAGTGAACCAAGCTAAAGCCGAGTTACTTGTTGCAGAAGCGGCGTTAAGCAACAAGAAGAGAGTGATTGTCGCTGAAACATCAAATTCTGAAGTGGCTGAAGAGCAAATAAAACGTGCACAAGTTAACCTTGCACTGGCAACCCAGTCTTTAAAACGTTTAGAGCCATTGTTGGCGAAAGGTTTTGTTACCGCCCAACAAGTGGATGACGCCCGAACCTTAAAACGTGATGCAGAAGTCAGCTTAAAACAAGCTCAAAAACAAAATGTGGCATCAGAAGCATTAATTAATAACACCAAATCTGAAGAAGCACTTGTTGAGTCATTAAAAATATCACTCGCCATGGCTGAGTGGGAATTGGGTAACACGGAAATTAAGGCACCGAGTGATGGGTATATTGTTGGACTAACGATATCAGCGGGTGAGTTTGTCCTTTCAGGGCAATCTGTTTTTACCTTAATTGATACAGAGACATGGTTTGCGTCCGCATACTTTAAAGAAACAGAGTTAGATAACATCCAAATGGGCAGCTGTGCAGTTGTTTATTCAATGATTAATAACAAACAACCTATTAAAGGCCGAGTACAAGGTGCAGGTTGGGGAGTAATGTCTACTGATCTGTTGAATATACCTCGAGACTTACCTTATGTCCCCAAGTCTTTAAATTGGGTGCGTGTTGAACAACGTTTTCCTGTGAGAGTAATTTTAGAAAATCCACCGAAAAATCTGATGCGTGTTGGTGCGACTGCCACTGTTAATATTGTATCCCAAGATGATGACTGCTAAAGCTTTACTGGTTCTTCAACAAATAAAACAAGATTTGTTGCCATTTAATTTTCGTTTCGCGACAACATGGCGGATTGCTTTACTGTGCGCATTAATGGCTGGCATTGCGATGTTATACGAAATTCCAGAATCGGCGATTAGCTGCTATTTAATTATCTACCTTGTTAAAGCCAATGCGATTGAAAATATTCTGTTATGTATTGGTGTCATAGTGCTATGCAGTATAGCGGTCTGTGTGATCTTTATATTGTTTAACTTTACGATTCAAAATGTGATGTTGCGCTTTTTCTTTATGGCCCTTTTCTCAGGGTTATTTATGTATTTGTCTTCAGCGAGCAGCCTTGGTGATGTCGGTAACTTAATTGCCCTTGTAATTGCATTTCTAATGACATTGATTGATGATGTTCCTTTTGGCGATGCCGCAACAAGAGGGCTTTTATACGCACTATTAATGGCTGTATCCCCCATGTTATTGGTGGTTATCTTTAATTACTTTTTTGGGATTAGCCCTAAAAAATTATTAATGAATAAGCTAGCTGAGCGTTTTTTGGCTGCAAACCAATTTTTTTTAGGGAAAATGCCGTATTCAATTCAAATTAGTGAAGCTTTAAGTACGCAGGCTGAATGTAAACGGAACCTAATGCTCATCAAACTCTTTTTTCTAAAAGGAAAAAGGGAAATCCAGTGGCTAGATAGCATGGTTGATAATTCGTATGAAATACTGATCATGTCCTTAAATTTACCCGATGATACTTCTGCTGAAATTCGTCTATTACTTGCGGAAAAATGTCAATTTATTGCGCAGTGTTTGGAAAAAAACCAAATTGAACAATTGGAAACGCTAAAAAGCGAAAAAAACAGTTACCTTGAAAACCAGAAAATACTGGCTGATTTTCAAGATATTCTATTTAAGAAGAAAGTGGGGAGTGACCCTAAAGCTAAAAATCCCTTTTTTGTTAAAGACGCTTTTACAAATCCAAACCATAAATATTTCGCCATCAAAACAACCTGTGCTGCACTAATATGCTATGTTTTTTATGACTATTTTGAATGGCAGGGGATCCACACAGCGATGATCACTTGCTACGTTGTTGCATTGACTTCTGTTGGTGAAACAGTACATAAGCTAACGCTGCGTATTATAGGGTGTTTAATTGGTGCATTAATCGGGGTTATTTCGATTGTGTATATTATCCCTCATTTATCCGATATTTTTAGCCTAATGATACTCATCTTTTTCTGTATCTTGCCTGCTGCATGGGTGGCTGCGGGTAATGAGCGTATATCCTATGCAGGAGTCCAAGTTGGGCTGGCATTTTTATTAACCGTTCTTCATGGTTTTAAACCGAGCTATGATCTGGATGTTGCTTCCGATAGGATCCTCGGTATCCTATTAGGTAATGTTGTCATGTACATTATGTTCACTAAAGTGTGGCCGGTCTCTATCATGACTACAGTTAACTCTCAAATTAGAAATATTCTAGATAGTTATGCGGCACTTAAGTTAAAATCTTATGATAACAATGTCGAGGCTCTCAGTTTGGTTGCTGCAATCAATGAGGGCGTTATTAAAACAAAAGATGATATTAATTTATTGATGTTCGAAACCCACTTTAAAGATAAAGGGGGGGCTTTAACTCATTTCTTAAACCAATTCTTAACCAAGGTTTCAGTAGATAGTTACCAAAATTATTCATCTGAATTTATTCCTTTTAATCATAAAGATCATTTTGATTCGAATACAAATTTAAAATCTGCCAGTGATTTGAAATATGATGTCTTAAATACGATACCTTCAACTTTATCGGCTCAAGAAAAAGAGCAAGTCATTAAAGAACTAGTGAGCGAGAAGTAATGACAATGACCCAATCAATGAGATACGACAAAAAACGATATTTACTCATCTCGATATTCAGCATTTTTCTTGTCGGTTGTGTCGATACGAGCCGTTCATTTATGGATAAAGCGCCGCAGCCTTTACAATATGAAACTGACACATATATCTCTTCCCCTGAAGAGAATTTATATGCTGAACATAACGAAGTATTTAAAGATCAATATGACCTAGCAAGCCTTATCGATGTTGCACAAAAAAATAATCCTGAAACACGTATTGCTTGGGAGCTTGCTAAAAAAGCCGCAACCAATGTGGGAATGGTTGAAAGTACCTATTTACCCGTTATAACTGCAACAGCATTAAGTGGCTATCAACGTGGAACATTGAAGTTACCACATAATGATTTAGTCGATAAAATTGATGTTTCTAACCATGTTTTTATCCCTGCGATAACGTTTCAATGGCTATTGTTTGATTTTGGTCAGCGAGGAGCATTAACTGATGCAGCCAAACATGCATCTTTAGCTTCTGACCTTAACTTTAATTTACTTCACCAAAAAATTATTCATGATGTAACCATTGCTTATTATGCTTATGGTGCAGCACAGAAAAAAACAAAAATAACTTATGAAGCTTTGGAGCGAAGCCAGCGTTTATTGTATGCCGTAGAGCAAAAAAAAGCGCGTGGGCTAGCAACCGTACTGGATGTTGCATTAGCGAAGCAGCAAGTTTCACAATTAGAGTTTCAGAACGTATTAGCTAAAGGGAAAGAAAGAGATCAATACCAATTATTACTCTCTACCATCGGTATATCTCCACTGAAAACAATTAATATTCAATATAATGATAACGATGTTTTGCCTGATAATATCGCACCGTTGACCCATGAACGGATCAGAAATGCGTTAGCCCAGCGCCCTGATGTGCTTGCTAACTATGAACTTACACTGGCAGCGATGAAAACGACCCAATCTGTGGAATCCGACTATTTCCCTAAAGTCTATTTAGCGGGGGCAGTCGCGGGGGGAAACAGCCGTTTAGATGTGCAAGGACTACCGGGTATCAACCAAAGTTCTTCATCTTCAAATATTTTGATAGGTATCAGTATTCCGCTTTATGAAGGGGGAATAAGGCAAGCACGTATGAAGAATGCTCAGTCGGATATTCTTATTGCCCAAGAGAATTTGCGGAAAAGCCAAGAAATGGCGATTCGAGAGATGAGTTTAACTGAGAATGCACTAAAATCAGCGGTTGAGGCCAATAAAGCGGCGAAAAACCTAGTCGAAACAACTCAATTAAGTTATACCGCCAGTGTTGATTTTTATAAAAATGGTTTAGGAACAGTGACTGAAATTAATGCCGCAGAAATTGCATTATTAACAGCCGAGCTTGCTCATATTGATTCTTATACGGGTTCAGTTATTGCTGCTGTGGATTTAGCTTTTGCATTAGGTGAAATTGAAAGGGCTTTACCAAAATATGAAGACGCTACGATAAAATAGGTTTATGAGATAGCAGAAGATAACCTAGTATTTATCTTCTGCGATTATAAATTAATAAATGTCCAGTTGTTGAAATACAGGTTTTCCTGCACTACTAAATTGGCTAATTGAATATTGGTTATAATTCATTTCGCCATAACCTCTAATATATATTACACCATTAGATAAATCAGATAAGCAGCTCCAAACAGTATATTCAGAAAGTAAACTATTTTGAGTGCCTTCTCCTTCCCCCATATTATCAACAGTCATATTTTTAGTACGGTCAAAATTATTCATAATGTGAGCGAGTGTAATCATAGCGTCTTTTGCATTGTCAACTTTTGGCGCATAAGTACTATAAAAAACCGCTCGAATGAAACGCCCAACAGATGTATCAGACGAAGGTAGATTTGATGTTGCAATACCACTATCAGGTTGAGTAACTCGAATATTACCCAGTAAACTTGTTGATATATCTAGGTTTGATAACTGAGTATAATTATTCAGGTTTTTTAAATGCCATTGAAAATCAGGCCCATTAGTCATGACACGAGTAGGGTTATCAAAAACCTGTAATTTGCCATTTACGGCTTCAACAATAATGCTACCACCGTGTTTATCATAAAAAGCATAGTGGAATGGTGATGTTAAATTCCTAAAATTAACAAGAATAGGGGACCAAAAGTAACCATTTTCAACCGCTTTTTTAACGTCATCAACATGACTAAAAAGGGATAAAGCCCATTCGCCTAATGCGGTAACAGGCAATGATAAATAATAGTTTTCCGGATTAATTGGCGTAAGCTCTGCTTCAGAAATCATATTTGCACTAAACGTTAATCCTGCACTATTTAACCCTTGGAATATATTATGGTTATCTCCATCAAAATAAACTTCGGTCGTTATCGCAAGAATATCGAATTTAGATGTATAATTAATACCATTTTCCCCGTTAGGGGCTTTTTTCTGAAAAAAAGTATTCGCAGGATAATATGTTATCCAAGAGGGCAGGTCTTCCGTTAATTCTAATGTTCGCCCTTGGTAAATATTATTTTGGCTATCTGTTATTGATAAACTCGTACACATTCCATTTAACCTCGTTTTATGAAGTATTCGCGAATTTGTAGGTTACACTTCATTTCAATAAATGTGGGTCGTAAGGTAGCCAAATAAATATTACCTGATAATGAGGGGTATTTATATTGAAATTGTTTTTCAATAATAGGTGACCCATTAAAATAATAACAGAATCCCAATTAAGGGTACTGTTGCAAATAAAGTGGTGAGATTGAGTTTTTCAACTCGAAATGGGCTACATACCAAAGACTCGATTCACTAGGCGCATTTCGCTTAGCGGTTGAGCATAGTAACAAATGTTCAGCTTAACCCTTGCTAAGTGCATGCATTACCTCAATACCTTTAATAGTCGCATGTGTCGTTTAATTGATTTAAATTCTAAGGTGGGATTTATCACGTGCTTCAATTTTCCATGACCGCATTCAATGACATTATTGTGAAATTTGATTTGCCGTTGCTCTACATGTGTAGGGCATTTTCCTTCTTTTTTGAGAGGGTTAAGAGCTCGACTATAAGGTGAGGCTTTATCTGTATTGATAACCCTGAGGATTTGCCATTTCTAACTCGATTGAATATTTTTCTTAAAAACCGATAGGCAGCTTTGGTATTACGATGTGGTGAGAGGTAAAATTCAATGCTGTGCACTCGGCTATCGACAGCTCGGTAAAGGTACGTCCATTTCCCATTCACTTTGATATAAGTTCCGTTTAAATGCCAATTGTTGAGGTCGGAGGGACTACACCTATACCAACATAACCGCTTTTCTATTTTTGGCGCATAACGTTGAATCCAGTGATAGATTGTCGTGTGAACTAAATTTACACCGCCATCAGCCAACATTTCCAGGCGTTCTTGATAACTGATACCGTATTTGCAGTACCAATGCATAGCTCAAAGGATGATAATACCTGTGAAATGACGAGCTTTAAATGCATTCACCAAACAATTCTCAGTAACAAAATAATTAATTTAGCATACCTATTACTTAAATTTTGCAATAGTGCCAGATAAAGAGGGTACAAGATTCTATCGAACTAGTGTATACCCGCAATTGTACCTGTACAGTAGGGTTGATGTGGGTAGAGTCGAATAGAATTCAGTTGAGGTGAAACTGTGGCGGAGTGTTAATTTTAGCGGGCGTTACAAACAAAAACAGACGTCATTTGACGTCTGTTGAGAATTAGTGGTGCCCGGACTCGGAATCGAACCAAGGACACGGGGATTTTCAATCCCCTGCTCTACCGACTGAGCTATCCGGGCAACGGAGCGTATTAAACCTGATTTCATTGGTTGAGTCAAGGCGCTTTCAATAAACTTTTGACTGTATGCGCTTTTTTTCAACATGTTAGCCAGTTTTTAATCGAATATACATAAAATTATTAAGGTTAATAACAAATGCCAGCCTAAAAACCAATTTTGGCTGGCATGCAATATTGGAAAAATTTTAGCGGAGATAATTTTTCTGTGCTTTGTTCACTTTAATAAGATAATTACGTGACTCAGCCGCTGGGTGTTTAGTGGATAAAGTTTCATACACTTCTCCAGGCTCTAAATTATTAATACGTTGTGCGGCTTGTTTTTTATCACTGTGGAAGACACGTAATACGCTACCAGCTCCGCCATTATAGGCAGTGATGACCGCATAGCGGCGTGAGGTCTGGTTGCGAATATCGCCTAAGTAGCTGTTTTGCAATATAGCTAAGTAAGCAGTGCCTGTATCAATATTTTTCTCTGGGTCAAATAAATAGCTACGGCTAGGAACACCGGATTTCCCTTGTGAGCGGAAAACATCTTTCCCTGCTGTATTTGGCATTATCTGCATTAAACCAAGTGCATCAGAACGACTAACCGCATAAGGGTTGAAACTCGATTCAATTTGCATGATAGCGAGGATTAATGATTCATCAACACCATATTTGGCTGAAGATTTTTTAATATAAGGTAAATATTTATGAGCCCGTTTATCTAAATGGTTTGGTACTAGTTGCATAGTTACGGACCAAACAATATTCATACCAGACTGCCGGCGCTGCATTTTATTTTCTATCAGATAATCAGCAAACTTTGTGGCTCGCCATTCCCAACGAATAGCTTCTCCTGTGTTATCTAGCACTTGGCCAAATAAAAAGGGTTCTTTGCTATGAGGAATATCATTAATATCAGAATAGAGGTCAATGGAATTAGGGTCATCTCCCATTAATAAGGTGGTGACAATAGCTTTCTTTAGGTGCTGTGAAGGTTCTATTGCTGAAATTGTCTCAACCGTGATGGTTCCCGCATCAAAATTAATATGGCTACGAGTTCGGTATTCATCGGTATATTTAACGTAGTCTTTTGGGCCTGCAATTAACACTTCTTTAATGCCCCAGATATTTTCAATATTGTGGGCAAATTGGCCCATTAAAATATCGAACCCATTGGTATCTTTGACATAATTAGGGTTAAAGTCAGATTTTTGCTTGCTAGAACAAGAAACAATTAAGGGAATTAACAAACTCAGCGTAAATAGTTTTTTCATACGATTCACAGTCTTGGGGCAAAAGTCTACCTACTCAGTAGGTAGACAAACAGATTATTTTTCAGGTGTATAGCCATCAATATGGATATCATGGCCTTCAAACAAGAAATTAATCATTTCTTGTTCTAACATTTTACGGTCATCAGGGTTCATGGTATTGAGTTTCTTTTCATTAATAAGCATGGTTTGCTTTGTCATCCACTGACTCCATGCTTCTTTTGAAATCTCGTTAAAAATACGTTTTCCTAACTCACCTGGGTAAAGCTGAAAATCTTGCCCATCTGCATCACGTTGTAAAAATGTACAAAAAATGGTTCTACTCATTAATTTTTCCTCAAATATCAGGTAGTAAGGCGAGCTGTTTTAGTAAACTTTCAACTGGGGCTGCAAGGCCGATAGTTGCGCCTAAGTGTAAGTTATACCAGAGTCCTTTGCCTTCATCCATGGCAGAATTAAATGCCTGAATGTTAACTTTTACAGGGATAATATCTAAATGGAAATGGCTAAATGTGTGACGGAAGGAAATTAATTGCTCTAATTGAGTATATTCAAGGCCTGATTCTCTCAACCAATCATTGAGTTGCTCTAAAGAATTGAATTGTGGGAAGGCAAATAACCCGCCCCAAATACCGGATGGTGGGCGTTGTTCTAACCACACACTGTCACCGTGCTGCATAATTAGAAACCAAGCACTTTTTTCAGGAATTTTCTGTTTAGGCTTTTTGCCCGGGTAGTTTTGCCATGAATGATTGGCATAGGCCATGCAACCAAAATTAAGTGGGCACAGCTCACATTTTGGTTTACTGCGAGTACAGACCATCGCACCTAAGTCCATCATCGCTTGGTTAAAAAATTCAACTCCCTCTTTTGGCGTGACATCAGTACTGATTTCCCACAAGCGATTTTCGACTTCTTTTTTACCCGGCCAGCCATCAACCGCATAAGCTCGAGCTAATACACGTTTAACATTACCATCTAAAATAGGATAATGCTGTTTTTGCGATAAAGACAAAATTGCCCCAGCAGTAGACCGGCCAACACCGGGTAGCGCTAATACTTCATCAAATGTAGTGGGAAACGAGCCATCATATTGAGTCGCGATCACTTGTGCCGCTTTATGGAGGTTCCGAGCCCGAGCGTAATAGCCGAGTCCTGTCCATAGGTGTAAAACTTCATCAAGAGGTGCGTTGGCAAGGGCGGTAACATCCTCAAAACGAGAGATAAACTTCTCAAAATAGGGGATTACAGTACTCACTTGGGTTTGTTGCAGCATGACTTCTGATAACCAAACATGGTAGGACGATTTTTCCTGTTGCCATGGCAACGTTTTACGACCGTATTTGTGATACCAGTCAAGCACTGCAGATGAAAATTGTTGAGCTTCCATTGATAATTTTATTTTTTATTGATATTTCCAGTCATGGCAGGAATTGCAACATAGACGAAGAGGGCTGTAAACCGCTATTGTGTTGTTTAGTGTAAAGTTAGCTAATTATCAACTGCATCCTTGTGGAAGTTTTGCTAAACTCCGATATCCATCATGCTTCAAGGGTAAGGGCACTCACTGTAACTTGGGCATTTAGGGCTGTAAATTGATAAATTTGGTAACCAATCACCTTATAAACTTGATTGTTGGCACACTAACTTAATTGGGCATTCATTTTAGAACCTTTATTATGATCAATAATGTTATCTCCCCCGAATATAATGAAGATGGGCGGGTTATGCGCCGAGTCCGTAGTTTTGTCCGCCGTCAAGGGCGTCTGACAAAACGTCAGGAAGACGCATTAGAAAAAGAATGGGCAGAAAAAGGCATCGATTTTATCAATGAGCCTTTTGATTTTGCCAAAGTATTTAATAACTCAAATCCAGTTACCTTGGAAATTGGGTTTGGGATGGGCGCCTCATTGGTGACCATGGCATCTCAAAATGCAGATAAAAACTTTTTAGGTATCGAAGTTCATGCTCCCGGTGTTGGCGCATGTTTAGCATCAGCAAAAGAAGAAAATGTCACCAATTTACGGGTGATGTGCCATGATGCAATAGAAGTTTTAGACTGCATGATCCCAAATGGAAGCCTTGAAATGGTTCAGTTATTTTTCCCTGACCCATGGCATAAAGCGAAACACAATAAGCGCCGTATTGTGCAAGTTCCGTTTGCAGAAAAAATTCGTAGTAAACTAGCTATCGGTGGTGTTTTCCATATGGCAACAGATTGGCAGCCTTATGCAGAGCACATGCTTGAAGTGATGACGAGTGTCGAAGGGTATAAAAACTTATCGCCATCAGGTGATTACGTTCCTCGTCCAGAAACAAGACCAGAAACAAAATTTGAAAAGCGCGGCCAGCGGTTAGGGCACGGTGTATGGGATTTAATGTTTGAGAGGATCAAATAATGGCTAAACAACCACGTAGTCGTCGTTTACGTAAAAAATTACGCTTGGATGAGTTCCAAGAGTTAGGCTTTACTGTTAAGTGGAGCTTTAAAGAAGGTACGCCGATTGAGGAAGTTGACAGCACCGTTGACCAACTGATTGCAGAAGCGATTGAACCGAATGGTTTAGCATTTGAAGCAAGTGGCTATATGAGTTGGGAAGGGATCGTTTGCCTACAAAAAATTGGCAAATGTACCGAAGAGCACCGTCAAATTGTTGAAAACTGGTTAAAATCAAAAGGTATGAATGACGTCGTCGTTTCTGAGCTTTTTGATGTTTGGTGGGAAGAATAATTTTATTGAGTCAACCTCAATAAATAAACTGAACTTTCAGTCGCTTGAAGAGGCATCCAAAAATTGGGTGCCTTTATTTTCTGTTGCAAATACTATCTGGAGTCAACGTTTTGAGCGCCATGTTTTCTAACCAGCTACTCAACGATATCCTAGACCAAGTTCGCCCACTGATTGGGCAAGGTTGTGTTGCAAATTACATTCCTGCTTTAGGTTGTGTGCCTTCCCACCATTTAGGTATTGCTGTATCCACAATCGATGGTGATATTTTTACCGCAGGGGATGCATATCAACGCTTTTCAATTCAATCTATTTCAAAAGTATTAAGCCTTACGCTTGCAATGACGCGTTATGAGGAAGAGGAAATTTGGAGCCGAGTAGGTAAAGAACCCTCCGGGCTACCATTTAATTCGCTAATTCAAATTGAAATGGAAAAGGGGATACCTCGAAACCCGTTTATTAATGCGGGAGCCATTGTTATCGCTGATATGCTGCAATCACGCCTTAGCGCACCAAAACAGCGTATGTTGGAGTTTGTCCGAAAGTTGTCTTGCGAACCGGATATTAGCTATGACACAGTTGTCGCTCGCTCAGAACTGGAACACGCCAGCCGTAATGCGGCCATTGCTTATCTTATGAAATCCTTTGGGAATTTTGAAAATGATGTTTTAACGGTTCTCGAAACTTATTTTCATTATTGCTCTCTAAGTATGAACTGTGTTGAATTAGCGAGATGTTTTTCCTATTTAACATCGCAAGGAATGTCATCTTGCTCTATTGACCCCATCATCACACCGCTGCAATCAAGACAAATCAATGCATTAATGATGACTTGTGGTATGTATGACGGCTCTGGTGAGTTTGCATTTCGGATAGGAATGCCCGGTAAGTCTGGCGTTGGCGGGGGTATTGTCTGCGTAGTACCAAACCAATTTACGGTCGCGGTTTGGTCACCTGAGCTAGACTCGGCGGGGAACTCTTTAGCCGGATGTGCGGCTTTAGAGCTATTATCGAAACGAATTGGGCGTTCTGTTTTTTAATTAATGCTCTACTAGGAGATTTTATGTTACGCCGTACATTAATTGCTTTTTCACTCCTTGCTTGTGCGACGAGCCAAGCTGCAGATTATAACTGTTCTGTAACACCAAAGGATGACATCTTTATGACACCCGAAAGTGTGCAAGTCATTGGTGCGAGTGGTGATTTAAAAATTACGCCAAACGGTGAAATCACACTTAACGGTAAAAATGTGGCTGCAACAGAGGCGCAAAAGCAGCAAGCTATTCGTTACCAAGCCGATATTCGTCAGGATTTACCTTGGATAAAACAAGAATCAGAAAAAAAATTATCAACTTCAAGGGAAACGATAGACAAAGTTGTCGTTAAAGTGGTTGGTAGTGACAGCAATATCCGTAACCGGTTAACAAAATTAGAAAAAGATCTTAATGGGCAAATCAACCAAATTATTGAGACTCGTCCCAATGGTTATGTGTTTCACCATAAAGCCATGAAAACGGTTGAAACGAAAGGGCGCGAGTTAGTCAATGAAAGCTTAGGTGGTATTTTACAAGACAGTATTAACGAGATGGGACGTAAGCAATTATTATCGGGTGGCGATGCCAATAAAGCGTTACAAGGTATGCTAGGTAACTTAGGCGGGTTACAACAAGAACTCGAATCTGAATGGAAAAAACAAGAGAAAAGCTTCCAGCAATTCGGCCAACAAGTTTGTTCTAAAGTGACTTCAATAGAGCAACAACGCGTCTCATTACTTAATTCAATCAAAAGTCACTAATAGATTTAAAATCAATAATAACCTTATTAACAGTAATGTATTTTTGTACATTACTGTTTTTTTATTTATCTATATTATCGTTATCATCAATTTGTGTGATATTAACTCCACTAATGGGAATGAAAATGAAATTGATTCTTATTTGATTGACATCTAAGCCACTCACTTTACAATGCGGGTTTGGCTTAATGACTAAATTGGGATCATTTAAATGAAAAAATTCATTCCTGCTCTGCTTGTTTCTGTGTTGTCATTCTCTGCGCCTTTTGCTCTTAGCGCTGAATCTACCACTTTCACTCCAAATGCGGTTACAGCACAAGGCGTTGAAAAAGTGACGATCAAACACCTATCAGGTGAAACTGAAGTCATGAAAAAACCACAAAAAGTGGTTCTGTTTGATTTCGGTGTTTATGACTCAATGCAAAAACTCGGCTTAGGTGACAAGGTTGTTGCACTACCAACTGGCAATGCTCCTGCTTATATAAAAGGCAGTATTCCTGCATCAATGGAAAACGCAGGTGGAATGAAACAACCTGATTTAGCCAAAATCGCACAATTAAAACCTGATCTGATTGTGATCACAGGTCGTCAAGGTAAGTCTTATGATGAGTTATCAAAAATTGCACCCACTATCAATTTAGGCTCTGATAGCAAACACTATATTGATTCTGTAAAAGCCAATATTAGTGTGATTGGTGAGCTCTACGGTAACCAAAAAGCGGTTGATGAGCAGTTAGTCCAATTAGATAAAGTCATCGCAGACGCCCAGAAGAAAGCGGCTGATTCCAATAAAAAAGTTTTAGTATTGATGCATAATGACGGCAAATTAATTCCAAATAGCCAAGCCGTTGTTTACAACGTTGTGAAAGCAAAACGCGCTGACCTACCGGTTGATGAAAGTGCAGATAAAGCAAAACGCCGTGTTGTGGATACCAAAACTATTGCTCAAGCTAACCCAGATGTGATCCTGATTGTTGACCGTAGCGAAGCGATTGGTGCAGGTAAATTGGATAAAACAGTATTTGAAGATAGCAATATTCAAGAAACCAAAGCTTATAAAGATGGCAAAATTACTTACCTGCAATCTGACTTATGGTACTTGTCAGGTGGCGGTTTAGTTAGCTTAACAGAGCAAGTTAATGCGGTGGTGAATGCTCTATAACAGATATCTGCCACTGTCTTATTGATGGTGGCAATATGTATTACCTCAATTGTTATTCTTGTCTATTTCATTTTTATCTCTAAACAAAAGCCCACTTCGTTTGAAGTGGGCTTTCATCTAATTTATCAGTGAAGTAATTTATAAATGAACCGAATAGCCGCTATTCTTCACCTAAAAATAGCTCTAATAGCGAATTGAGAAACAACTTTCCATGCTCTGTAATCTGCCATTCATTCACGGTTTCTGTGATATAGCCTTTAGCTAAAGCTTCATCAATAGCCGCTCTAACTGTTGATTCTGGTAACCCTGTATATTGGGTAAATTCAGCGCGTGGCATGGCTTCAAGAAGGCGAAAGCGGTTCATGAAGTATTCAAATGGTCTATCGGAAGCGCCAACGTCATAGGATTGGTGCATATAACGGCCCTCCATATAACCTCGAGGATGTTTTGTTTTTACGGTTCGTAAAATTTGACCATCTTCAAAAGAAATTTTTCCATGAGCGCCGCAACCGATACCTAAATAGTCACCAAAGCGCCAGTAATTGAGGTTGTGTTGGCATTGGTAACCGGGTTTAGCATAGGCGGATGTTTCATATTGCTGGTAACCTGCCGCACTCAATAATTTATGGCCTTCAGTGTAAATATCCCACAGTGTATCGTCATCGGGTAATACCGGAGGGCGTGAGCCAAATTGAGTGTTAGGTTCAATAGTGAGTTGGTACCAAGACAGGTGCGGAGGGGCAAGTTCAATAGCTTGGCGCAGGTCTGATAAACCTTCAACCTGAGTTTGCGCGGGTAACCCATGCATTAAATCGAGGTTAAAGCTTCTTAAATTAAGATTAGCGGCTAACTGAGCAGCACGCTTCGCTTCATCAGCGCCATGAATACGCCCTAAAGTGATTAGTTTATCGTTACCGAAGCTTTGTACGCCAATAGAAATACGATTAATTCCTGCGGCTTGGTAACCTGCAAAACGACCAGCTTCAACAGTACCAGGGTTTGCTTCCATGGTAACTTCTGCATGTGGGTCTAAATCAACTCGCTGACGTACGCCATCCATTAAAGCTTGCATTGACTCAGCACTTAATAAACTGGGTGTTCCGCCTCCAATAAAAATAGTTTTTACCGAACGTCCTGCAACTAATTTTGCATCGGTGTCTAAATCGGCTAATAAATGCGCCACATATTCTTGCTGAGGGATCTCACCTTTAAGCGTATGTGAATTGAAGTCACAATAAGGGCACTTTTGTACACACCAAGGGATATGGATATACAGGCTCAGCGGGGGGAATTTAAACATTCTTTAGCGCATCCAACATCATTGTGAGTGCTTTTCCACGATGTGAAACGGCTTGCTTTTCTGCTTTCGTTAGCTCTGCTGAGGTGCAACCTAATTCTGGAACATAGAATATGGGGTCATAACCAAAGCCGCCTTGGCCTTTGCGTTCACGGGTGATGATACCATGCCAACGGCCATGGAATACTAATGGTGTAGGGTCTTCTGCATGGCGTAAATAAACCAGAACACAGTTGAATTGAGCCTGACGCTGGTCGTCAGGCACATTTTTCATTGCTTCTAATAGCTTAACTAGGTTTTGCTCGTCTGTTGCTTCTTCACCTGCGTAGCGGGCAGAGTAAATCCCCGGCGCGCCACCAAGGGCATCAACGGAAATTCCTGAATCATCAGCAATTGCGGGTAGCCCGGTTTGTGCTGCTGCATGACGCGCTTTTAGGATTGCATTTTCAATAAAAGTTAAGCCCGTTTCTTCTGCGGACTCAACGCCTAATGAGGTTTGTGCGACGATATCCATCCCAAAATCACGTAGTAGGCCAGCTAACTCATTCACTTTTCCGGGGTTACCGGTGGCTAAAACAACTTTTTGCATTATTTAAAACTCGTTTTTACATAATACCAATGGAATACATCATTGCAGTCAATGATGGGTCAATCATCAGTGAGATATCTACACGCAGGTAATTCAATGCGATTAAAATAAACATCACAATCATTGCAGAGAAATCTAACCCGCCCATAGCAGGAATGATGCGACGGATTGGCGCCATTAAAGGTTCGGTTAATTGGTATAATAAATAATCTACTGGGTTACGGCCTTGGCTAACCCAGCTTAGAATTGCACGGATTAAAATCATCCAAAAAATTAATTTACCGGTATAGGTTAATAATAAAATCAATCCCATAGGTAAAATGCTTATACCTAAAATAGGGAGTAAGTTTGTTGCCCACATACCAAAGATAATGGCTGCAATGGCTAAAGCAAACGCAACAACCACTGAAGCGGTATCTATCGCGCCAAAAGAAGGAATGATTCGGCGTAATGGTGCGACGATAGGCTGTGTTGCTTTAACGACAAATTTCGAAAAAGGATTATAAAAATCTGCACGCACCCACTGCATCCATACGCGCAGTAGTAATACAAAAATATACAGTTGGATCAGGGTAGTAACGACGAATACTAAGGTCTGCATGGTGAATTCCGCGATTAATTTAAAAAAGTTTTTCCATTTCTTCTGCTCTGTTTATTGCGCTTTGCATTGCATCGGCAACAATTTGCGGAAGATTTCCATTATAAAATTGCTCTAAAGCCATCGCGGTGGTACCGCCTTTAGAGGTGACTTGTTCACGTAAAGCCGAAAAGTCCGTGTCACTTTGTGACTTAGCCAGTTCTACAGCCCCTTCAATTGCATTCAGAACGAGCTCGCGAGCTTGTTGCTTATCATAACCGAGTTGTTCTGCTTTTTGCTGCATTGATTCCATAAACAGAAAGAAATAGGCAGGGGAGCTACCGGTAATGGCAATAATCTTATTGATGTCTTGCTCTTGTTGGCACCAAATCGTGGAGCCAACACTTTGCATCAGCTCTTGAGCAAACTGTTTGTCTGGTTCAGAAACCTTCCCTTGAGCGAATAACCCGCTAACACCTTTACCCACCAACGATGGCGTATTTGGCATGATGCGTACTAAATTCAGTTGGTGTGCAAAGTAATCATTATAACGCTCTGCAGGGATCCCCGCGGCGATTGTCATCACTAATTTTTGGTCAAAGTTTGTGGCATTTTGCAGCGGTTCACACACTTCTTTCATCATTTGTGGTTTAACCGCTAGGATAATGACCTCAGCGGCTTTGACCGCAGCTAAGTTATCATGACTGCTGATAATGCCATATTGCTCGGCCAGTTTGTCTCGACGTACCGGTGTAGGAGAGCACACCGTGATCATCGATGCAGGGTAACCATGGTTAACCAGCCCAGCAATGATGGCGTGAGCCATATTTCCGGCGCCGATGAAGGCAATTTTACGATGTTGCATTCTGTTCTCCTATCTTATTGGTGATATTGGCGAGCGCCAAAAATAGCGGTTCCTATGCGAACAAGTGTTGAGCCACAATGGATTGCTGCACGCATATCGTCAGTCATCCCCATTGAAAGAGTGTCAACAGTGGGGTAAGTGGTTTTTAATTGCTTAACTGCCTCATTCATTTGATGAAACACAGCACATTGGCGTTCATAATCCGTTTCAGGTGCAGGGATCGTCATCAGGCCCCGTAGCACAAGGTTTGGCATCGTAGCGACTTGTGCCGCAAGGTCTGCAACTTCTGCGAGTGTTATACCTGATTTACTGTTTTCATCGCTGATATTGATTTGAATTAGCACATTGAGGGGCGCTTTTCCACTTGGACGTTGGTCATTTAAGCGCTGAGCGATTTTGGCTCTGTCTAAGGTATGGAACCAATCAAAGTGCTCAGCAACAAGGCGGCTTTTATTCGATTGTAATGGGCCGATAAAATGCCAAACTAAGTCATTTCTATCAGAGAAATATTGAATTTTTTCAACACCCTCCTGAACATAATTCTCACCAAATTGGCACTGACCTGCCTCAATGGCTTCTGAAATAGCTTCACAAGGCTTGGTTTTACTTACCGCGAGTAGCGTAATGTCTTGTGGTGAGCGCTGACACTCTGCGGCAGCATGCTCAATACGCGCGGTGACATCAGAGATATTATTTTGAATGGTCATTATTTTATTCAATATGGTTTATTCAATACTATTTTATTCATGTCTTACATGAATAGCGGCTATTGACCATAGTGTAAAGCAAATTACATCAGAACGGCACCATTGCATGAGGTTAAGCTAAAAATAACCACGTAAAATACGCGATGCTTAAATATGTTGCTCAAACCAGCTTTCAAGGATCACAACAGCAGACGCAGAATCTACTTTTCCTTTACTCAAAGCTCGATAACCACCTTGTTCAAAAAGGCCTGCTTTTGCTTCAACCGTGGAAAGACGTTCATCATGTAATTCGACTTTAACACCAAAACGGCCATGAATTCGATTTGCAAAATTACGGGCTTGGCTTGTGACCAGTTGTTCCGTACCATCCATATTAAGGGGAAGGCCAACAATAACCAACTGAGGTTGCCATTCTTTAAGTAACTTTTCGATTTGTTGCCAATCGGGGCGGCCGTCACTGGCTTTTAGTGAGGTTAATGGTCGCGCGGTACCTGTAATTTCTTGTCCAACGGCCACACCGATGCTTTTGGTTCCAAAATCAAAGGCTAACAAAGTTCTTCCAGACATTAAGCATGCCCCGCTTGCATTGAAATAGTATGAATATCAATACCAATTAATTTAGCTGCAGCAGTCCAGCGTTCATGAATTGGTGTATCAAAAATAAGCTCAGGAGAAGCTTCAACGGTCAACCAGCTATTTTCCATGATTTCACGTTCAAGTTGGCCTGGTTCCCAGCTTGCATAACCTAGTGCAACTAAAGAGTTTGAGGGGGAGTGCTCACTTCCTAAAGTCTCTAAGATATCTTTTGACGTTGTCACCATCACTTCATCATTTAAGTGCAGACTCGATAAAAAGCCTTTTATCGGTGTGTGTAAGATGAACCCATGCTCTTCAGCCACGGGACCACCCGCAATGACAGGCTTCTTTAAATTACGGTTATCAATTTTATCTGAAATCGTAATTTCGAGTTTTTTAAGCATCTTATCGACAGAAAAATCATCAATAGGCTTGTTAATCACAATCCCCATCGCCCCTTTTTCATTGTGCTCACACACATAAACGACTGACTGCTCAAAATAAGGGTCTGTTAAGGATGGCATGGCGATAAGAAAATGGTTTTGCAGATTCAAACTTAGACTCCAGCAAATTTAAAACAATTGAGAGAACACAATAAAAGGCAAACTTATAGGTGGTAAATAAAATGGATGACTTTTATTGTGTGAAAATAATAAAAGCCATCAGTGAAGATAAACCACCACTATAAATTATTTATTGAGACGGCGTTCAATGGCATCCATTAACATACCTGTAATGGAGATATCAAATGCGGCTTCAATTTCCCGTGCACACGTTGGGCTAGTCACGTTAATTTCGGTTAAACGGTCACCAATGATATCAAGGCCAACAAAAATTAAGCCTTTTTCTTTTAATGTTGGCGCTACGGCACGTGCAATGGCCCAGTCACTTTCACTTAATGGACGAGCTTCCCCACGGCCACCCGCTGCAAGGTTACCTCGGGTTTCACCTTGAGCTGGAATTCGCGCTAAGCAATAAGGAACAGGTTCACCATCCACCACCAAGACACGTTTATCACCATCTTTAATTGCTGGTAGGAAGTTTTGGGCCATGCAGTAACGGGAGCTATGTTCCGTTAGCGTTTCGATAATTACGCCCACATTTGGGTCATCTTGTTTAAGACGGAAAATCGAAGCGCCACCCATACCATCTAGTGGTTTGAATATGACATCCCCATGTTTTTGGTGAAATTCTCTTAACTTTTGTGGGCTGCGCGTGACCAATGTGTCCGGTGTTAACTCAGCAAACCAAGCAGTAAAGAGTTTCTCATTGCAGTCACGTAAGCTTTGCGGTTTATTCACAATTAAGGTGCCAGCTTGTTCCGCTCTTTCTAAAATATAAGTCGCATAGATAAATTCAGTATCAAAAGGCGGGTCTTTCCGCATTAAAATGGCATCAAGTGAACTTAGGGGGATATCTTGTTCCCCATGAAATTCGTACCATTTTTCTGGGTTTTCTTCGACTGTCACGATTTTTGTTTGTGCGCGAGCTTCACCTTGGTGTAAATACAGGTCATTCATTTCCATATAATGGATTTCATAACCTCGACGCTGAGCTTCCAGCATCATTGCAAAACTGGTGTCTTTCTTGATTTTGATGGATGAAATAGGATCCATCACTATACCGAGCTTGATCATTTTTTCTCCTTACCCCAGATCACCTAAGCGCACTTGTAGTGCTGTGATAGCGGTTAGCGCAGTCGTTTCTGTTCGTAATACTCGAGGCCCTAACAGTATATCGGTAAATTGATAATTTGCTGTCATGGCAATTTCGTCTGCTGACAAGCCACCTTCCGGGCCAATCAACAATCGTACTTTCTTCAGTTCAGAGGGTAACGTATTAATACTTTCTGTTGCTCGTGGGTGCAAATTGACTTTAAATGCACCGTCAGTTTCCGCGCACCATGCTTCAAGGGTTTGTACTGGGCGAATTTCTGGAATTCGGTTGCGGCCACATTGTTCGCAGGCAGCAATCGCAATTTTTTGCCATTGAAGTAATTTTTTATCGAGCCGTTCGCCATCTAGGCGAACACCACAACGTTCTGATAACAAAGGTGTTATTGTATTAACTCCGAGTTCGACAGATTTTTGGATAGTAAATTCCATTTTTTCCCCACGAGACATGACCTGCCCGAGGTGTAAATCGAGAGGGGATTCTCTATCGTCAACTTGGCTATTTTTAATGTGTACGAATACATTTTTTTTAGTTGCTTCAGTAATTTCAGCACTAAAGGTTTTATTGCTGCCATCAAAAAGTTCGAGTTTTTGGCCTGCAGTCATGCGCAGTACTCGACCTACATGGTTTGCAGCATCATCACCAAGAGAAATTGTTGTGTTTATTTGAAGAGGCTCTGGGTGATAAATGCGTGGAATGCGCATAGCTTTTCCTTAGTACAGACTGGGTTAATAAATAATATAACTTTGATGAATATGGGGGTTGAATTGTTAAACTCAAGCGCTGCTACCTAGTTTATAACGAAATACTGACCTTTTATAGTATGTCTGTGCCATAGGTGACATCTTAAACAGTGATGAAAGTAAACTAGAAGATCATGATATTCGAATAAACCGACTCTACTCAACGGAATTAAAGTGTTGGGGATAGCAGAAATTCACAGTATATTTATTTTTATCTCCATAAAGGAATAAGGAGTTAATATGAGGGAGTTACTCTGTACTTTAATATCATCGGTTATATCTATTATTTCGCCGTCTGAGCAATTTACATTATCATGTCAAAATGATAAATCTATAAATATCATTGATTTTATTTGTGTTTTTTCTTCTTTTTTTATGCTGCTAATATCCTTTTTTACGACTAAAAAACTACTTATTTATTTACCCGTTGTTCATTTTGATAAATCCAAAATTATTATTAAAAATACTGTTTTACTTCTAATATATAGTGTACTAATTTTTATAATATATTATTCATCTAATAATTTACGTATTATTTTATTTTTAACATTATATATTAATTTAATAATACCATTATTTATCATTGATAATAAAATAGGTTATCTCCCTGATGTTCTTACGTACCCATTATTATGGGTGGGGTTGCTATATCAAATTCACTTACCAAATGGGAATGTAGTCTCAGCTATTTATGCAGTACTGATCAGCTACTTAGTGATGTTAATGGTGGTTACATTGGTTGAAAGACAAACTTATCAACCACAAATGGGGAGAGGGGATTTTAAACTTGTTGCCGCTTGTTCGGCTTGGCTTGGCGTTTGGGAGTTACCTTACTTTTTGGGCACCGCTGCAGGGTTGGGGCTATTACAATACTGGGTTAACTTTGGGCTATGGCCTAAAATATACCAAAAAAAGCAACTGGTAAATCTAGCCCACGCCGAGATATTATCTGAGGTGCAAATAGCTAAAACAACGAAGACGATTCCATTTGGCCCCGCGTTAATTATTAGTGCTAGCACATGGTTGTATTTATCAATAATTGAATATTAAATTAAATGACAACCTTATGCGCATATTTGAAAGGTGGCTTATTAAAAAGAGTGATTATTAAGACGCTGCGGTTACCAAAGAATCTAAAAATTGCTGCCATTTACTCGGCTCACCGAGGTAATTCTGTAATGGAACTCGTAACCATTTCCCCTGTTGTTGTATTAACAGAGTTGGAAAACCGGATGCACCTGACTGCGCTAACAGAGCCTTACTTGTTTCAATGTGGGCCGCAGTTTCATGTTGCTCACACTCACTGTAGTCGGACACATACTGGGTTACATCGAGGCCAATTTCTTTGGCGAGCTCAAGAAGTACCGCGGTATCTTTAATATGGCGTCCTGAAATGTAGTGTGTTTTTTGAATGGCTTTAAGCATCTCAAAGCCTTTGCCTTGCTTGGTTGCCGCTAATATAGCGGTTTGCGGTGGTGTTGAGTCCATAACCAAATTAGGTTCGTGTAGCATTTTTATATAGTCATCGCCAAATACTTGCCCTGTCATGGATGCAATGCGCTTATCAGCTTGCAGAATATATTGGCGAAAATTATCATCTAAATGTAGGCGTGCATTGCCAGCTAACATACCACCACCATGCATTTCAATGTTGATACTTGGATGTTGGTTGGCAATTTCGATTAAAGGCGCAGCGGCATAGCACCAGCCGCAATAAGGGTCATAAATATAATGTAGGGTGATATTGCTCATAATCGTTCTCTCTATTTGATCTTTTTAAATAATTTTAGTTAAGTTGTATCATTATCATCAAAAAATTAATACCACTACCATTCGGTGAAATCAGCCAAATTGCTTTTAGTCATTCAGTGAGTTGCTACGGAACATACCGCGCAAAATGGCTGTAATAGTGAGTATCACTTGGTTATTGAGGCCACTGCATTTCGCCTTTAACAACTTTTGCACTAAGTTCTAAACTTGATTTGTCATCCAATTGTGGATATTTTACCGCAATTTTTTGGATGAGTTCATCTGAGTTTTTACTTGTTTTTGCTGCATTTTCAAAATCTTGTAAGTATTTTTGAGTAAAAGAAACCGTGCTTGTATCTAATTTAGATGCTCCCGTAAAGTGACCGGGAACAACGGTTATTGGGTTCAGTGCTTTGATGTCTTTTAATGTTTGCTGCCAATTTTTACGTGACTCTTCTGTTTGTGTATCTGCTACCCAAACATGAATATTGTCAGAAACAATAACGCCCCCTACAACGGCTTTTAATGATGGAACCCAGACATAAGTTCTATCTGGTGATGCGCTATCAAGGCCTTTAATTTCAAGTCGTTCACCATCAACTGTGAAGCTATCTCCTTTAATGACCTCAGGGACGATAATATGGGCAGGTGCCTCATCTTTTAATACACCACCCCAGTAAGCCAGTTTGCCATCTTTAGTTGCTTTAATGGCTTCAACTGTATTTGCTGTCGCGACCACTTTAGCTTCAGGGAAGGCGTTTGTTAGGGTATCGAGCCCAAAATAGTAATCTGGATCTGAGTGGCTAATATAAATCGTGGTTAATTTCTTGTTGAGCTTTTTAATTTTATCAACCAATTGTTGTGCATCATTTTTTTGAAATTGTGCGTCAATTAACACCACTTCACTTGAACCGCTAATAATTTCAGAGGAAACCGGAAATACGCTGTTATTTCCAGGATTATAAACGTCTAATTTTAGTGTTTCAGCTTGGGTCATATTTATCGTAGTGGCGAATAACGCGGTTGCAGCTAATAAGGTAAATTTCATTTTGTATCCTAAAATAAAGTTATACAGGAAAGCTTGTTTTTTGCATGGCGTGTATATTAAATTGCAATGATAAGATAAAAAACCCCATAATTAGGTGTTGTTTGTTGCACAATTCGGTCAAATGAGAGTGGTATGGATAGATTAAAGGCAGCAGAAGTATTTATTACTATCGTTGAACAAGGCAGCCTAAGTGGAGCAGCAGAAAAATTAGAGATGTCGAGAGCGATGGTGACTCGCTATTTGTCGGAAATGGAACAATGGGCGGGAGTGCGTTTATTAAATCGTACCACGCGGAAATTAAGTTTAACTTCAGCGGGGGAAGGGGTATATCAACAATCTTTGCAACTTAATGCTATTTCCCAAATGGTCCCTGTGCAGCAAGAGCTTGATGCAAAAGCATTATCTGGTTTAGTGCGCATTAGTTGCTCACAATCTATTGCCCAAAGTGCGCTTTCTGTGGCTATTGCTGAGTTTATGAAACTCTATCCAAATATGGCTATAGATATGCAAATATCGAATAAATCAGTTAATTTAATAGAGGAACGAATTGACTTGGCGATCCGCATCACTAATCAACTGGAGCCGAGTTTAATCGCAAAACCATTGTCAACTTGCCATTCTGTCATTTGTGCTTCACCTGATTTTTTAAAAGGGAAAAAATATCCCGAAAAACCAGAAGATTTAGTTTTACTCGATTGCTTAACCTACAATTTTTTTGGTCGTAGCTTATGGGTCTTTGAAAAGGCAGGTATGCAGCATAGTGTATTGGTTGATGGGCCATTAAGTGCGAATGAATCCGTATTTCTCGCTGAGGCAACATTGCAGGGCGCGGGTATCTCTATGCAACCATATTATTCTGTTGCTGATCATTTGTCCTCAGGGGCGTTAGTTCAACTATTACCTGAATATACGCCAATGCCTCTAGGTATTTACGCTGTGTATACGAGTCGGCAAAAAATGCCAACTGCATTGAGGGTGGTGATTGATTATCTCGCTAATTGGTTTGCAACTTCACCTCACTGGCAGTTATTGATGCAACAGCGCGGAAATTAGCTGGGTTTTTATTTGATTAAAGTTATCCTTTAAATGTTGAGTAAAAATATTGGTCAATTGTGATGAAGGGCGGTGAATAGGTTTTATCAAGCTAACGGTAAAAGGAATGGAAAAGCTGAGTGGGCGCAGAGCCAACTTCCCAGCAGATTGTTGATGAAAATCTAATGCAGTTAAAGGGTTAACAATAGAAATCCCAATCCCTTTTAGTGCCATAGCGCAAATAGATGATGCTGAATGCGTCTCCATGACCATTTTGCGCTCGATATGGTGCTCCGCAAATGTTGAGTCAATCAACTGACGATAGCTGTCAGTTAATGATAGGCTAATAAAACGTTGGCCTTGAAAATCATTGGGGGTTAGGACTTCTTTTTGGGCTAAAGGGTGGTTTGCGGGTAAGACACACACTTCATTTAAACTTCCCAGTGTTTGTTGTTCAGTGCCCGGAGGCATTTGCAAATGTTCTGTTAAACCGAAATCGTAACGCTGAGCGGACAACCATTCTTCAAGAACAGGAGACTCTTGCGGGATCACTGTGATGCTGACATCAGGGTAATTTTCCATAAACGATTGGCAAACATGGGGCAATAAAGATTGCGCGAAAGCAGGTAAACAGGTTATCGAGATTTGGGCATGTTCGAAGCGTCGGATAGTTTCCGCTGAGTTTTTAATGCGTTCCAAACCATAATAAGAGCGTTCGACTTCTTCAAGAAACCGTAATCCTTGTGCTGTTGGCTGTAGACGTCCTTTGACCCTATCGAATAACTTAAACTGTAAAAGGTATTCTAAGCGAGCAAGTTCACGGCTGATAGTTGGTTGTGAGGTGTTTAGCAGTGCAGCGGCTTCCGTCAGGTTGGGGGCTGTCATTACTGCACGGAATATTTCAATGTGCCGCCATGAAATGGCTTGCATAGGAAGTCCTTAAATAAAGTCTATATCAAATATGAATAGACTTTAGCAAAATAGATATTTTTTTTCCCGTATTATTCTTTGAATAATAGCTTTTAATATAATAAAAACTTGCAAACGAGAAAGACAATGACTTCATTCGCAACGACAACAAGCCAATATTTAACACCTGAATATTTACGTGTATTACCTGAGCAGTATGGTAGCCCTGTTTGGGTTTATGATAGCGCGGTGATTATTGAGCGTATCAAGCAATTACAAGTTTTTGATACTGTCCGCTTTGCACAAAAAGCATGTTCGAATATTCATATTCTGCGCTTAATGAAACAACAAGGCGTTAAAGTCGATTCTGTTTCTTTAGGGGAAATAGAACGTGCGCTGGTGGCAGGGTTCCAGCCTGGACGTGAGAACTCAGAAATCGTATTTACAGCAGATGTGCTCGATAGAGCCACATTAGCGAAAGTGACTGAGCTAGATATCCCTGTGAATGCAGGCTCTATTGACATGCTTGAGCAAATTGGCGAACAAAAAGCTGGTCATCCTGTTTGGTTACGCATCAATCCAGGTTTTGGTCACGGCCATAGCCAAAAAACCAATACTGGTGGTGAAAATAGTAAGCACGGTATTTGGCATGAAGATTTACCTGCAGCGTTAGAGAAAATTCGCCATTACAATTTATCGCTAGTTGGTATCCATATGCATATTGGCTCAGGGGTTGACTATCAACATCTTGCCGATGTGTGTGATTCTATGGTGGCGTTAGTCACAACCGCAGGGGTTGACCTTCATGCCATTTCAGCAGGCGGTGGGTTATCAACCCCTTATCGTGAAGGTGATGAATTAATCGATGTACCGCATTATTACAGCCTATGGGATAACGCTCGCCAACGCATCGAACAACACTTAGGCCACAAAATTGAACTTGAAATAGAACCCGGCCGCTATTTAGTTGCTGAGTCTGGGGTACTATTAGCAGAAGTGCGAGCCGTTAAAGATATGGGTAGTCGCCACTATGTACTTGTAGACAGTGGTTTTAATGACCTAATGCGCCCAGCGATGTATGGCAGCTATCACCATATTTCGGTATTACCTATGGATGGACGTAACCTTGATGGGGCTCAATTAAAAGACACGATTGTCGCTGGCCCTCTGTGTGAATCAGGAGATGTATTTACCCAGTTAGAGGGCGGTTTAGTGGTAACCCGTGCTTTACCTGAGGTTAAAGTTGGCGATTTTCTGGTTTTTCATGACACAGGCGCTTATGGTGCCTCGATGTCTTCAAACTACAATAGCCGCCCATTATTACCCGAAGTGATGTTTGTGAATGGTAAACCACAATTAATTCGCCGCCGCCAAACGATTGAAGAGCTATTGGCTCTGGAGCTGTAAGTCTTCCTTTCATTATAGATAACTGCATCTTACTCATAGGGCTATTATTGTAAGATGCGGTTATTCTGATTCACCACATCTATATTCCCATGTACTTTACCTACCTTATATAAATTCTACGCAACATAATAAAAGCTAGAAGGTAAAAATCAGTGCAAAAAGTGATGAGGGTTCTTCGTAAACTGTATAAGTACGAAAATAGCCAATATGACGTTGGTCGTGAGGTTTCTGTTTATAGTCAAAGTACACTGTCAGCCAAAGAACAATTGGAACTCGCTCGAATTAATTGGCAAGTGAATCACATTGAGTCTTTCAATGACCATGCTGATATTATGCACAAGTTCAACAGTTTAAAAAAAGAGGAAAAACTCAGCCAAGAGCGCTGTTTTGATACTTTTATTGCAGGTGTTGGCGGAAGTTATTTACGAGGACGTTCAGTGCTAGGTGCTTTTCATAAGCTCCAAAATATACAGATTCATGACTATATAGAAAAACCACAATTAGCCTGTTGCTGGGTATGCAGTGATTACAATCGAAAAATTCACATCAACGATAGTTACTTTCAATATTGCTTGTATTACGGAAATTCCTATACAGGTAATACCTCATATGCTTATTTAAATTTAAAACACTTACTTAATGTTGAGCCAGTACAACCGCTTGGGGACGATAAAATTAAATTTAACCAGTTATTGGATTTATTTCGTTCTGCTAAGGATGATGAAACCCCCGGCCATTTTGAAAAGCGTCTGGCTGAAGCCAAAATAATCCCGGGTAATAAATATACACATAGAGGGGTTTTACAATCTTTAGCATTGATCGGTGTGATACCAAATCAGTTTATTCCTTTATCATTAGCGTCGAGGGTTAATTTTGGTGACCTTGTGAGTACTGAGTCCCAGTTAAACAATACTAAAGGTCGCTCAGATATGGAGATGCCATGGGCTGGCTGGAAGGGGCATTTAGGTATTGATGAAGACAAAGTAGCCGAATATTTCAGTGATTATTTGCTTTAAATCTAAATGACAAAGGGAACTCTTGAGTTCCCTTTGATTTACTAGCTAAAATTAATCAAGCCGCTTTCTTTTTCTTACTAGTTTCTTCATTTGAAGGTTCATCTGGTGACTTTTTTGTCGGAAGTACACCCAAATCATCAAACTCAAACTCATCGACGTTAATCGTCCGTAACCGGCTTGCTTCTGCTTTACGCAAGATATCAGCTTCTTCTTGAGTAATTACGTTTTCAGGAAGTAGTTGGTCAGCAAGTTTATCTAAGCGAGTAAAGCTGAGTTTACGCTCTTTCAGGCGGCAGATGCGCTCAAAGATTGGTTCCGCGGCAATGATATCCAGCAAGGCTTGGTTAACTAAGCCATGAGGGTTGTTTTCCGTAGGTGTTAAATACTGCCCACGGCCCAGTCTGTCGCGTGTTTCTGATGGTTCCATCAGAATTTGAGCCAGTTTATGGTCTAGTCGGTCTGATGGTGTTGACATCGCACGGCCAGTAGGGAATAGGGTGATGCGCATTACCCCCGCAACCAACTTGTTAGGGAAGTTTTTCAGGAGATCATCCATCGCTTTTTCTGATTGATATAAACAATCTTCAACCGCCCATTTCACTAATGGTAAGTCTGCTTTTTGACGACCTTCATCTTCATAACGTTTTAAGGTTGCAGATGCGAGATACAAGTTGCTTAAAATATCCCCTAAGCGAGCAGAGATACGTTCGCGGCGTTTCAAGCTACCCCCTAACACACCCATGGCAACATCGGATAGTAATGCTAAGTTGGCACTTTGGCGGTTTAGCATTTGATAGTAACGGCGCGTTTCATCTTTGGTTGGTGCATGACTTCCGCGACCATTGGTTAAACCAAGCCAGAAGCTACGGAATTGATTACTAACCACATGACCTATATGCCCAAATACGGCATTATCGAATTTATGTAAGTTATTATCCTGTGCTGCGGCCATTTCTTCTAATACAAATGGATGGCAACGGATAGCCCCTTGACCGAAGATAATCATACTACGGGTTAGGATATTTGCCCCTTCAACCGTAATGGCGATAGGTGCGCCTTGGTAGGCTCTAGCAACAAAGTTTGAATCCCCAAGACAAATTCCTTTACCACCCGTAATATCCATGGCATCAATAATGGCGCGCTGGCCACGGTGTGTACAGTGGTATTTAACAATAGCGGATAAAACGGCAGGTTTCTCACCTAACATAATTCCAGAGGTGATGAGCGTTGCTGCTGCGTCCATCAGATAGGTATTACCTGCGATGCGAGCTAGTGGTTCTTCAATACCTTCCATTTTACCAATTGGTAATTTGAATTGACGGCGAATATAAGAGTAAGCCCCTGTCGCGATAGCAATACTCTTCAAACTACCTGTTGAGTTTGATGGTAATGTAATACCACGACCAACAGAAAGACACTCAACTAACATTCTCCAACCTTGGCCTGCCATTTTTGGCCCACCGATAATGTAATCGATTGGAACAAAAATATCTTTTCCACGTGTAGGACCATTCATAAATGGAATATTAAGTGGGAAGTGGCGATGACCAATTTCAACGCCAGGGGTATTAGTTGGAATGAGTGCACAGGTGATACCAAGGTTTTTCTCACCACCTAATAGTTTATCAGGGTCTGAAAGCTTGAATGCAAGGCCTAATACAGTGGCAATTGGCGCTAAGGTAATATAGCGTTTGTTCCATGTTAAACGCATTCCTAATACTTGCTCGCCTTGCCATTCACCCATACAAACGACACCTGAATCTGGGATAGCACCGGCATCGGAGCCTGCTTCTGGGCTGGTTAATGCAAAACAAGGGATTTCCTCACCTGTAGCTAAGCCCGGTAAATAGCGTTGTTTTTGTTCATCAGTGCCATAATGTTGCAGTAATTCACCTGGACCTAATGAATTTGGTACCCCTACAGTGATAGCAAGAATACCGGAGACACCAGCGAGCTTTTGTAGAACCTGAGATTGCGCATAAGCAGAAAACTCTAAGCCACCGTATTCTTTTTTGATGATCATCGCGAAGAAGCGGTGATCACGCAGGTATTGCCACACTTCAGGTGTTAGATCTGCCAGTTCATGGCTCACTTCGAAGTCGTTGACCATGCCACAAACGGTTTCAACAGGCCCATCAATAAAAGCTTGTTCTTCTGCGGTTAGCTGTGGTTTTGGATAGTTATGCAATTTATTCCAATCTGGCGCTCCGCGGAAAAGGTCGCCTTCCCACCACGTTGTTCCTGCGTCAATGGCTTCCTTTTCTGTGCTCGACATAGGAGGCATGACTTTTTGGAACATTTTCATCGCGCGGATAGAGAAAAGCGATTGGCGTACAGGAGTGAAGACAAAAGGAAATAATACCAAGGCAACTGGCAGTAACATCCAGTAGCTCCAAATATCGATGACTCCCATAACCGCGGTATAAGCCAATAATAATACTGAGCTAAAAACCAAAGATGTTTTGTGATAACAAAGTACGCCTATTAAGGCGAGAAATAACACGATGCTGAGAAGGATCATAGCGAAGCTCCTGTCTACTTGTAAGAGGTCTGACCTGTTTGTTGCTTTAATCTATACCCATTAATAAAGAATTAGCAATATATTTACATCCTAATTACAACTTAGCTCACAAAAACGTCATGTAAAGGAAAATATCGTAGTAGTTTGTATTATCGGCTCTATGAAAAGTCAGGTTATTGGCTATGAGTCACGATGAATTTTGTCGGTAGGATCAAGACAGCACAATCAAAAGTAGAAACAAAATTATCCCTGTGCAACAATCTGACTATTAAAGATTAATTACTGATATCTATCTGAGTTTTGCCATGGAGCGCCATTTTTCTTTTAGGATAATTTGAATCTGAATTAATCGTGTTTTTTATAACGTATTCTTAATTAAGAGGAAATCTCATGTATCAAGACCTAATCCGCGGTGAGCTGACAGAAGCGGCCGAGACGTTATCGAATTTCCTTAGCGATGACGCCAATATTGCTGCAATCCAACAGGCTGCCGTTTTACTGGCTGACTCTTTTAAAGCGGGTGGCAAAGTATTATCTTGTGGTAATGGGGGCTCTCACTGTGATGCAATGCATTTCGCTGAAGAATTAACAGGGCGTTACCGCGAAAACCGTCCGGGCTATCCTGCGATTGCAATCTCAGATGTGAGTCATTTATCTTGTGTGAGTAATGACTTCGGTTATGAGTATGTTTTTTCACGTTTTATTGAAGCTGTTGGTATGAAAGGCGATGTTTTACTTGGAATTTCTACCTCCGGTAATTCTGGAAATATTATTAAAGCGATTGCAGCTGCGCGTGAAAAAGGTATGAAAGTCATCACATTAACAGGTAAAGATGGCGGGAAAATGGCGGGAACTGCGGATATTGAAATTCGTGTCCCACACTTTGGTTATGCCGACCGTATTCAAGAAATTCATATTAAAGTTATTCATATCTTAATTCAGTTAATTGAAAAAGAGATGGTGAAATAACGTTATTACTGTTTCAGGAGTTTTTTAAATGTGCGAGTTACTTGGCATGAGTGCCAATGTTCCAACTGATATTTCGTTTAGCCTCAGTGGGTTGATTTCCCGAGGAGGTCAAACGGGCCCACATAAAGATGGCTGGGGAATCACCTTTTATGAGGGGCTCGGGTGTCGCACATTTAAAGATCCTCAACCTAGTTTTTTATCACCTGTCGCTCGCTTTGTGCAGGAATATCCGATTAAATCAGAAAGTATTGTTGCTCATATTCGCCAAGCAAACCGAGGGGATGTGTCGTTAGTGAACACTCACCCCTTTACACGGGAGTTATGGGGACGTAATTGGACTTATGCGCACAATGGGCAGTTAAAAGGCTATCGTACACTAAAAACTGGGCGCTATTGCCCGATAGGTGAAACCGATAGCGAATGGGCATTTTGCTGGATACTTCATCAACTCAGTGAAAAGTATCCACGTAGGCCATCGAATTGGAAAAGTGTGTTCCGTTTTATTGCGACACTAGCTGACCAATTGCGTCATAAAGGCGTATTTAATATGTTGCTGTCCGATGGGCAATATATGATGGCCTTTAGCTCGACGAATTTACATTGGCTAACGCGTAAGGCACCGTTTGGTAAAGCAAAATTACTTGACCAAGATATTGAAATCGATTTCGAACAGTGCACGACACCTACTGATGTGGTCTCTGTGATCGCAACGCAACCACTCACGGGCAACGAAAACTGGCAGCGAATTGACCCAGGCAATTTTGTCTTATTCTATCTTGGTGAGCGCATATTGTGATTTAGACCCTAACAATTTTGTTGGGGTCTCAGCTTGGTCAATAACCGCATATTTACCTAAAGAGACTGAGACCTCAGCAGGCCTTCCTGTGCGGTTGAAATACTCATAGGCCGGTTGTAATTGTTTCCAAAAAGCATAGTGGCTGGAATTGCGATAGCGCAGCATATTTTCATTTGTCATTTTAAATGGATAAATGCTGACATTAATGACGGACTGTCCACTGAGTAAGGCTGTTTCTACTGTTTGGTAAATCTCACCCATATATTTGTCCGTCATGGCATAACATCCCACAGAAACGCAACTGCCATGGATCATAAGATAGCTGCCACTATAACCTTGTGCTTTATCAAACTCATTAGGAAAACCAATATTGATAGATCGGTAATACCGACTATTAGGATTGAGCTGTTCGGCAGTAATTTGATAAAATCCTTCTGGACTTTTCAGGTCACCTTCAATTTTTTTGGGGCCTAGCCCGCCAGAAAACTTACAAATTGGGTAAGTTTTCGACAGTTTATATTTTCCTGATGGCGTTTTTTGATAGAGTTCTAATAAACCTTCTTGCTTAAATATTTGAATAAAAATAGATGAGTTTGGGCTATCCGATACGTTATTATTAAGTAGAAATGAATAGTTACTCGCCTGAATAACAGGAGAATATATGAGTACAAATAAGAAAATTGCACTAAAAAATTTACTTAATTTCATATCTAAGCCATATCAAGAAAATGTTATTGAATAAAAAGAGTACATATTTTATGCATTCTAGACGAGTAAATCGAAAATTAATATAGTTTGTTAATAGTTTTTAAATGAACCTTTATTGTTTAAATAATGAACAATGATCGATAAATGTGAGCTTAAATATCGATAATATCGAATTGTTAACAAAAAAATTTAAATATTAATGCAATTTGCTTGAACTATGTCACTTCTATAGCCGGACATAGAGAGTGGGAACTGATAAAATTATGGTTGGCAGAAGATAAAATTTAGTAACAATTATGTGAGAATACCTGCTTAAGTGATGCCTATTGCTTGAGCTATTTTTTATTTAATGAGTCGCTATCATTCATTGCTGAATCGTTAGCTTAGGGTTTAACTGATAAACTTGTGCAGATCTTATGATTAAAATTAAAAAAGGCCTCAACCTTCCTATTGCAGGTGAGCCAGCCCAAGTGATAGAAGACGGCCCGAAAATTCAACACGTAGCTGTGCTAGGTGAGGAATATGTCGGAATGCGTCCTTCGATGCTGGTTAAAGAAGGTGAGCGTGTAGTTAAAGGACAGGTTCTTTTTGAAGATAAAAAGAACCCAGGGGTTTTATTTACAAGCCCAGCCTGCGGTAAAATTGTTGCTATTCATCGTGGTGAGCGTCGTGTGCTTCAATCTGTTGTCATCGAAATTGATGGCGATGAACAAGAAACTTTTTCAGCTTATACTCGTGATGAGCTATCTACATTAACGCAACAGCAAGTCGAAGAAAACTTGATAAAATCGGGTTTGTGGACTTCTTTAAGAACGCGTCCATTTAGCCGTTCTCCACAACCGGGTTCTTCACCTATCGCTATTTTTGTTACTGCAATGGATACCAATCCACTTGCAGCGGATCCTATTTTAGTTATTCAAGAGCAAGAACAAGCATTTAACGATGGGCTTTTGGTTCTAAGCCGTTTAACAGAAGGTAAAATCCATGTTTGTCATGGAGAGGGAGACTTACCGAAGAATACGGCTCATAACCAAATTTCTTATACCCAATTTATAGGGCCGCATCCTGCAGGTTTAGTGGGAACTCATATTCATTTCTTGGAACCCGTTAGCATCAAGAAAAAAGTTTGGAGCCTTAATTACCAAGACGTTATTGCTATTGGTAAGCTATTTGTTACGGGTCACCTATATACAGACCGCGTGATTTCATTAGCAGGGCCACAAGTTGAAAAGCCTCGTCTTCTGCGTACTCGTCTAGGTGCTGATTTATATGAATTAACACAAGGTCAGCTTAAAGCGGGTGAAAATCGTATTATTTCTGGTTCAGTCCTTTGGGGCGTGACATGTGATGATACTCATCACTATCTTGGTCGTTTTCACAATCAAGTTTCAGTGTTAGCCGAAGGTCGCAATAAAGAGTTATTTGGCTGGATTATGCCTGGTGTTAATAAGTTTACGATTACGCGTACCACAATCGGGCACTTCCTGAAAAATAAACGTTTTAATTTCACAACGACAATGAACGGCGGTGAGCGTTCGATGGTACCAATTGGTAATTACGAGCGAGTCATGCCTCTCGATATCATGGTCACTCATTTGTTGCGCGATCTCCTCGCTGGAGACACTGATACATCACAAGAATTGGGCTGTTTAGAGTTGGACGAAGAAGATCTAGGTTTATGTACCTATGTTTGCCCAGCGAAATATGAATATGGTCCAGTGCTACGTGATGTTCTGACCAAGATTGAGCTAGAAGGGTGATTCCATGGGTCTGAAAAATTTATTTGAAAAGTATGAGCACCATTTTGAGCCCGGTGGAAAGTTAGAAAAATACTATGCGTTATTTGAAGCAGTTTCGACTGTTTTTTATACGCCGGGTACGGTAACAAAAGGGCGTTCTCATGTCAGGGATACCATCGACCTGAAACGTATGATGATATTGGTGTGGCTAGCGGTTTTCCCAGCGATGTTCTGGGGAATGTATAACGTTGGTAACCAAGCCATCCCAGCTTTGCACCAATTATATAGCGGGGCGGAGTTACAGCAAGTTCTCGCGAGTGATTGGCATTATAGCTTAGCACAGTTTCTAGGTGCATCACTTTCGATGGATGCAGGGTGGGGAAGTAAAATGCTGCTAGGTGCAGTGTATTTCCTTCCTATTTATGCTGTCGTTTTCTTAGTCGGTGGTTTCTGGGAAGTCTTATTCGCCATGATCCGCGGCCATGAAATTAACGAAGGCTTCTTTATTACCTCGATCCTATTTGCCTTGATTGTGCCACCAACCATTCCTTTATGGCAGGCTGCATTAGGTATCACTTTCGGGGTTGTTGTTGCGAAAGAAATTTTTGGCGGTACTGGGCGTAACTTCTTAAACCCAGCATTAGCTGGCCGTGCTTTCTTATTCTTTGCTTATCCTGCTCAAATATCAGGTGACTTAGTTTGGACTGCAGCAGATGGCTTCTCTGGTGCGACACCATTATCACAATGGGCAACCGGTGGTGAGCATGCCCTAATGAACACGGTGACTCATGAACCTATTACTTGGATGCAAGCCTTTTTAGGTAATATGCCAGGTTCAATTGGTGAAGTGTCAACACTGATGTTGTTTATTGGTGGCGCTCTTATCATGTTCTTCCGTATCGCATCATGGCGTATTGTTGCTGGCGTGATGGTTGGTATGATTGCAATGTCCTACCTATTCAATGCTATTGGCTCTGATACTAACCCGTTATTTGCCATGCCATGGTGGTGGCACATGGTACTTGGTGGCTTCGCATTTGGTATGATTTTTATGGCGACAGACCCAGTATCAGCGTCTTTCACAGACAAAGGTAAATGGGCGTACGGCATTCTGATCGGTGTAATGTGTGTTCTTATCAGGGTTGTTAACCCAGCTTATCCAGAAGGGATGATGCTGGCGATCCTATTCGCCAACCTGTTTGCTCCTCTGTTTGACTATCTGGTCGTTCAAGCAAATATTAAGCGGAGAAAAGCTCGTGGCTAATGAAAAACCAATGAATAACGATAGCGTCGGCAGAACATTTCTAGTTGTTTTTATTCTTTGCCTAGTTTGCTCTATTGTCGTCGCAGGGGCTGCAGTTGGTCTAAAACCACAGCAGCAAGAACAGATTCAGTTAGATACTCAACGTAATATTTTAAGTGTTGCTGGCTTGCTGCAACCTAAAATGACCGCTGAGGAAGTTCAAGATGTATATAAGGATCGTATCGAACCTAAACTTTTGAATTTTAAAACTAATGAATTATCTGATAGCACTAGCCGTTATGACTTAAATAGCGAGCTACGCAGCGAAGAAACGAGTATTGCACTCTCTCCTGCAGAAGATATTGCAAAAATTCGCCGTCGTGCCAATAGCGCTGAAATCTATTTAGTTAAAGATGAAGCTGGAAAAGTATCACAAATTATTTTACCTGTTTACGGCTCTGGTTTGTGGTCTGTCATGTATGCCTTTATTGCGGTAGATGTAGATGGTGTCACCTCTCGTGGTATTACTTACTATGCACATGGTGAAACACCAGGGCTGGGCGGTGAGGTTGATAACCCTCAGTGGAAAGCCCAATGGCCCGGTAAAAAACTGTTCAATGAGCAGGGGGTTCCGGCAATTAAAATCGTGCGCGGTGGTGCGACAGATAACCCATTCGGTATCGACGGCCTTTCAGGTGCGACTCTAACATCAAACGGAATCCAGCATATGTTTGATTTCTGGTTAGGGGATAACGGTTTTGGTCCGTTCCTGAAAAAAGTACGTGAAGGAGCGCTGAATAATGGCTGATTCAAAAGAAGTAAAACGCGTCCTACTTGGACCGTTATTGGATAACAACCCAATTGCTTTACAGGTATTAGGGGTTTGTTCTGCACTGGCAGTGACAACGAAGTTAGAAACAGCACTCGTTATGACGATTGCTGTAACCTTAGTGACGGCATTTTCTAACTTCTTTATTTCACTCATCAGGAATTATATTCCGAGCAGCGTACGTATTATCGTTCAAATGGCAATCATTGCTTCTTTAGTTATTGTGGTTGACCAAATTTTACGTGCATATGCCTATGAAATATCAAAACAACTTTCTGTATTTGTTGGCTTGATTATTACTAACTGTATCGTAATGGGGCGTGCTGAAGCTTATGCAATGAAAGCACCACCAATTGAAAGCTTCATGGACGGTATTGGTAATGGTCTAGGTTACGGTGTGATCCTTGTTTTAGTCGGCTTTTTACGTGAGTTATTTGGTTCCGGCAAATTGTTTGGTATCACAGTTTTTGAATCACTACAAACCGGTGGTTGGTACATGCCAAATGGCCTGTTCCTCCTCGCGCCAAGTGCATTCTTTATCATCGGTATGCTGATTTGGGGGTTACGTACCTTGAAACCAGCTCAGGTAGAGAAGGACTAATCACATGGAACACTATATTAGCCTGTTTGTTAAAGCCATTTTTATTGAAAATATGGCATTAGCATTTTTCTTGGGAATGTGTACCTTCCTTGCGGTATCGAAGAATGTAAAAACTGCTTTTGGACTGGGTATCGCTGTAACGGTAGTTCTTGGGATTTCTGTCCCAGCTAATAACTTGGTATACAACTTAGTATTGCGTGATGGTGCGATTGCTGAAGGTATCGATTTATCCTTCTTGAACTTCATCACTTTTATCGGTGTTATTGCCGCGTTAGTTCAGATTCTTGAAATGATTTTAGACCGCTACTTCCCGTCACTGTATAACGCGTTAGGTATCTTTTTGCCATTGATTACCGTTAACTGTGCCATTTTCGGTGGTGTTTCTTTCATGGCTCAGCGTGATTATAACTTTAGCGAATCGATTGTGTATGGGTTCGGTTCGGGGATCGGTTGGATGCTCGCAATCGTATTGATGGCAGCTATTCGAGAGAAGATGAAGTACTCAGATATTCCATCGGGTCTAAAAGGGTTAGGTATCACCTTTGTGACAACCGGTTTAATGGCATTGGGCTTTATGTCCTTCTCCGGTGTGCAGCTATAAAGGCGAGAAGAATTCATGGAAATTATTATTTTAGGTGTCGTGATGTTTACCCTGATTGTCTTGGTGCTGACAGGCTTAATCCTGTTTGCAAAATCCAAGCTAGTCAACACAGGGAACATCAAAGTTGAAGTTAATGGCGATCCAGACAAAAGTTTTGAAGCTCCTGCGGGTGACAAGCTATTAGGCATGTTATCAAACCAAGGTATTTTTGTTTCATCAGCGTGCGGTGGTGGCGGCTCTTGTGGTCAGTGCCGTGTGAAAATCAAAGAAGGTGGTGGTGATATTCTGCCTACTGAGCTTTCTCACATTAACAAACGTGAAGCAAAAGAAGGCTGCCGATTAGCGTGTCAGGTCAACGTTAAGCAAGATTTAAAAATTGAGCTTCCAGAAGAAATATTTGGCGTGAAAAAATGGGAGTGTGAAGTTATTTCTAATGATAACAAAGCAACTTTCATTAAAGAGCTGAAATTGAAAATTCCAGAAGGAGAGGTCGTTCCTTTCCGTGCGGGTGGCTTTATTCAGATTGAATGCCCGGCACATGTCGTCAAATATGAAGATTTTGATGTACCAGAAGAATATCGTGAAGATTGGGATAAATTTAACCTGTTCCGTTATGTGTCTGAGGTTAAAGAACCAACTGTTCGCGCCTATTCGATGGCAAACTACCCGGAAGAGTATGGCATTATCATGCTAAACGTGCGTATTGCTACGCCACCACCTCGTAATCCTGATGTCCCTCCAGGAATTATGTCCTCTTATATTTGGTCATTAAAGCCAGGGGATAAAGTGACTATTTCTGGGCCGTTTGGTGAGTTTTTCGCTAAAGAAACGGAAGCGGAAATGGTGTTTATCGGTGGTGGTGCGGGTATGGCACCAATGCGTTCTCATATATTCGACCAACTGCGCCGCTTAGATTCTAAACGTAAGATTAGTTTCTGGTATGGTGCGCGTTCTGTTCGTGAAATGTTCTACACTGAAGATTTTGACCAACTTGCAGCAGAACATGAAAACTTTACATGGCATGTAGCGCTTTCAGACCCTATGCCTGAAGACAATTGGGATGGTTATACCGGTTTCATCCATAATGTCTTATATGAAAACTACTTAAAAGACCATCCAGCGCCAGAAGATTGTGAGTTCTACATGTGTGGGCCTCCAATGATGAATGCTGCCGTGATCAAAATGTTGAAAGACCTTGGTGTTGAAGACGAAAACATCCTATTGGATGACTTCGGTGGTTAAGCAACTTAGCTGATTTTATTAGGCTTATCAAAGTCAGTAGACAGTAACACTTTAAAGAGGGAAAATATTTTCCCTCTTTGTGATTTAGTAAATCTATTAAGCGCTAATGAGTTAACGGTTAATAGGTAGGTTTATGATTATTTTGACTGGAACATTCTCTGCATGGGTGACGATGTAAAGTGTGTTAATAGTCTGGGCGGCCTTAACAAAATGCGCTCATGATTGACGCGGAGAAAATTATGCTAAGTAAAAGAATTTATACCTCGGTACTGCTATTTGTTGCAGCACTGTTTCTTACTGCCTGTGGTGGACCTGAACAACAGAATCTTCAGGGGCAAACAATGGGTACGTATTATTCGGTTAAATATGTCACAGATTCTTCGGAGCCAAAGCCTGAAGCAATTCAAGCCGAAATAGATAAACGTTTGGAAGAAGTTAACGACCAAATGTCAACATATCGCCCAGACTCAGAATTAAGTCGTTTTAATCAGTTTAAAGAAGTCAATACACCGTTCCCTGTTTCTGCAGCAACGGCAACTGTAGTTAAAAAAGCCATTGAAATTAATAAGCTGACAGATGGTTCATTAGATGTAACGGTTGGGCCTTTAGTTAATTTATGGGGGTTTGGCCCTGAAGGAAGAGTCACTAAAGCACCTTCGGATGAAGAATTGGCTAAGCGCAGAGCATGGGTTGGTATCGAAAAACTCGCTGTTCAAGATAATAACTTAATTAAAACAATCCCTGAGCTATATGTCGATCTTTCCTCCATTGCGAAAGGTTATGGTGTCGACGTTGTTGCTGAATATTTAGAATCATTAGGTATCAATAATTATATGGTTGATATTGGTGGTGAAGTGCGTACGAAAGGAACAAATGGTAAAGAAGTGCCATGGCGTATCGCAATAGAAAAACCCGCATCGGATGGTGTCAGCCAAACAGCACAAGAGATTATTGAACCAGGTGACCGCTCTATCGCTACATCAGGGGACTACCGTAATTACTTCGAGCAAGATGGCGTTCGTTTTTCTCATACGATAGACCCAAAAACAGGAAAACCAATCACACATAATTTAGTCTCTATTACAGTAATTGCAGAAAATTGCATGAGTGCTGATGGCTTATCTACAGGACTAAATGTTTTAGGGCCTGAAGTTGGCTTTGCTTTAGCTGAAAAAATGAATATTCCTGTTTTTATGATTGTTAAGACAGATAAAGGTTTTGAAGAGCGCTATACTAAGGCATTCGAACCATTTTTAACCAAAAAACAGTAGTTGTAGGAGGATAAAAAATGCTGAATATTTTTATTGCAGCCTTTGCACTGTTTTTGCTGGCCTTTTTAGGTATGTCACTTGGGTATATTATTAAACGTAAGAGTATCCAAGGTAGCTGCGGCGGGTTAAGCAGTATTGGTGTTGAAAAGGTGTGTGATTGCCCTGAGCCTTGTGATGCACGTAAAAAACGTATGGCGCGTGAAGAAGCCCGTCAAAAATTACTGGATAAAAACCGTATTATTTAAATTAGTACTTATATTTGGCCTTAATCTCAATTAGCGAAGTTGATAGAGATTAAGGCTTTTTACAAATAGAAGGTTAATTCACTTATTCTTTATTTTATGAAGCTACTGAGCTTTACTAAGAGCTGTTGAGCAAGAATTTGAATTGGGAAATGAGACATACATTCTTTTAGAATCACCATTAACCCTAATAATAACAGTGTGGTTATCTTCGGGTTTTATTTGACATGAGAAACCATATTCAGATACCCAAGTTTGCCCATACTTCGTGATAAAAAAATTCTCCAGTAATGTATATCCTCTAAAGAGTAATAAAATTGCTCTTTAAACGTTATATGTTATTTATTTTCAATGTTTTTTATTGATATATCACCGTCATCTTGAAAATAAGTTTTACTAGGATGATAAGGGTCTGGGTCCATATCAATACCAACTTGTATTAGATGTTCCCCCCAATAATTCTCAAATGTTAGTTTAAAAAACGATGCGTTAATTTTATTCTTCATCAGACACACTCCCAATTTGAACTATTTCTTTTGAGCACATGTTAAAGCTCGGGTAGCAAACGGTCATTTCTTTTTTATTACCATCAAAGCTAATAACGATTTGGCAGTTTTAAGCCTTATTTGCATTGCAATTTAAGAAACTACCACTGCTCCATTTTTTCCTATCTTTAGTAGTGATATTACCTATCCAAGCACTTAATCCAGTATAACTATATGAAATACTGAATGTGTTTTTTGTTTATATGGTTATCGGGTATATTGTAGGTAAAAAAATTTATCATATTCATCTTCAGTACAGTGATAAATGATTTCTACTTTTTTAATATCTTGATTCTACTTATTTTCAATAGAAATAGTTCCAGATGATTTAGCCATATCTCCCTCTTTGTAATATTAATTATGAAAAATAATATTTAGTGAAGATTTATCATGATCTTCTTTACTGAAGGTGTAATTAATATAGGTTGTTACTTTTTAATGAAAGGAATCACAATAAAACTGATTAATTAAAAATCAAATAAGCTACTTAATTTTAATAACGAGATAAAAAATAAGTAGCTTAGTTAAATAAATATTATTTTTTGAACGCTTCAGGTGAGTCAACCATTACAGCATCCACACCAATTTCTTTTGCGAGTTGGTAGTCACTTTCATTATTAACGCCAAAGACAATGATATAAGCATTGCCATTTTTTCTAAAACAATCGATGGCTTCTTTATCCCATGAAAGGGTCGCTGGTGAGCGAGCTTCACCTAATGTATATTTTTCGACTACTTCAACTTTACGATGTAGTTCAAAGCCATACCAGCGAGTTGTTGTTTTGTCATTTTCTATTGAACATTGATGGTTCATCACGACATTTGCCAACAGGGTGCGAGTCTCATCACGACTTTCAAATAATGGGATCTTTGGAGAAAGGGATTTGAGTGCTTTTAAAAATTCATCATTAGTGGAATAAAAACGTACTTGGTTAAATGCATTAGTTTTATCTAAGAGAGCTAAAATCGCCTTTGCTTGAATATCAGGGTTGGCGTCAGGGGATTTTAAATCTACGTAGAAAGTTGTGTCTGGGTATTTTTGCAGAATATTTTCTAGTGTAGTGATAGTTGTTTTTTGTAAGGGGAATTGCTGATTATGTTTTTGACTAAACTTATAAGCAGCATTGACATGATTGAGTTGTTCTACTGTATAAGCAGATACGTTACCTTTTTTGTCCGTCAATGAATCTAGATCACTCGGACGATATAGGACTAATTGATTATCTTTACTAAGTTGAACGGTAAGCCAAATAGCATCGGCATTATTTTGCTTGGCTAAATCAATGGCATAAATTGTATTTTCTGGTGCATCTGCTGTTCCTGCACGGTGAGCTACAATTTTAGGGGATAGCGCTAAATTAGGGGATAGTGCGAAAACTGTTTGGCTAGCAAGCAGCATAATGAGAGGAGCCATAAATTTAACATATTTTGATGTTGATATCATTGCCATAGAGATGATCCATAAATAGTTTTTCAAGGTATTGTTGTTGGTAAAACAACTCTTTTTATTACTTTTTTGTTTAAAAGTAAGTAGTAATACTTATTTTTAAGACAAACTTTAAATCGAATCTAGAGTTGGATAGCTTGGCAGATGATTATTGCAATAATATGAATTACCTAATTATCATGGAGTTAGCTTTTTCATTCGTCAATTTTATGGTGATGTGACAATAATTGCATGGCTAATAAAAATACTGTATATTTAATCAGGTGTTTGATTGGCAGAGTTAACCCGTGCGTAAAATTATTCATATTGATATGGACTGCTTTTATGCAGCGATCGAAATGCGTGACGACCCAAGCCTTCGTAATGTCCCCATTGCAGTGGGGGGAAGCGCAGATCGCCGAGGCGTTATTAGTACTGCAAATTATGAAGCCCGTCGCTACGGTGTTCACAGTGCGATGTCTACTGCGATTGCACTTAGGCTTTGCCCTCACTTGAAAGTGGTTCCTGGGCATATGGCACTTTACAAAGAAACCTCCCTGTATATTCGAAAAATATTTGCTCGCTATACTGACCTCATAGAACCACTTTCTCTTGATGAAGCTTATTTGGATGTCACTGATTGTACGCAATTACATGGCTCTGCAACGCTAATTGCTAAGGCCATTCGCCAGCAAATCTTTGATGAACTGCAATTAACCGCTTCAGCGGGGATAGCGCCAATAAAATTTTTGGCGAAAATAGCTTCAGATATGAATAAACCCAATGGCCAATTCGTGATCACGCCGCAAAATATGGATCAATTTATTCTTAGCTTGCCCCTTAAAAAAATTCCTGGCGTGGGTAAGGTAACCGCTCAGAAATTAGCGGATATGGGGTTACTCACTTGTGCTGACGTCCAAAAATATGATGTTGTTACATTGGTTAAAAGCATGGGTAAATTCGGGCAGGTACTTTGGGATCGATGCCATGGTATCGATGAGCGTGCTATTAACCCTGATAGACTCAGAAAGTCGGTAGGGGTTGAACGCACCCTTGCAGAAGATATATATCAATGGAGCGATTGTCTTCCTCTGCTTGATAAACTCTATGACGAACTACAATTACGTCTAGCGAAGGTAAAACCAGATCTGCGTATTGCTCGTCAAGGTGTAAAATTTAAATTTGCAGACTTTCAGCAAACAACACAAGAACACGTATACCCAATTCTTAATAAACAAGATTTAGTCCAGATAGCGAAACAAGTTTGGGATAATCGCCGCTTAGGGCGTGGTGTTCGGTTAGTTGGTTTGCATGTGATGCTGCAAAGCCCGCAGCTTGAAAGGCAATTATTACTTGAATTATAAAAAACACCCATCGCATGATGGGTGTTTGAGGTTGTTAACAAAGCGGGATAAAAGCGTGGTTTTTCCCGCTTTGTGTTATCAGACGAAAATCAATGATTTGATTTTCCTCATTTATTTTCAAAACCTATTAGACTTGCCGCCAAACATAATATGTTTATCAGCAGTGTGAAACACCCATCGCATGATGGGTGTTTCATAACAATTAATTGCTTATTCTTTGACTGGAATTGCTTTTAAAACCGCAGTTAATAATTTCCAATACTCTCCAACGCTTGCAATGTGTACACGTTCATCAGGGGAGTGTGCACCGCGAATAGTTGGCCCAATTGAAACCATATCCATGTCTGGGTAAGGTTTTTTGAATAGACCACACTCAAGGCCTGCGTGGATCACCATGACATTAGGGATTTTACCGAACAGCTTGTTGTAGGTATCGCTGACTAAATGCATTACTGGTGAGTCTGCATCTGGTTGCCAACCTGGGTAGCTACCCTCTGCACGGTATTGGGCTTGTGCTAATTTACTGATAGATGTCAGCATGTTAACAACGTAGTTTTTACCGCTATCGATAAGTGAACGAACAAGGAAGATAATTTCTGCTTTATCTTCAGTTAGGCGTACAACACCTTCATTAAGTGACGTTTCAACCACGCCAATGGCAACATCACTCATGCGGATCACACCGTTTGGCGCCGCATTTAAGAAGAAAACAAAACGTTTTTGGCAGTCATCAGAAAGTGCTTTTAATTCGCTTTGCGTTTCATCTAGTAGCAGAACAAGGTTAGGCTCAACGACGGCTAGTTCATTTTTCAGAATATCTTCATAACGAGCTCTTAGGGCAGTTAACTCCGCGACTTTGTTCGCAGGAACGGCAATAATGGCGTAAGCTTCCCGAGGAATGGCGTTACGAACAGTACCACCTCTGAAATCTAATAGTTTTAGGTTTAAATCTTCTGCGTGGCCAGCTAGAAAACGTGCTAACAGCTTATTGGCATTACCTAAGCCTAAATGTACATCACCACCAGAGTGCCCACCTTTTAGGCCTTTTAGGGTCATTGTGAAGGTTTTATAGCCTTGTGGTAATGCTTCACGCGTCAGGTCAAACGTAGAGGTAAAGTCAACCCCACCAGCACAACCCATGTAAATTTCACCTTCTTCTTCTGAGTCGGTGTTAATCAGAATATCGGCTTGTAACCAGCCTGCTTTCAAGCCAAACGCACCTTCCATGCCGGCTTCTTCAGTCATGGTCAGAAGAACTTCCATTGGCCCATGCTCAACACTATCATCAGCAAGAACAGCCAACGCAGAAGCTAAGCCAATGCCGTTATCAGCACCTAAAGTGGTTCCTTCAGCGGTGACCCATTCACCATTAACATATGGACGAATTGGATCTGTTTTAAAGTCATGTACCGTGTCGTTATTTTTCTGTGGCACCATGTCTAAGTGAGCTTGTAAAACAACGCCTTTGCGGTTTTCATAACCAGGGGTTGCAGGTTTACGGATCAGAATATTACCCACTTCATCACGTTCAACGTGAAAGCCTTTTTGTTTTGACCAATCAACAATATGTGCGGCTAAGGCTTCTTCGTGGTATGAAGGGTGCGGGATAGAACAGATTTTCGCGAAGATGTCCCATAGTGGTTGGGGGGATAATATAGCAAGTTCAGACACGTTTTTCTCCTTTTCCCGTCATATTTTGAGTTGTAGCGTTGTTGGCTTCACTCGTAAACCCTAGTCACATACTTATGTATGCTCCTAGGGATTTTCTCATTTGCCGCCTAGCCACAACCCAAATTATTTAGGGAAAATATTTAATTTCCTTGGGGTATGGCATCACTAGTTTTATTGACTGAGCAACTCAAATTACCTCAGAGATTTTTAGTTGAGTTATGTTAGTTACTAGCTTGATATGCAAAATTAAATGATGCATTGCTGATAAACTCAGGATAACACTTTCTTTTGAGCAATGGACAGTGTAAATGATAATAATTAATGTCGAATGGTGCTTTTTACTGGTTTTTAACCGGCCAAATCACTATAATCTCGCGCAACCTTTTTTCCGCAAGACACATTTCAGATTTACTCAGCAGTCGGGACCCGAATTTTATGAGCGAAAAATATGTCGTAACGTGGGATATGTTGCAAATACATGCCCGTAAACTCGCACAACGTTTATTACCAGTAGAGCAATGGACCGGTATTATCGCGGTTAGCCGTGGTGGCCTTGTTCCTGGAGCACTTCTAGCACGCGAACTTGGTATTCGTAACGTTGACACCGTTTGTATTTCTAGCTATGACCATGACAACCAGCGCGAATTAACCGTGATTAAACGTGCTGAAGGTGATGGTGAAGGCTATATTGTCATTGATGATTTGGTGGATACAGGCGGCACAGCTCAAGCTATCCGTAACATGTACCCTAAAGCCCACTTTGTTACTATTTTTGCAAAACCTGCAGGGCGTCCATTAGTGGATGACTACGTAGTTGATATTCCACAAGACACATGGATCGAACAGCCATGGGATATGGGCGTCGTTTTTGTTAAACCATTGTGTGAACAAGATAAATAAATCTGTGTTTTACGCGAGCTTTAGGTAAAAACATTGTAATTATAAAGTGTTATAGAATTTATTGATTGCAAAAACACATTAATACCTAAAATTTTTAAGCTAAACACGATATAATTTGGGGAGTGCATTTTTGCATTCCCTTTATTTTTGGCCAAATTCAACTCTGATAGACAAGGAAATAGGGATGACTCAGCAAAACCTTTCAGAAAAACTTTTCAAACCTAAAGTCAGACAAGTTGAAACGTCAACATTAGTCTCTTATTCATCTCAAACAATTTCTCAAATTAAAGAACATAGTGTGTTAAGTGGGTCTCACCATGCGGGGTGGTACCGTATGATTAACCGCTTAATGTGGATTTGGCGGGGAATAGACGCCTTAGAAATTGAAGAGGTGCTAAGCCGTATTGCTATCTCAGATGCTGAGCGTAGTGATGATAATTTATTGGATACAGTCATTGGTAATCGTCGTGGAAACTGGTGTTTTGAATGGTCCCAGCAAGCCATGCATTGGCAGCAAAAAGCGTTAGAGTTTGAAAAAGGTGCAGAAGCAGGGGATGCTTGGTTGCGTTCTGCTAATTTGTACAGCATTGCAGCTTATCCTTTTATTAAAGGTGACGAGCTGGCTGACCAAGCTATTTTGTTGGCTTGTAAAGCGTATGATAGCGCAGCAAAATTTTCTCAATATCGCTTAAAGAAAATTCCATTTAAAGTTGATGGTGGAAAAGAAGTCTGTGGCTTTTTACATATTCCTTCACATGGTCAAGGGCCTTACCCGACCGTGATGATTTGCGGCATGTTAGATAGCTTACAAATTGATTTTTGCCGCTATTTTCGTGACTACCTCGAGCCTCTCGGTATTGCGATGCTAACACTGGATATGCCATCTATTGGTTATTCGGTAAAACAAAAGCTTACACAGGAAACAAGCACCCTACATGAGCAAATTGTTCGCCAGATTGGGGATATCGCTTGGATTGACCACACGCGTTTTGGTATCGTGGGTATGCGTTTTGGCGCAAATATAGCATTAAGATTAGCTTATATGTGTCCAGATAAGATTAAAGCAGTCGCTGTCATAGGGCCAATTGTGCACAGTTTATTGCATGAAGAGAAATATCAGCAGGATATTCCTCGAATGGTTCTGGATGTGTTCGCCAGTCGTTTGGGTATTTATCAAGTTGATGGCTCTGCTTTACGCCATGAGTTAAGTTGTTATTCACTTAAAAATCAAGGGCTTTTAGGGCGACGCAGTAAAGTCCCAATGTTATCGGTTAGCCTCAAAGATGATATTTATAGCCCTAAAGCCGAATCTGATTTAATTCGACGCTCTTCGATGGATGCTGATACGATAATGCTACCAAGCCAGCCTGTTTTTGCTAATTTTGAAAAGGCGTTAAGTGAAACTACTAATTGGTTAAAAGCAAAAATACTTTAATTTTATTTAATAACTTGCTTATTTTTACCCATTTGTTAAAAAGGGATCTTCCCAAGAAGGAGATCCTTAACATGGCTTTACCGACTGATTACTCAAATGGAAAGTATTTAAAGAAGTTTGCTTCGATAGGACCTTATTTACGTGAAAAACAATGTTTAAATGGCTGTTATATATTTGATAGCCTCGTTGTTTGCGTGAATGCAAATATTGCCCCAGAAAAACGCGAATTTTGGGGGTGGTGGCTAAAATTGGTAGCAACTGATAAGGGCTTTGAATTTATTTATCATTTTGGCCTATACAACAGTCATGGTAGTTGGCAAGTCAAAGCACTAAAAGATGCGGCAACCATTGAAGCGACCGAGCAAAATTTAGTGTCATTTCACCAAGCCCTTGCAAAACAATTATCTGAACTTGAGTTAAGCCTCTTTCCCTCCCCGCTAATGGCAGAATTAAAACTGGAATTAAGCGCATAAATTTGTTTTAAACCAACTTTTGTTGAATTTTGCGTTATGCTTGTTGGCATAACGCGCTTCTCCTGATAAAAATGATACCTACTTTTTGGTTTATTAATCCTAATGGCAGAAAAATGATGAAAAATAGCCAGACGCTGGTAGTTAAATTAGGGACCAGTGTATTAACAGGGGGCTCGCGCCGTTTAAATCAAGCTCATATTGTTGAGCTTGTCAGGCAATGCGCGCAGCAATATGAAAAAGGGCATCGCATTATTATTGTGACTTCTGGGGCAATTGCCGCGGGTCGCGAACATTTAAATTACCCCGAACTGCCGGCTACCATAGCATCTAAACAGTTGCTTGCGGCGGTCGGTCAAAGTCGTTTAATTCAGTTATGGGAACGGTTATTCTCCATTTATGGTATTCATATCGGGCAAATGTTACTAACACGAGCCGATTTAGAAGACAGAGAACGTTTCTTAAATGCACGAGATACCTTGCAAGCTCTGTTAGATAACGGAATCATTCCAGTTATTAATGAAAATGATGCCGTTGCTACCGCAGAAATTAAAGTCGGTGATAATGACAATCTATCCGCTTTGGCCGCGATTCTTGGCGATGCCGACAAACTGCTATTACTCACGGATATAGAAGGCTTATATGATGCTGACCCACGCAGTAATCCAAATGCAAAATTGATATCCGAAGTGTATGGTATCAATGATGAACTTCGTGAAATGGCGGGGGGAAGCGTTAGCGGGTTAGGAACCGGTGGAATGGCAACTAAATTACAAGCAGCAGATGTCGCGGGCCGCGCAGGAATTGATGTTATCATTGCAGCAGGCAATAAACCCGATGTTATTAATGCGGTTATTGAAAATCTTCCAGTTGGTACCCGTTTTTATGGGCAAAAAAATCCAATGGAAAATCGTAAACGTTGGATTTTCGGTGCTCCAGCCGCTGGGGATGTCTACATTGATGATGGTGCACAACTGGCAATTATGGAAAAAGGGAGTTCATTGTTGCCAAAAGGAATTAAAAAGATTGAAGGCGATTTCTCTCGAGGCGCAGTGATCCGTATTCGTAATATGGCAGGAAAAGACCTAGCTCATGGGGTCAGCCATTATAACAGTGATGCACTGAGAATGATTGCTGGGCACCATTCACAAGAAATCAGTAAAATACTTGGTTATGAACACGGTTCTGTGGCTGTTCATCGTGATGATATGATAGTGAGTTAATTATGTTAGAGACAATGGGTAAGGCAGCAAGAGTTGCTTCATGGCAATTAGCTCAGTTAAGTACCAAACAAAAAAATGCAGCACTATTACAAATTGCAGATCTACTAGAACAAGATAATGCAGTTATACTGGCAGCGAATCAAAAAGACATGGCGCAGGCAAAAGCAAGCGGTATGAGTGAGGCGTTACAAGACCGATTATTATTGACGCCAGAGCGTTTAAAAAGTATTGCTGATGATGTCAGAAAAGTATGTCAATTAGCTGATCCTGTTGGGCAAATCATTGATGGAAGCCAATTGGATAGCGGTTTAAATTTACAACGTCGCCGTGTTCCATTGGGAGTTGTTGGCGTTATTTATGAAGCTCGCCCTAATGTTACCGTTGATGTGGCTTCGTTATGTTTAAAAACAGGTAATGCGGTCATTTTGCGTGGCGGGAAAGAGACGCATCATACTAACCTTGCTGTAGTGGAAGTTATTCAAAAAGCATTGGAAAATAGCGGCTTGCCAGCAGATGCCGTACAAGCTATTAATAATCCGGACCGTGAATTAGTTGCACAATTACTCAAATTAGATCGTTACATTGATATGCTAATCCCTCGTGGCGGTGCAGGGTTACATAAATTATGTCGTGAGCAATCCACGATCCCGGTAATTACCGGGGGAATTGGCGTTTGCCATACATTTGTTGATAAATCGGTGGATTTTAATAAAGCCATTGATGTGATTATTAATGCGAAAGTTCAGCGCCCAAGTGCCTGTAATTCACTTGAAACATTATTAGTTCATAAAGAGATTGCGACTGAGTTCCTACCGTTTTTAAGTGAAAAAATGGCGCAGCAACAAGTCACACTGCATGCGAGTAAAAAAGCACTTCCATTACTAAAACAAGGCCCAGCGAAAATTGTTGATGTAAAACCTGAAAACCTTGTCGATGAGTGGTTATCACTGGATCTTAACGTAGAAATTGTGGATGACATTGACGCAGCTATTGACCATATTCGCCAGTATGGTACTGCGCATTCTGATGCTATCTTGACAGAATCTATTCATCAAGCTGGCTATTTTGTTCAATGTGTAGATTCAGCAGCGGTATATGTTAATGCAAGCACTCGCTTTACTGATGGTGGGCAGTTTGGTTTAGGTGCAGAGGTCGCAGTAAGTACGCAGAAATTACACTCACGTGGCCCTATGGGGTTAGATGCACTAACAACGTATAAATGGATCGGATATGGCGACTTTTTGAGTCGTCCATAATGAGTAAAAATGATGAGATAGCCACACTTGTGTGGCTTTCTTTTTTTATTTGTCTAATTAGGCAATTTATCATAAGCAAATTTGTAATCAGTATTGCTTAGTATTCATGATGATGGGATGAAATTTAATGTTTTACATTATCGGTCCAAGAGGTTCGGGTAAAACCACAATTGGTAAAAAATTTGCAGAATCTAAAGGCTATCAATTTGTTGATACAGATAAATTGGTTTTAGAAAAAGCAGGAAAAAGTATCGCTGAAATTGTTGAACAGCACGGTTGGGATTACTTTCGTCAGCTAGAAACTGACGTCCTTAAGTCGATTAAGCAAAATAATATGATTGTTTCTACTGGCGGAGGCCTGGTTCTCGCAGAAGAAAATCAGCAAATTATGCGTAATAACGGCACTGTTATTTATTTAAATACCCATCCTGAAGTTTTAGCAAAACGCCTTGCAGCAGAGCCACAAGCGGATCAACGACCAAGTTTGACCGGGAAATCTTTAATTGAAGAAATTGAAGAAGTGATGCAACAAAGGGAACCTATCTACCGTGCGACTGCTCACCATATTATTGATGCTGCGCAGCCTGTCGACGATATCATCGCACAACTTAATGATTTAACTTAAACTAATGACTAATAAGCCTGCGGTGTTTTCGGAATATACTAATTAGAGCAAAGGGAGTAGCTCAGTAAGATAGATGTCACTAAAGGTATAGTTGTATCACACAAATATATAAAAATATAATCATAGTATAGGGACTCATTATGTTGGCAAAGATAGTCAAAACAGTACTTAAATTTTTGTTTCGCGTGCAAGTTATTGGCGATGCGAAAGAGTTTAATCAAGATAAATGTTTGATTACACCTAATCATGTTTCTTTCCTTGATGGTGTATTAATCGCACTTTTCTTACCTGTTAAACCTGTATTTGCTGTTTATTCAACATTTGCCACACCAAAAATGGTGAAGCGCCTTAAGCCCTATGCAGATATTGTCCCTCTTGATCCTGCCAACCCTCTAGGTATTCGTCATCTAGTTAAAGAGGTAGAAAAAGGGCGCCCGATAGTTATTTTTCCAGAAGGCCGAATTTCGGTTCATGGCTCTTTAATGAAAATATACGAAGGAGCGGCTTTTGTGGCCGCAAAGTCCGGAGCAAAAGTTGTTCCTATTCGTATAGAAGGGGCTCAATATAGCCATTTTGGGCGTCTGAAAGGCATTTTTCCATTAAAATGGTTTCCGAAGATCACATTGCATATCTTGCCGGCACAAGCTATCCCAATGCCTGAAGCACCTAAGGCTGTAGAGCGTCGAGCTCTGGCTGGTGAACACCTGTATCAAATCATGAAATCTGCTCGTATGTCTTGTTTACCACAAGTCACATTAGTTGAAGAATTTATTCAAAGTGTTCAGTTTTTTGGGCGCCGTACGCCTTGTATCGAGGACATCGCATTTAAAGAAGACTCATATCAATCCCTATTGAAAAAAACCTTAGGGGTTGGTCGTATTATTGAACGCTATACACATGAAAATGAAAGAGTTGGCCTATTATTGCCAAATGCGACAGTCACCGCGGCTGCAATTTTCGGTGCTTTAATGAGAGGCCGAGTACCTGCTATGCTCAATTACACAGCGGGCAGTCACGGTATTAGTAACGCGTTAAAAGCCTCTGCAGCGAAAGTAGTCTTTACTTCGCGCCAATTTTTGGAAAAAGGCAACTTAACGCATATTCCAGAACAAGTGCCAGAAGCAAGTTGGATTTATCTTGAAGATTTAAAAGATACGGTAACATGGCAAGATAAATTATGGATTATTAAACACTTATTCAACCCTAAAAAAGCCATTCTTCCCCGTAAACCGTCTGATGAAGCCGTTGTTTTATTCACATCTGGTTCTGAAGGTACACCAAAAGGTGTTGTTCACAGCCATGCTAGCTTGATGGCAAACGTAGAACAAATAAAAACGATCGCTGATTTCACCCCACGTGACCGTTTTATGTCGTCACTGCCGTTATTTCACGCATTTGGTTTGACGGTTGGTTTATTTATCCCTCTATTTTCAGGAAGCCGAGTTTTCCTTTATCCAAGCCCATTGCATTACCGAGTCATTCCTGAATTAGTCTATGACAAAAACTGCACCGTATTATTCGGAACATCAACCTTTTTAGGCAACTACGCACGGTTTGCTCATCAGTATGATTTCGCACGTTTACGTTATGTGGTTGCCGGTGCAGAAAAATTATCGGATAAAACGAAAAAAATCTGGTTTGATAAATTTGGCATCCGAATTCTTGAAGGTTATGGGGTCACTGAATGTGCACCAATTGTATCAATCAATGTCCCTATGGCCGCGAAAGAAGGTTCTGTTGGGCAAATTTTACCTGAAATGGAAGCGCGAATTATTCCAATTTCCGGAATTGAACAAGGTGGCAAATTACAGCTTAAAGGCCCAAATATTATGAAAGGGTATTTGCGCGTTGAAGCCCCAGGCGTCCTTGAAACACCACAAGCTGAAAATGCACAAGGTGAAATAGAGGAAGGTTGGTACGACACTGGTGATATCGTTGAATTAGACCATAAAAATTTCTGTACTATAAAAGGCCGTGTTAAACGTTTTGCTAAACTTGCAGGCGAAATGGTTTCCCTCGAAAGTATCGAGCAAATGGTGGCATCTCTTTCTCCCAATGCAAATCACGGTGTGGTTACAAAGCCAGATAGCAGTAAAGGTGAAGCGCTTGTTTTGTTCACAACAGATAAAGAATTAGACCGTAGCGCATTATCCAGTGCAGCCAAAAGCAAAGGGTTAACCGAGTTAGCGGTTCCACGCGATATTCGTTTTGTTAAAGAGTTGCCAGTGCTAGGTAGTGGTAAAACGGATTTTGTTACATTAAAGCAAATGGCATTAAAGGATGAATAATATGCAAGAAAGCACTTCCAATTCACCGCTAATGAGCCGAGGTATGAAAGCAGTACTGGCTTCACAGTTCCTCTCTGCATTTGCGGATAATGCATTATTATTTGCCATATTAGCCCAGCTCAAAGCCGAATTTTACCCCGAGTGGAGTCACCCTATCTTGCAAATGGTGTTTGTTTTTACTTACATCATTTTAGCGCCATTTGTTGGGCAAATCGCGGATAGGTTTTCAAAAGGCCGAGTGATGTTGTTTTCTAACATCTTTAAATTTATTGGAGCACTAGGGATTTGTTTTGGCCTAAACCCATTCCTTTGCTATGGGTTAGTGGGGATTGGTGCAGCATCCTATTCACCGGCTAAATACGGTATTCTCGGTGAACTCACTGGCGGCGATAACCTTGTTAAGGCCAATGGTGTGATGGAGGCTTCAACAATTGCAGCCATTTTAGTGGGGTCAGTTGTCGGAGGAATGCTGTCCGATATTAACTTAATCTTAGCGTTAGGTACATGCGCTGCACTGTATGCGTTAGCCGTTATTGCGAATTTTTTCATCCCACACTTAGCTGCGGCGAGGCCTGGAAAAGGTTGGGATCTTAAGCTGTTGATGGCGTCTTTTTTCAGTGCTTGCCGTGTGCTATGGGCGAATCAAGAGAGTCGTTTTTCACTAGTCGGAACTAGCTTGTTCTGGGGAGCCGGGGTAACGTTGCGTTTTCTGCTCGTTGCATGGGTGCCTGTAGCGTTGGGGTTACAAGACAACACCACACCAACCATTCTAAATGCGATGGTTGCGGTGGGGATAGTCGCAGGTGCGGGGCTTGCTGCCAAATTTATTACCTTAAAAACGGTTTATCGATGCATCCCTGCGGGAGTTATTATAGGTGTGATGGTAGTGTTACTTTCCTTGCAAACTAACATTATTCCATCCTATTTTATTTTAATTATCCTTGGGATTTTTGGCGGTTTATTTGTCGTTCCATTGAATGCATTATTGCAAGAAAAAGGGAAGGAAACCGTTGGCGCAGGGAATGCGATCGCCGTACAAAATTTAGGTGAAAATAGTGCAATGCTGATTATGTTAGGCTTGTACTCACTCGCTATCAAAGCAGGTTTATCCGTTGTGAATGCAGGTATTGGTTTTGGTGCTGTATTTGCAATTGCGATTGCGGGTTTATGGGTTTGGGATCGCGCTCGTAAAAAAATGGCATAAAGGTAGATAGCATCATGATAGATGAGAAACGGCTTGAAACACTGAGTATTCAGATTGGACTGAAACTGAAAGAACAGGGTAAAACAGTCACAACCGCTGAGTCTTGTACTGGGGGCTGGGTTGCGAAGGTTTTAACCGATATCTCGGGTAGCTCAGATTACTTTCAGCGCGGTTTTGTGACATACAGTAATGAAGCAAAGCATCAAATGATTGGTGTTAAGAGCGAGTCTTTACAACGGTATGGCGCTGTAAGCCAACAAGTTGTTACTGAAATGGCGGAAGGCGCTTTGCTAGAAGCTTGTGCAGATTTCGCTGTTTCAGTTAGTGGAATTGCAGGCCCTGGGGGCGGTAGTATAGAAAAACCTGTTGGTACGGTATGGTTTGGTTTTGCGCAAAAACAGGCAGACCAAACGGTATTTGTCACAACACAACATAGAGTGTTTCAAGGAAACCGAAACGAAGTTCGTTTTCAATCAACAGTTTATATACTTGAAACACTTTTAAAGCAGTTAAATTAAAAATTTTCTTGATACTGTATGATTATACAGTATAATCAATTTCAACAAACCGAATTCAATCGTTTTATTTGCAGTGGTCAAATCATTGCACTTAGGGAGTAAACATGGCTATTGATGAAAACAAACAAAAAGCACTTGCAGCAGCATTAGGCCAAATTGAAAAGCAATTTGGTAAAGGTTCCATTATGCGTCTTGGTGAAGACCGCTCTATGGATGTTGAAACTATCTCAACAGGCTCCTTATCCCTTGATGTTGCATTGGGTGCTGGTGGCTTGCCACTAGGTCGTATTGTTGAAATCTACGGCCCTGAATCCTCAGGTAAAACAACACTAACCCTGCAAGTTATTGCAGCAGCACAACGTAGCGGTAAAACGTGTGCTTTCATCGATGCTGAACACGCTTTAGACCCTATCTATGCTAAAAAATTAGGCGTCGATATCGATAACTTACTGTGTTCTCAACCTGATACCGGTGAACAAGCGCTAGAAATTTGTGATGCATTAACTCGCTCAGGTGCGGTTGATGTAATCATCGTTGACTCCGTTGCTGCGTTAACACCAAAAGCAGAAATTGAAGGTGAAATTGGTGATTCACATATGGGCTTAGCTGCTCGTATGATGAGCCAAGCAATGCGTAAGTTAGCGGGTAACTTAAAAACATCTAATACCCTACTGATCTTTATCAACCAAATTCGTATGAAGATTGGTGTTATGTTTGGTAACCCAGAAACAACAACGGGTGGTAATGCATTAAAATTTTATGCATCTGTTCGTTTAGATATCCGTCGTATTGGTGCAGTGAAAAATGGCGAGGAAATCGTCGGTAGTGAAACTCGTGTTAAAGTGGTGAAAAACAAAGTTGCAGCACCATTTAAACAAGCTGAATTCCAAATTTTGTATGGTGAAGGTATTAATACCTTCGGCGAGTTAATTGATTTGGGTGTAAAACACAAATTAATTGAAAAAGCAGGGGCTTGGTATAGCTATAACGGCGATAAAATTGGCCAAGGTAAAGCTAATTCAACAAATTATTTAAAAGAGCACCCTGAAGTCGCTCAAGAAATTGATACCAAACTGCGTGAAATGTTATTAAACCACACTGGTGAATTTAGCAGTGCGGCAACAGATTTTATCAATGATTCTGATGAAGAAGAAACACCAGAAGAATTTTAATATCAATCTAGTTTATTGATTAGCAAGTAAATTATAGGCGCTCCGCTGATGTGGTTGCGCCTGTTTTGTTTTAAACCTATTACATTAATAGTTTATTGAACAGTTTTTCTGTGGAAAAATACACCAGTGCAAGGTATAAACATACTTTCAGAAAATATCTAGACGCTTTACAATGAAAGCTGCGAATGGATGTATCTATATTTTACTTCTGCACAAAGAGACTTTATCTTATCAGTCACTTTTTAATCGGAGAGTTGATTAGAGGTGATGTTACATTCCATCTCAACAATTCGTAATTCTGTTTCCAGCTTGATATCGGGATAAATATGAGTAAAAGCACCGCTGAGATCCGTCAAGCGTTTCTCGACTTTTTTCATACAAAAGGTCATCAAGTGGTCTCTAGTAGTTCACTAGTGCCAAATAATGACCCTACACTATTGTTCACAAACGCAGGGATGAACCAGTTCAAAGATGTATTTCTTGGTCTGGATAAAAGAGCATATTCCCGAGCGACAACCGCGCAGCGCTGTGTGCGCGCGGGTGGTAAACATAACGACTTAGAAAATGTGGGCTATACCGCTCGCCACCATACATTTTTTGAAATGTTAGGCAATTTTAGCTTTGGCGATTACTTTAAGCATGACGCAATCCGTTTTGCTTGGGAATTATTGACTAGCGAAGAATGGTTTAACTTACCAAAAGAAAGGCTGTGGGTGACCGTTTACGCAACTGATGATGAAGCCTATGACATTTGGAACAAAGAAATTGGTGTTCCAGTTGAGCGTATTATTCGTATCGGTGATAACAAGGGCGCGCCATATGCGTCAGATAACTTCTGGCAGATGGGTGATACCGGTCCTTGTGGCCCATGTACCGAGATTTTCTATGATCATGGTGACCACATATGGGGTGGACCTCCAGGAAGCCCAGAAGAAGACGGTGATCGTTATATTGAAATTTGGAACTTGGTCTTCATGCAATTTAACCGTCAGTCTGACGGGACAATGGAGCCTCTGCCAAAACCTTCAGTCGATACAGGAATGGGCTTAGAGCGTATTTCTGCAGTATTGCAGCACGTTAATTCAAACTATGAAATTGATATTTTCCGCGATCTCATCGCTGCTGCTGCTAATGCAACAGGTGCGACAGATTTAGAAAATAAATCATTACGTGTTATTGCTGACCATATTCGTTCTTGTGCATTCCTTGTTAGTGATGGTGTTATTCCATCAAATGAAGGCCGTGGTTATGTTCTGCGTCGCATTATCCGTCGTGCTGTTCGTCACGGTTATATGCTTGGTGCCAAAGATACCTTCTTCTATAAATTAGTGGCGCCACTGATTAACGTCATGGGGTCCGCGGCTGATGAACTTGGACGCCAGCAAGCAATGGTCGAAAAAGTTCTCAAGACCGAAGAAGAACAATTTGCTCGTACTTTAGAACGTGGTCTTCAATTATTAGATGAAGAGCTTGCCTCACTGAAAGGGGATACTCTGGACGGTGAAGCCGCATTCCGCTTATATGACACTTATGGCTTCCCAATCGATTTAACGGCAGATGTTTGCCGTGAACGCAATATTAAAGTCGACGAAGAAGGTTTTGAGCGAGCGATGGAGGACCAACGTCGTCGTGCGCGCGAATCCAGTGGTTTTGGGGCAGATTATAACTCTTTAATTAAAGTTGATAAGCGCAGTGAATTCTCCGGTTATCAATATGATGAGCAACAAGCTACTATTACTGCATTATATAAAGATGGCCAGCCTGTAGATAGCTTGAATGCTGGTGAAGAAGGCTTAGTTATACTAGACAAAACAGCATTTTACGCAGAGTCTGGTGGGCAAGTCGGTGATACTGGTTATTTAAATAATGATAGTGCGAGCTTTAAAGTTACTGACACGCAAAAATATGGTCAAGCGATTGGGCATATTGGTAAGGTTGAAGCGGGATCACTCGTTGTTAACCATAAAATTACCGCTTTCGTGGATAGCGCTAGACGTGATGCTATACGTTTAAATCACTCAGCAACGCACTTACTGCATGCGGCACTACGCCAAGTATTAGGTGACCATGTTTCTCAAAAGGGGTCATTGGTTAATGATAAATACTTGCGTTTTGATTTCTCTCATTTTGAGGCGATGACACAAGACCAACTACGCCAAGTAGAAGATATTGTGAATGCACAAATCCGTAAAAATTCAGAAATTGAAACCGAACTAATGGATTTAGAAGGTGCAAAAGCAAAAGGCGCTATGGCATTATTTGGTGAAAAATATGAAGAGCGTGTACGTGTTCTGAGTATGGGTGATTTTTCTATCGAATTATGTGGTGGTACCCATGCGCGTCGTACCGGAGATATTGGTTTATTCCGTATTCTGAGTGAATCGGGTACGGCTGCGGGTGTTCGTCGTATTGAAGCGACGACAGGCACTACAGCAATTGAAAGTATTCACAATCAATCAGAGCAACTTTCAGCAATTGCACACTTGGTTAAAGGTGATATGAATAGCCTTGTCGAGAAAGTGAAAGCGGCATTAGATAAATCTCGCCAGCTCGAAAAAGAAATTGTGCAACTAAAAGATCAACAAGCATCTCAAGAAAGTGCTTCACTAAGTAGCAAAGCGAAAGACGTGAAAGGCATCAAATTATTAGTGACTCAATTAGGAGATACTGATCCTAAGTTGTTGAGAACTATGGTTGATGACCTTAAAAATCAGTTGAAATCAGCGATTATCGTGCTTTCAACAACAAGTGGTGATAAAGTCAGTATGATTGTTGGGGTGACTAATGATTTAACTGCTAAAGTTAAAGCAGGTGACTTGATTTCCCACATTGCAGGTCAGGTTGGTGGTAAAGGTGGTGGCCGCCCAGACATGGCTCAAGCAGGAGGTACTGACGTTAACGCATTACCTACTGCTATGGCGAGTGTCGAAGAATGGGTTGAAGCACGCCTGTAAGCACTTACAAAGTTGCCTCATTAAAAGATGAGGCAACTTTAATCTGTTGCGGCATTGTTAATGTATCGTTTGTAGTGCTATATTTTGCTTGTAAATAATTAGAATGCTTGTATTGATGGCATCAATGCTTTAGGTGAATGTCATTGCTTTACGTTTTCACGGTGTGTGATGGACAATAGCGGGGGATACCTAGAGACCCGACTCTTTTAATATTTCAAGGAGCAAAGAATGCTTATTCTGACTCGTCGAGTTGGTGAAACACTCATGATAGGCGATGAGGTAACAGTTACTGTATTGGGTGTCAAAGGCAACCAAGTTCGTATTGGTGTTAATGCGCCAAAAGAAGTTTCTGTTCACCGTGAAGAAATTTATCAACGGATCCAGGCTGAAAAGACTCAACCAGATAATCAATAATAATGAATAAGCGTCCAATGATTGACCACACAGCAAGAATGGGCGCTTGTCTTACTCATATTATATTCTAAAAATATCCTTTCATTTTTATACCTCTCTAGCATCAAACTCACATTATTGTTTAGTTTTCGGTTCTCTTGTTCTGAAATTTTGTTTCCTTTTGTTTGAAGTATAGGCTAATCAATCCTGTGAACACATTTTTATTCATTTGTAGAATAATTTTTTTCCAGTATTTTTGTTTATAAAGTTAGTGTCATAGGGGCTGAAATATATCTTTTTCGGTGTTAAACTAATCATCTTGCTTGTGAAATGTGCAAACAGACACCGGAATGCAAAAAGTTTGGAAAAATTGTTTGACTTCTAAGTCTAGGAAAGTAATATGTGCGCCACACAGCAACGAGATGTTTGAAAAAACAAATTGTGTGTAACTAAAATATGGTGAGGTGGCCGAGAGGCTGAAGGCGCTCCCCTGCTAAGGGAGTATGCGGTCAAAAGCTGCATCGAGGGTTCGAATCCCTCCCTCACCGCCATTTTAGA